>NZ_BAABLI010000015.1:0-306539 GCF_039544265.1 Corallincola platygyrae | reverse complement strand
CGCCTGAAGAAGTGCACAAAAAAGCCAGCGCTGAATTGGCGCTGGCTTAATAGAAAACCGTCAACTTATTTTAGGACGGCACACACAGGGTCTTTTAGTCCGCAGGGTTATTACGCGCTGCACGCTTACGGTCATTTTCCGTCAGCAGCTTTTTGCGCAGACGAATGTTGTGTGGAGTTACTTCCACCAGTTCGTCGTTGTCGATGAACTCAAGCGCCTGCTCAAGGGTCATCTTGATCGGTGGGCTAAGTACCTGCGCATCATCAGTACCTGATGCACGCACGTTGGTCAGCTGCTTACCTTTCAGTACGTTTACGGTCAGGTCGTTAGAGCGGTTATGAATACCCACCAACATACCTTCATAAACTTCAGTCGCGTGACCAATAAACAGGCGACCACGCTCCTGCAGGTTAAACAGTGCGTAAGTCAGTGCTTTACCGGTTGCGTTAGCAATCAAAACACCATTAGTACGCTGGCCGATCGTGCCACCTTTATGCGGACCGTAGTGGTCGAAAGTGTGATACAGCAGACCAGAACCAGAAGTCAGTGTCATAAACTCGGTTTGGAAACCGATCAGGCCACGGCTTGGGATCATAAAGTCCATACGGATACGGCCTTTACCATCGGGCTGCATGTCAGTCATTTCAGCCTTACGCAGACCCAACTGCTCCATCACAGCGCCCTGATGTTCTTCTTCCACGTCAACGGTGACGGTTTCGTATGGTTCCTGAACTTCACCGTCAACCTCACGCAGAATTACTTCTGGGCGAGATACCGCCAACTCGTAACCTTCGCGACGCATGTTTTCAATCAGAATGCCCAAGTGAAGTTCACCACGACCTGATACGCGGAACTTGTCTGGATCGTCGGTCTGCTCAACACGCAGCGCAACGTTGTGTACCAGCTCTTCTTCCAAACGCTCAAGGATATTACGAGACGTCACAAACTTACCGTCTTGGCCAGCGAACGGGGAGGTATTAACCTGGAAGGTCATAGTTACCGTTGGCTCGTCTACACTCAGCGCTGGCAGCGGCTCAATGGCAGCAGGGTCACACAGGGTGTCAGAGATCTTCAGCTCACCCAAACCAGTGATAGCGATAATGTCACCCGCTTGCGCTTCAGTAACTTCGTTACGCTCAAGGCCCAGATAACCCAGTACCTGGCCTACTTTACCGTTGCGCTGCTTACCATCAGCACCGACAACAGTCACTTGCTGATTAGGCTTAACCGCACCACGGGTTACACGGCCTACACCGATAACACCAACGTAGCTTGAGTAGTCAAGCTGAGAAATCTGCATCTGGAAAGGAGCGTCTTGAGTCGCGGCAGGCGCTTCCACTTTCTCTACGATGGTTTCAAACAGTGGTGTCATATCTTCGCTTGCTTCATCAGGGTCCAGTGAAGCAAACCCGTTCAAAGCTGAAGCGTATACGATTGGGAAATCCAGCTGTTCGTCAGTTGCACCCAGGTTGTCGAACAGGTCGAATACCTGGTCAATTACCCAGTCAGGGCGTGCGCCTGGACGGTCAATTTTGTTGACGACAACGATTGGCTTAAGACCCTGAGCAAATGCTTTCTGCGTTACAAAGCGCGTCTGAGGCATTGGACCGTCAACTGCATCAACCAACAAAAGTACCGAATCGGCCATCGACAATACACGTTCTACTTCACCACCGAAGTCGGCGTGTCCCGGAGTATCAATAATGTTGATGTGGTAATCATTCCAGTGGATGGCTGTGTTCTTCGCCAAAATGGTAATACCACGTTCCTGCTCCAGCTCGTTGGAGTCCATGACACGCTCGCCATGATTGGCACGTTCGTTAAGTGTTCCCGACTGGGCTAGCAGTTTATCAACCAGAGTAGTTTTACCATGGTCAACGTGGGCGATAATGGCGATATTACGCAGCTTCTCGATCACCTGAGGCCTTCCGTTCTATTGATGTAGATTTGTTTAAAGGGCGCCTATTGTATAGGCGACGTGATATAAATCCCATTTTTTAATCGTGCAAAAGATAGTCAAAATACAGGGATTTTCACCAACTCTATTTTTATCCTTATTATTCAATATCTTATAGATTTTGTTGAGAGTAAAAATCTGCAGACTTCAATAAACTGACACGCTGGCACGATTTCTCCCCTACAAAAAGTGTGATATCTGTATACGACTCGTTACGCCTATCGCAGTAGCACCAACTTGGTTAGTCGCACCTTTTTGACGCATTTCTTCTATTTGAATGCACACAGATGGTGCAACAATTAATGTTTTCAGCGAGGCTGATAGACGCAATGCCTTAAAAATCAAAGGCATAGGATAATGGCACGGATTTCGCTTTTGAAGCCCAGCTTCAAACAATTCTAAACATTGACACCGGAGGGTTAACTAGGATGTCAGTAGCAAACGTACTCGAGCTGATTAAATCAGAAGAGGTAAAATTCATCGATCTGCGCTTCACCGATACCAAAGGTAAAGAGCAGCACGTAAGTATCCCTGTCAGCCAAATCGACGAAGATTTCTTCGAAGACGGCAAGATGTTCGACGGTTCTTCTATCGCAGGTTGGAAAGGCATTAACGAATCAGACATGGTACTGATGCCAGACCCAGCGACAGCTGTTCTGGACCCGTTCTCAGAAGAGTCTACTCTGATCGTTCGCTGTGACATCCTTGAGCCAGACACTCTGGCCGGTTACGACCGCGACCCTCGTTCAATCGCCAAGCGTGGTCTTGAGTATCTGAAGTCTACCGGTATTGGTGACGACGCTTACTTTGGTCCAGAGCCAGAGTTCTTCATGTTTGACGACGTTCGTTTCCACACTGACATGAGCGGCAGCTTCTTCAAGCTGGACTCAGAAGAGTCTAAGTGGAACAGTGGTAAAGAATACGCTGACGGTAACCTGGCTCACCGCCCAGGTGTTAAAGGTGGCTACTTCCCAGTACCTCCAGTAGATTCAGGTCACAACATCCGTTCTGCTATGTGTGTAGTAATGGAAGACATGGGTCTGGTCGTTGAAGCTCACCACCACGAAGTGGCAACGTCAGGTCAGAACGAAATCGCTTGTAAGTTCAACAGCTTGGTAGAGAAAGCTGACGAAGTTCAGGTTTACAAGTATGTAGTACACAACGTTGCTCACCTGTACGGTAAGACTGCGACCTTCATGCCTAAGCCAATTGTTGGTGACAACGGTTCTGGTATGCACGTTCACCAATCAATCAGCAAGGGCGGCGAAAACCTGTTCTCTGGTGACAAGTACGGTGGTCTGTCTCAAGAAGCTCTGTGGTACATCGGCGGTATCATCAAGCACGCACGTGCGATCAACGCCTTTGCCAACGCTTCAACTAACTCATACAAGCGACTGGTTCCTGGTTTCGAAGCTCCTGTTATGCTGGCTTACTCTGCCCGTAACCGTTCTGCTTCTATCCGTATCCCAGTGGTACCTTCTCCGAAAGCTCGCCGCATCGAGGTTCGCTTCCCGGATCCAACTGGTAACCCTTACCTAGCGTTCACTGCCATGCTGATGGCTGGTATCGACGGTATCAAGAACCAGATCGATCCAGGCGAAGCTATGGACAAAGACCTTTACGACCTGCCTGCAGAAGAAGCGTTGGCTATCCCAACGGTTGCTGCTTCTCTTGAGCAAGCACTGGAAGCTCTGGATAATGACCGTGAGTTCCTGACTGCTGGTGGCGTATTCAGCGATGACAGTATCGACGCATACATCGAACTTAAGGAAGCAGAAGTTGAGTTGTTGAACTCTACTACTCACCCTGTTGAGTTCGACATGTATTACAGCGTTTAATAATGTACCGCTCGTAATTTGAACACTCTCACAAAGCCCACTGAAAAGTGGGCTTTTTTTTTCGACATGAGCGATTCGTGGTGACAAAATAGTCGATCCCAAATATAGTTAGACATATGTAGAAAAAAGGTGAATGGCTATGGTCGTAAAAAATATAGCCTTGCTCTTGTGTCTGTTAGGAGCAGCTGCCGCACACGCAGGTAAGCTCTACACGTGGAAGGATGCCAACGGCGTTGTCCATTACTCAGATAAGCCGGTGCAGGGAAGTCAAGCACAGCAGATCCAGCCCAAGGTTGGAACCAACGTAATTCCTCGCTTGAATGATGGTGTAATCCAAACGGATAAAGGCCCAAAAGGCACGGCATCGTTTAAAGTATCTATTCGCTCGCCTCAGCACGAAGCTACCATTCGTGACAATATGGGCCGTGTGTCTGTCGTCGGCCAGGTTGAGCCAGAAATTCAGGACGGTTATTCCTATCGACTCAAGGTAAATGATCAAGTTCTGGGCATGTCTGAAGACGAACCCGTGTTTCACCTCATGAACGTGAATCGCGGCGAGCATAAATTAAAGTTAGAACTATTGGATCAAAGAGGCAAGGTAATTGCATCTTCACCGGTACGGATCATTTATCTGCACCGTGCCTCAGTACTCCAGGCTCGCTAAGCACAAGGACAGTGCGACAAGCTTTCTGAAGTGTTAGAGTTTAGGTGCATTCGCACCTAAATGGTGCAATTTCAGGAGAAGAACGCACCGTGCTCTCACAATCTTCCGGGACATCGAAAAATGCACTATCAGGGGTCACGACCACCCTGCTCGATGTCCTGAGCACTGCCATCATATTGCTGGATCGCCATTTGGTGATCCGCTACATAAACTCTGCAGGCGAACAACTTCTCGAACAGAGCGCCCGACGCCTTCTGGGTGAATCGCTTCCCAGCTTATTTGAGCACCTTTCTCTCGAAACGCAGTTAATCAATGACACATTAAATCTTGGTAATAGCTTTACCGACAATGACGTGTCTATCGTCAAACTAGATGGCAGCCACATAGCTGTAGACGTCACTGTCTCTCCCTTCCTAAGGGGAGATCAGCGCTTTGCCTTGCTGGAAATGAAACAAATAGACCAGCAAAAAAAGATTAACCATGAGATTTATCAGGCAAGCCAACAACAGGCTGCCAGAGAGCTGGTTCGCGGTTTAGCCCATGAAATTAAGAATCCTTTAGGAGGCCTTCGCGGTGCTGCACAGCTGCTAGAAAAAGAGCTGCCTGATCCTCAGCTAAAAGAGTTCACCAACGTTATTATCGAGCAGGCGGATCGTCTTAGAAATCTGGTCGATAAATTGCTTGGCCCTCAACGCCCATCCGCCCGCTCAGAACACAACATCCATATGGTGCTGGAGAAAGTCATCCAGCTGGTCAATATGGAGGGTTTAGAGCAACTCAGCATCAACCGTGATTATGACCCTAGCCTACCCGACTTTGCTATGGACCCGGAGCAGCTGGAGCAAGCATTTCTAAATATCGTCAAAAATGCGGTCGAGGCGATGCAGGGGCAAGGCAATATAAATATAACAACGCGCTCAGCCAGTCAGATGACTTTAAACGGCGAGCGTTATCGCCTGGTGGCCGAAATTAAAATTGCCGACAACGGCCCAGGTATACCACCGCAACTTCAAGATACTTTGTTCTACCCCATGGTCACAGGTAAAGCTGATGGCACTGGGTTAGGCTTATCTATTTCTCAAACATTAGTGACCCAACATGACGGCCGCATCGATTGCATCAGTTGGCCGGGACACACGGAATTCATCATTCACCTGCCTATCAGGAAATAAGGGAGCAGTATGACTGACGCACAGGTTTGGATCGTCGATGACGACAGCTCTATTCGCTGGGTACTCGAGCGTGCGCTAACCGCTGCAGATATCCATGTAAGTAGCTTCGAGTCCGGGGAAGAAGCATTACAGCAGTTACGTTTCCAGACCCCGGATGTTGTTCTTTCTGACGTGCGTATGCCAAATATGGACGGCCTAACACTTTTAGACCGTATTCATGATGTCGGCTCTGATATTCCGGTCATTATTATGACTGCACATTCAGACCTCGATAGCGCGGTATCAGCCTATCAAAGCGGTGCATTCGAATACTTGCCTAAGCCGTTTGACATAGACGAAGCCGTCGCTTTAGTAAAACGCGCAATCACTCATAGTCAGGAGAATCGCCGAACCCGCCGCCGTCGAGAGGTAGAGCTGCCAGAGACCGAGATAATAGGCGAAGCACCTGCAATGCAGGAAGTTTTCCGTGCCATCGGTCGTCTGTCTCGTTCTTCAATCAGCGTCTTGATTAATGGCCAGTCGGGTACGGGTAAGGAGCTGGTCGCACGAGCTTTGCACCGTCACAGCCCCCGCTCAGAAGAGTCCTTCATTGCGCTGAACATGGCCGCGATCCCTCGTGATCTCATCGAGTCTGAGTTGTTTGGTCACGAAAAAGGGGCGTTCACTGGCGCCAACACCATTCGCCAGGGCCGCTTTGAACAGGCAAACAATGGCACCCTATTTCTTGATGAAATTGGCGACATGCCACTGGATATTCAGACGCGTTTATTACGAGTACTGTCCGATGGTCAGTTCTACCGCGTCGGTGGACACTCGCCCATTGAAGTCGATGTCCGGATCATCGCAGCGACGCACCAAAATCTGGAAGAACTGGTCAGACAAAACAAGTTTCGTGAAGATCTGTTTCACCGACTGAACGTGATCCGTGTTCACCTTCCTCCACTGTGCGAACGCTCCGAAGACGTTCCCCAGTTGGCCAAGTACTTCCTGCGTAAAGCAGCCGAAGAACTGGGTGTCGAAACCAAAACATTGGCATCAGATACTGAAGCGTATATGGAGCAGTTGCCTTGGCAAGGTAACGTCAGGCAGTTAGAAAATACTTGTCGCTGGTTGACCGTGATGGCATCGGGGCAGGAAGTTCTGATAAGTGATTTGCCACCTGAGCTACAGCAACCTTCAGCACCAACACCTAGCAATGACGGAGAGCCGGTAACGGCGCTAACTTGGCAGCAATCGCTTAATCAATGGGCTGAGCAACAGCTGTCTACCGGGCGTATCGACATTCTCAATGATGCACTGCCAGAGTTCGAGCGCGTCATGCTAACCACCGCGCTACGCCATACCGGCGGACATAAGCAGGAAGCTGCGCGCCGATTGGGCTGGGGGCGGAACACGCTGACCCGTAAACTCAAAGAGCTGGACATGAGCTGATAGCTCGCAGGGTTTATCTCCATGATAAAAAACGGCCTCTGTTGAGGCCGTTTTTTTATGTCCAAGTAAGTCCCTTACAAGGCTAAGGGTGTGCGCAGCTGTCAGTCCAACCGTCAACCGTATCGAAACAGCCATTGGCGTCTCTATATAGGTTATCCGTTTGAGCACCAGAGCCACCATCCGCGGCGTCATTGAAGATCAGGTCCACCGCGCGAACACCATCGGCAAACTGGTAACGGAGCCAACCATCGCCAGCATCTTCCATTGCGTAACCAGGCCAACTATCAGGTGCACCTTCAACTCCCCAGAAGTAAACCTGCGCGCCAGTCCAGCTATCCGGCTTCTTGAACCAAACCTCGATACCTGGCAGTACACAGCTGTCCACCCAGGCGTCATCGATGTAACATCCATCGCCTGCCCTGAAACTGTCAGTTGTCTGCTCGCCTGCGCCATTGTGGAATAGCATATTAGAGCCGGTGACACCGTCTTCGAACTGATAGCTGAAGTAGCCACCGCCCAGTGACGTCATTAGCAAACCTGGCCAATCAGTAGACGAAGAAACACCTTCTGATGCCCAGTAGTGGATATAGGCTTCAGTCCACGTTTCTGGTGCCTTGTAATAAACCGTGATCCCCGGTTCCAGTGCAGGCTCACCACAAACATCCTTCCACTCGTTTACAACGTAACAGCCATCTCTATCTGCGAACAGATTTTCTGTTTGAGACGCGCCATCGTTGAAAATCACATTAGCTGACGTCGTATTCAGAGGGAAACTAAAGCTGTAAGAGCCATCAGCCTCCACAGTCATAGGCACACCAGGCCAATCAACGGTAGGCGCATTCGCAGCATCCCAGTAGTAGATGTTAACCTCGCTGCCCCAGCCATCTGGCGCAACAAAGCCTAACTCCAATCCCTTAACGGGTGCGACACAGTTATCATCCCATACATCTGCGACGTAACAGGCATCCGTATCATGGTACAGATTGGCCGTTTGATTACCGTTGTTGTCGTTAAAGATCAGATCAGCAGCAGTCACATTGACTGGGAACTGGAACTTGTACCAGCCTTCGCCAATTAGCTCAGCCTGAACACCTGGCCAAGCGCTATTGTCTGCAGGCGCGGCGTTCCAATAGTGAACGTGAATGTCATCACCCCACCCATCTGGCTTTTTAAAGTGAACCGTCATTCCTGGAACTGGCAAAGCACAGGTATTACTCCAACCGCCATTTTCATAACAGGCATCGCCATCTGCGGTCAGGTTATCCGTTTGCAGACCCTGTCCATCATTGAAAATCACATTGGCTGCAGTCACGCCGTTTTCAAACTGGAACTTGTACCAGTCATCACCCATCTCTTCCATCACCGCACCTGGCCAATCAACTGCTGGTTGCGGATCGGCAGACCACCAGTACAGGTTAGCGCCAGCCCAATCAGCAGGCTTCTTGAACCAAAGGGTCATACCTTCCTGGATACCCTTTTCAACGGTCACTTCGGCACTCGCCTGGCTGCCATTGAAGTTATCGACAGTGGCACGGAAAGTGAACTGGGTACCATCTTCGTAGCCAGCAACATCGTAGTAGACTTGGTAGTCCGGCGTGTAATCAATGCCCAGTGACTCAAATCCACCGTCATTCACGCTGACTTCAAAGGTCACGTTGTAAAGAGGTAAAGCTTCCGCTTCGATCCCTTCAAGCATTGCGCTGACATTGACTCGATGCGATACCTTGCTGCCATCAACCGGCGCGGAGATGCTCAACACTGGCACTTCAGCCGCATACTTAATCAAGTCATCTGCGCGATAAACCACAGCACTGAATGGCTCAACAGTTACGTCGACGAGGTTTTCACCATCGGCCGCCAGCTCAGCACCTTTTTGTGGCCAAACCTGACGGTAGGTAGCACTCGTTGCGACCAGACTGACAGATTTGGCTTCTGCGGCAGTGTTAAGCACAACCAGGTACTCTCGAGGTTTCTCTGTTTCTACACGAGAGAAAGCAAAAATACCTGCTTCACCTTCGCTGTATCGAACGAACTGTTTACCACGACGTAGCGCCGAGTGTTTTTTAGATAGCTTGCTCAGTTTTTTGATCTGACGGTAAAGCGGGTGACGACGATCGAAGTTGTCGTCAGCAGGCGTCGCATCAGTACCGATAAGTGGCAAGTCCTGATAGTCCGGAGTCTGAGAAGGCATCATGTCCTCTCGAGCACCAGTATCACCGCCCAAACCTGTGAAGCCTTGCTCGTCACCATAATAGATAACCGGGATACCACGGCTAAAGAACAAGATTTCGTTGGCTAACTTGGCGCGTGCCAAACGTTCTTCTTCTGTCGCAGTTGGGTTTTCCTGATCAATATGAAAACCGATGCGTCCCACATCGTGGTTACCAGCAAAGTTCATCAGCAAACCTGCGTGGCTGTCAGCATCCGTGTAATAGTCATCTTGGCTGAATAGCCAAGCGAGGCCGTCAGTTGCCTTGTTTGATGCAACCGTGTCTTTGATTTGGAAGTAAAGGCCAAAGTCCAACACGGATGGCAGAGCACCTTCAGTGGTGAAAGTACTCAGCACCTTAGGGTGACCTTCAAATACTTCACCAAAGATGAAGAAATCTTCGATACCTTCAGCATCGGCGTGAGCCATAATTTCGGGCGTCCACTCTGCCCAAAACGGCATATCTACGTGTTTCACTGTATCCACACGGAAACCGTCGATCTTGAATTCGCTGATCCAGCCTTTGAAGATGTCCTTCATACCCGCCAGCACATCCGGATGCTGCGTGTTTAGGTCATCAAGACCAAGGAAGTCTCCATAGATAGCTGATTCACCCGCCCAAGTGCTATCACCTTGGTTGTTGTAAAGCTCAACATTGTTAAGCCACGCCGGTACTTTCACATCTTCCTGACCTGCAGGAATGAAGGTGGTGTACTGGCCATCTTCGCGGTTTTTATAAGGACAGGTATCCAGACCTTCCAGTAGATAGCCGTCAGCGTCATGACATTCTTCGTACTTAATGACATCCGCAGTATGGTTAATAACGATGTCGAAGAAGACCTTCATGTCACGTTTCTTCGCCAATGCAATCAGCTGCTTTAACTCGTCATTACTGCCCCAGTGCGGGTCAATTTGAGTGTAGTCAGTGGTCCAGTAGCCGTGATAACCGGCAGACTCACCTTGTACTGCTTGGTTTTTAAATACCGGGGTCAACCACAGCGCGGTGATCCCCATGTTGTCCAGATACGGCAGTTTTTCCATCAACCCAGCAATATCACCACCGTGGTAATAGCGAATATCTGAAGGATCAAAACCGGTCTGTGAGCGGTCACCACTCAATCCACCGAGGTCGTTACTGGTATCAGCGTTCTGGAAGCGGTCAGGTAAAACGAAGTAGAACACTTCGTCTTCGATCTGCCTATCCTGCTTACAGCCTGCCATAGACAAGACTGCACCAGCCATACATAAAGCTGTAATGCTCTTCTTGAGAAACATCGCCTTGCTAACTCCTTTTACTACTAAGAAATCCGGTACCACTCTCGTTTAGAGTGCCAACTACGCAAATAAACAAGTATCCGGCCAGCGACGTAAATCAACTGAGCCTTTTTCACTAATAAACATTAGGTTAACATTGAATGTCAATAATTTGACATTCAAACTTCACATTTTTTTTACATTTGCTGGTATCTCATTTTCAGTTGGTCAGCTTCCCATGCACTTACCCAGCGCATCGCCAAAATCCTTCTTTGCCGGAATTAGTAGGGTTCTTTTTCATCGCGCTCTCAGGTTGCGCACAACTTGATGAGTGGACCAAACCAAACGTTCAACGCTTAGTCGTCGATCCAGGCTTTACACCAGACAGATTAGTCGTTGATGGTATCGATTCAGCAACCTTCAAAAATCCCACAACAAACACAAAAGTCAGTGAGGATGCGCTTGCAGTGCAGCTCATCACGGCAATAAGAGAAAAAAGAAAAGAGTTTAAAGTCGCTGTAGGCAGTCGCTATCGTGTCCATGCAAAACTATTAGAAAACAACGTTTCTAAGCGAACAGATGACCTAGACCCAGATATCTATAAGTACACAACGCGGACGGTCAAAGTCAGCTATGTCATTACTGATAGCGCCAATGGCGATGCCGAAGTGTGGAGCGGCATGATAGAAACATCGGATGAAAGGTTAGCCAGCTATAAGCGAGAAAAAAAGCAAAGAACTCTGAAAAGCTGGTTGAGGCCGTTGTAGAAAGCTTAACCAATACCGAGACTTATCCTTACCCCGAGCCGCCGCGTTTTAGCGAAGTATTGCAATGGAACTTTGAAGGGTTTGCATTGAATCTGCCCTAGATAGAACACACTCAGTCCCTGAACACGACAAAGGCGCTCTCTGAACCTAAAAAAATTCAGTTAAAACTCATAGGTAAATCAGAATATTATGTCGGCTCAGCACCATAATACAGCCATACAGGCCGCGTGTAGTGTAGAAAAACTGTGCAGCCATGGTGATTTCAGCGTACACTTGTACGCCCAAACTGTTTGAGTATTTTTCCTATGTCGACGCATTCTGCCTACTCTCCCAGCGAAGAACTCGCAAATAGCCTGACGCATCTTGTCGGTGCTGGCCTGGCAGTTACCGCCTTGGTACTAATGATTCTGACCTCTGTCGAACAATCCGACCCCTGGCGCCTAGCTTCTAGTCTGGTCTACGGCATTAGTCTGATCGTACTGTTTCTCTCATCCACGCTTTATCACGCTTTCCCCTGGCCAGGCATAAAACAAAAATTCAAGTTATTGGATCATTGCGCTATTTACCTGCTTATCGCGGGTAGCTATACGCCGTTTCTTTTGATCAGCCTGAGGGGTTGGTTAGGTTGGACTTTGTTTGGTTTGGTTTGGGGCCTAGCGCTGATTGGTCTAGCACTTAAGCTGGGCTATGGAAATCGATTCAAGGCGGTACGCGTTGGCAGCTATATCTTAATGGGTTGGTTGGTGCTGTTTGCCTGCGTGCCGTTGGCAGAAGCCATTGGCTGGGGTGGCATGAGCTGGCTGGTTGCGGGAGGCCTCAGCTACAGTTTTGGCGTTTTCTTTTATCTGAATAAGAAAATGAAGTTCAGCCACAGTATCTGGCACTTGTTTGTTTTAGCCGGCAGCATCTGCCACTTTTTCTCAATCTGGTGTCATGTCCTGCCAAATGATGGGGTGCTTTGAATTAGTTAATGGGTAGCGTCCCTGCTACCCACCTAGTTCAAACAACTAGAGCATGACTCTTATGCCGACGCTATGAATGTTATCAGCATCACTGCCGTCCGCCATAGTTGAGTCATCAATACGCGATTCACTGAACAGCTCAACACGCTCACTCATTTGGTAACTGGCACCTACAGCGTAATATTTCAGCTCGTAGCTTCCTTCATAATTATTGTCATTGTCTTTTAGCTGGTTATAACCTACGTAGATTCGCCACGCCCGGTTTAGACGATAGTGACCATATAACTCGACACCTTGGCTATCAAAGATCTCTCCACGGTCATCAAACTCATGATTGGTACCCTCGTAGTAGACGGCAGCGAGATAGAGTTGATCGGACAATTGACCATAGTTGATACCAAGGGCAAGCGCATCAGCGTAGTCGCCATCAAACCCTGCCACATTGACCCCCTCCGTCGTATCAAGTTCAGAGCGGTTATAGCCAACACCAACATCGATGTTCCAAGGCAAGTGATACGTTAGTGCAGCGCCATATCCCTTGTCGTATGTGAAACTTGAGATAGGGTCGCCAACATCATCATCGCCACAATCCATATCTGGGTTTACCTGACATTCGTAGATATTGGTCTCTTCACTATTTTTCGCTTGATACTGAAATGCGTAATCCAAGTTGCCAATGCTGTTACGGTAGACAATGGCTTGTTCTGCACGCCCTGTACCTGAGATCCCGCCATCAGAGCCGTAATTGAAGGTGCCTGACGCTTCTCCTCCCCACACCATCATTTGGTCCGTTCGCTCTGTCACGTCATAGTAAACTGACCACTGTTTACCGAAGGTGATAGTGCCATAGCTGTCATGGCTTAATCCGATATAGCCCAAACGCAAGTTGACTGTATCATTCTGGTCTTTTGGCTCGCTGGTCAGCGTGTCGCCACCTTGTCCGAATTGCATTTCACTGGTGCTATCGACTAGGTTCAGACCCCACTCAATTTTGGCGAGCGCCTGCCACCCCTCGCCTGCATCAAAAGCGAAATCAAAATTGATGCGAGATGCTTGATCGGTCATCTCGTTGTCGCCACCGCTTTGACGAAAGTCCGCCTGCAGATAACCACCTAGACCAACGCTGGCTTGGTTGTCTGTATAGATTTCGATTGCTGAGGTAGATAAAGGAAGCAGTAAAAATGAAGTGGCAGTGGCCAGTGAAACTTTGCGCATTAGGGCTCCAATCGATAGATTTAGCACCATCTGTTGGGGATAGTGCATAACGAGGGGAGGAATCTAATTCACGTGACGCAGCTCACACTTGTTGCGAGATCAATAAATGCATTGGCTCGCTCAAACCTGCTAAAACCCTTTTACAAAGGCGAGAACTATTTAACCAATATTGCTATTTTCAGGGTGATTTTTGTTCACCTCTTCCGTGTATCAATAACCTAACTTATGCGCATAAAAAAGGCCGCTAATACGGCCTTTTTTAATGGTGACGCTAATCAAGCTGGCTACTTCTTTTCACCCGCATAAACGATAACAACTCGGTCATCGCCTTTCACTCGGCTGAATGCATAAGGCTGCTGACTGATCATCTTGTGCTCACCCGCGCCCACAGCCACGTGGTTGTTACGGAACTGACCCACTTTCTGCCAGTGTTCAACCAAGCCTGCACGATCACCCTTGAGCTGATCCCAGTTCATAAATGAACGAGTCGGTGAATCAAACGCGTCGGTCATAGGACCTGCAGGACGGCCACTTTCATCGCCGTAATAAACCTGCACACCACCCGGCATCAACAACAGGCCGTTAGCTGCACCTTTCTGAAGCTCCAGGTTCTCATAACGCTGGAAGAACAGTTTGGTGTCATGGCTGGAAATGTAGGTCAACAGGTTGAAATCAGGGTCGGTATTGATGTCTTTGGCATAGCTCGCGTACAACTCTTCGTTTTGGTTGATACATTGCGCACCTTTTACCGCCTGCATCTCACCGGCATAGTCAAAGTTGATCAGGCTATCCATACCATGGTCAAAGTAGAAGTCCTTGTAAGCACCGTGGTGCCATACTTCACCTACCATCCAGAATGGCTTGTCATCAATCGCTTTATCCGGGTTTTCTGCTTTCCACTCTGCCAGTGCTTTGGTGGCTGAATCTTTCAGCTTGCTCCACACCTGTGGTTCAACGTGTTTCACCGTATCGGCTCGGAAACCATCGATACCGTACTTGCGCACCCAAGTGGTGTGCCATTCAACCAGGTAATCCACCACGGTATAGCCTTCGCGTTCAACGGCTCGGGTATCCGGCTTATTCTTGAGGATTGGCGGCAGACCCACATGTTTTTCGCTCTCGGTCAGGAAATCAGGCAAGCCGGCCAGATTCATGGTGATATCATCACCACCCGGAGCGGTGTAACCCGCCATACCGCTGCGAACCCAATCAGGGCCCCACCACTTTTCAGCCCACTCGTTGGAACCCCAACGAATATAGTTGTTATAGCGATGCCAGTTTTGACCTTTTTTCTCGTCAGGCACCCAATCAGTCCACTGATCTGGTACCGGAGCATTTGGCGCCAGCGCGTTAATGCCATAGGTCTGCATATCGTCCAGTGTTGGGTAACCTGCGTGGTTCATAACCACATCGATAACCACGCGGATGCCACGCTTGTGAGCCTCTGCGACCAGTCGTTCCAGATCTTCATCAGTACCAAAGTTTGGATCCAGGCGGGTAAAGTCCAGCGCCCAGTAACCGTGGTAGCCGTAGAATGGGAAGCTGCCCTTCTCACCACCGCCGATAAAGCCGTGAATCTGCTCAACGATCGGCGTCAGCCAGATCGCATTCATCCCCAGCTCTTGGATGTAATCCAATTTTTCGATGATGCCTTTGATGTCACCACCTTGGAAAGTGCCGACTTCCTGCTTGCCATCTTTCTTACGATTAAAAGGGAAGTCGTTGCTGGTATCACCGTTGTTAAAACGGTCGGTCATGATGAAATAAACCGATGCGTTATCCCACGAGAAATCTGTTGGCTTGGCTTCGGCAGGTTCAAGCAACAACAAACCTCCGCTTTCTTTGGAAGGCTGCATCGATACTTTGCCGCCAGATACTTTGGCGGTTTGGCCCGAGTAGAAGTCTTTTACCAGCTCACCATCTTTGAACACGCTGCTGACATCAACTTCGACTACGTTGCCATCCCAGATACCACAATCGACCGCAGGCGGCTTGCGTACAACAGCCACTTTCTTCGGCTTGCGCATCACACTGATGGCGTTTCCACCCTCAGCTTTGGTGTCGAGAGTAAACTCGTATTCACCCGGGAACAGAATGCGGATAGAAAAATCATTGTCGGTAGCACAGTCAGACACGGGTACCGGTGTCTTAAACTTAATCTTGGCTGGATCTTCAGGACCAAATGAGGTGCCACAACTGAAATCTTTGTCAGCCAGGCGGAAATGGTAGGTCCCCTTTTCCAGCTCTACAGCCACTTTGTACTGGCCTTTGCCTTTGTACTTGGCTCGATGCTCAGCAGCATAATCCTGTTCGGCAACACGCAAATAGATTGGGGTTTTGATAATGGCTTGTGCGCTAGGCACGAGCAAAGACGACACCAGCGCTGCGAGCGCCAGTTTTTTGGGGGCGAACATAAGCAACTTCCATTAGCTAACGAAAAATTTTAGAACCGACGTTTATAACGAAAAACGGATAAAAAGTCTTATAACTAGCTCACGTTCGCTGCTTAACACAGGTTGTACTAGGCTTAATCTGACCTTTCCATGGAGGGCTATTATGCTCAAGCAAATGTTCAACCGTGCACTGTTATGTACAGCGCTGCTATTCGTATTTACGCCTCTTCAGGCGGCGGCAAACCCGTTAATTGATATGGTGACGCAGCAGCTTGGCGTTTCTCCGACCCAAGCCAGCGGTGGATTAGGCGCTTTGCTTTCAACAGCGCAAAAAGGTATGAGCGGCGGAGACTTTGCAGCCTTAGGTGACGTGGTACCTGATATGAGTAGTTTGTTGGCTGCAGCGCCTACGCAGGTGAGTGGCGATGCAGACACCCTGGGGTCTATGGCCTCCGGGTTACTGGGGGATTCAGAGGCTGCCAGTAACGCAGTGGCACTGAATCAGGCGTTTTCCAGCTTGGGATTAGACTCTGGTATGGTGGGACAATACTCCAAGATCCTACTGGATTTTGTCGAGTCGGAAGGCGGCCAGGCGCTAATGGAATCGCTAAAATCTGCGCTTATCTGATAATGGCGTTTTCTGCTTAAACAAAAAGCCCCGTAGCTTGATAGCTATGGGGCTTTTTTAATACCAATCCGCATAACTCTGCAATCTATTTCAATAAAGCTGCAAATTTCTGCTTGAACTTGGCCACTTTGGGCGCAACCACCAGCGAGCAATAGGGCTCATGTCCATGCATAGAGAAGTACTGCTGATGGTAGTCTTCTGCTGGATAAAACACTTCCAGAGGCACGATTTCTGTAACGACCGGCTCTGCCCACTCATTAGCCTGAGCCGCCACCGCTTGCTCCGCTTCGGCTTTCTGTACGCTGTCGTGATAGAAGATGCCCGAACGATATTGGGTGCCGATATCTTCACCCTGCCTATTTAATGTGGTGGGATCGTGAATGGTGAAAAAGATATCCAGCAAGGTCTCATAACTTATCACTTGCGGATCAAAAAAAATCTGAACAACTTCCGCGTGGCCAGTGTCACCCGTGCAAACTGCTTTGTAGCTGGGATGTTCCACATGCCCGCCGGAATAACCTGAAGTCACTTGCTGCACACCTTTCAATTCACTGAATACGGCTTCCAAGCACCAGAAGCAGCCGCCTGCCAGCGTCGCTATAGAAGCTGGCTCTTTATTATCCAATGTCATTAAAATTTACACCTATATTTCTATTAGTGATATAAAAAACAGCAACCAGCTGTTTTTTAAGGAAAAAATAATATAGGCACAACTTTTGCCTAATTTTTAACAGTTATTTATAGTTTTCTAATTTTGTAGTTGCGTATACGGAATACGTAGGAGTATATACATGAAGTTGTCCCTTATCAGCGGCTTGTTCGGCTTAGTCGCACTTACCGCTACCTCAGCGGCATCTGCTCTTGTTATCGATACAACTGAGACGTGGAATGGAAGCTACCGTGTCGGTTCATTTGGCGAATCTAACACCGCCACATATGGCCAGACTTTCACTTTAGGCCAAACAGCAGGTCTAACAGACTTTACGTTTTTTGTTGGTGACAAAGTCGACCCAGGCTACGTTGACTTTGAAGCGTACGTTTACGCTTGGGATGGAGTGAAAGCTACAGGTGATGCCCTGTTCATGTCCAGCCCTTATACAACCACAGACAATCAAGGTTTGGGTGGTTTCGAGCAGTTCACAATTGATACTGGTGTGCTGTCACTTGACGCTGGAGAGTACGTTGCCTTTTTCTCAGCTTCTAACCTTTTTGACGGCGTTCAGAGTACCGCGTACTTCGGAAATGTAGATGGTAAGACGTATACCGAAGGTAGCTTTGTGTTTATGAATAACGGCAGCGATTTTGATCGTTTGACGCAAGATAGCTGGACAGCATGGAATCGCGACTTAGCATTTACAATGAACTTTGTATCTGTGCCAGAGCCTTTACCAATTGCCCTGCTGGGTCTCGGACTGGTAGGACTATTTGGCAGCCGTCGAAAAATTTAACACTTTTTAAGATTTAGTCGTTCGTAAAAAACCGTGTTTCAACGCGGTTTTTTTATGCCTGCTATTTTTCGCTTTCAACACATTCCTAACGCTTGCTAGACTGCTGTTCCGCTTTATCCCAATGTTGATAAAAGAAGGCTGAGGAGAGGAAGGTTGGAAAAGATCGCAAACGTCGCCATTGTCGGCGGCACCCATGGCAATGAATTCACCGGTGTCTATCTGCTGAAAAAGTGGCAGCATGAGCCCTCAGCCATTAAGCGAAGCAGCTTCGAAACCTCAACGCTTTGGGCCAATCCCCGTGCGTTTGGCGAAAACAAACGCTATTGCGATCAGGATCTGAATCGACAATTCACCCGCGCTCAACTTGATGATCCCAGTTTGGCCGGATACGAACAGTCTCGAGCGAAAGTGATTGATGCGACCCTGGGACCAAAAGGTGACGCCAAGTGTGATTTCCTGATCGACCTGCATACCACCACCAGCAACATGGGCCCATGCATACTGTTGACCCAGGAAGGTAAGATTTATCGCCAACTGGCGGCCTATGTGAAAATGAAAATGCCCGAGGCCGTAATTTTCCGCGACGAAGACCACCTGCCCGCAGCACAACATCACCTGCTGTCGACAGTTGGCACCATGGGGGTCATTGTTGAAGTAGGGCCAGTTTCGCAATCAGTGATACGCCAGGATATCTTCGAGCAAAGCGAAGCGCTGACACATCATATTCTCGACTTCATCGAGCTTTACAATCAGGATGCTCTGCCTGAACTGCCAGCTTCTGTTGAAGGCTACCGTTACCTGGAGAGCATTACACTGCCCTTGGATGAGTCGGGTGAACGCCTGGGTATGGTTCATAGTAATGTTCAGGACAATGACTTCCAGCCAATCTACCCTGGCGACCCACTGTTCCAAACCTTTGAGGGTGAAACGATCACCTATCAGGGCGATAAAGTGGTCTATCCGGCATTTATTAATGAAGCCGCTTACTACGACAACAATCTGGCCATGTCTCTGTGTGAAAAGGTGAGGATAGATGTCGACGAGTAACTCCCAGGCAAACATCTTAGTTGCCGACTATCAGAACCCATCCCATGGCGAGGCGATACTGGCATTACTTGACCAGTACGCTCAAGATCCCATGGGTGGCGGTACGCCTATTTCAGAGAAAGTCCGCAACCAACTCATCGGTAAATTGGCGCAGAACGCTACTGCCGTTAGCTTCCTTGCAGAGCTGGATGGCGAATATGTGGGACTAGCCAATTGCTTCCTTGGCTTTTCCACTTTTGCCTGTGAAGAGCTGATCAATATCCATGATTTTGCGGTTTCTCCCAGCGCAAGAGGCAAAGGTATCGGCAAACAACTGATGCGGGCCGTTGAGCAGTACGCGCGGGAGCGCGGCTGCTGCAAGGTGACGCTGGAGGTACTGGAAGGGAACCATGTGGCAAAAGCACTCTATCAGAAATGTGGCTTTGCAGGTTACGCGTTAGATCCGGAAGCTGGCCACGCCCTGTTCTGGGATAAAAAACTCACCTGAATTGAGGCGATAAGCCGTTAGATTAGGCTTTCATCGCCGCAGTAAAGACTTCGGCTTTTGCTGCGGCAGGCCGCTGCTTCAGGCGAGTCAGGTAATACTCCAGATTGTTGTACCCGGCTAATTGATCTCTGTGATCAAGCAGTCCTAACAGCTGGCCTACCACTATGTCTGCCACCGTAAACTTACTGCTGACCAAGTATTCGCGCCCGGTAAGTTCAGTATTAAGGGTATGCAGCAATCGCTTCAGTTTTTCCAATGCGGTTGCTGATTGGCTCTTGCTCAGAAATACCTGACTGGCGGCCGCATCCAACGTGGTCAACCCAAACATCAGATAGCTCATGCAGCGGCTGCGCCCTGCCCTGTCAGCAGGGAGCAAGTCATGTTCGGGGTGGCTTGCCAGCAGATGCAGGATGATGGCACCAGATTCATGGAGAACCAACTCACCATCCTCCAGTGCTGGGACCAAGCCAAATGGATTTCTTGCCAGGTAGTGCGGCTGCAGATGCTCTTCCTGCGCGTGATCCAGCGTGACTTCCTTAAATGCCACGCCCAGCTCATACAACAACCAACGCACCCGCGCTGATCGGTCGAACCGCGCAAAGGAATATAGGATAGGCATAGCTGACTTCTCGACCACTGCAGTACCTGACTGTTAGATTCGGAAACCATCCTAAGCTAACTAACGGTGAAGCGACCTGCAAGTCCCCGTTTGTAATCTTGTGGCCTGACTTATCGCTTGATCTGTGGATCTAACTCTCTGTAAGTTAAAGCGTATTCGTCAGTGGAACAATCGAGATGGTGATTTGGTTATGGTCTGAAGTTTCGCTGACGGCACTGTGAGCGTTTACCACATCAAGGCCTTTAACCCACACCTGGTCAATCGCCAGCGCATTGATACGGGTGCGCAGGTCCGGAGAGGGGCGAATCTGCTGTAAGCCTACTTTTCTGAGAGTTTCCGAAACGCTATCAACACGCGCCTGGCGCCAGGTATTAAAGTCTCCCGCCACCACAACGGGCCCATCATGGGCATCAGCCAAGTCCGCTGCGACTTGGATCTGTGCCTGAAACTCATCCAGTGCCCAGGAAAAATTAACGCCATGCAGGTTCACTATCAACAGCGTTTGCCCCTGCCAAGCATATTCAGCAGCAAGCAAACTTTTTGGTACGCCGATCCAGGGCTCTTCAAATCGACTGGCACATAAGCGCTGTGCGGGCACGCTGCTGCTAAGCCAAACACCGGCTGGCGCGTCGCCCTTCTCAAACGCCCTGACCAACAGTGGAGTAGTCAAACTGGGATAGACAGCCTGGGCCTGCGAATACCACTGATGCCATTGCTGATGCGCCGCGACTTCTTGCAACAGCAGCATGTCTGCGTGTTTTGCAGCATCGGCTAACTCTTGTTGCCAGCCAGTGTTCTGAAACTTATAGGTATTCCACACCAACAGGTTGATCTGCTTTGGCAGCGCATCGGGAGCTTTTTGAGCGGGAGAGTGGGAATTCAGCAGAGGCCGCAATGGAGGAGAGATCTGTTCTCTGCAGTCGGCAACGGCCAGCGGAGCCGACTGATTGTGCCAAACCTGCAGATTAAGCGGCACGTTGACATCAAACAGGGCAAACAGCAGCCATAGGATAAGGCCGCTGATCATGCCCTGTATTGCACTCACTAGGCACCAGCTCCCTTGATGTAGCGGCCAACCTGGCGCTCTAACTGGTCCAGGGTAATCGCACCATTGCTTAATACCACGTCATGGAACTCACGAACATCAAACCGCTCACCCATTTCAGCTTCCGCCTCTTTGCGAAGCCGCTTGATGGTCAGTTCACCTATCTTGTAACTGAGCGCCTGCGCAGGCCAGGAGATGTAGCGGTCTACCTCGGTCCGAATATTATGGGTAGAGAGTGCAGTGTTTTGTTCCATATATTGGATCGCTTGTTCCCTGCTCCAGCCCATCGAATGCATACCCGTATCAACAACGAGACGACAAGCGCGCCAGGCTTCGTAGCTCAAACGCCCAAAACGGGTGTAAGGGTCCTGATAAAAGCCCATCTCCTGCCCCAGCCACTCAGAATAAAGGCCCCAGCCTTCACCAAAGGCAGACAGATATAGATGGCGACGAAACTCAGGTACTCCCTCCATTTCCAAAGCCAGCGCATTTTGCAGGTGATGCCCCGGAACCGCTTCGTGCAGCGTGAGCGCTTCCAGAACATACAGTGGACGCTTGTTCAGCGCATGGGTATTCACCCAATAATAGCCGGGACGATGATCACCTGAGGGGCCAACATAACGCCCGGTGGTGTACTTGGGGGCGATAGTCGCAGGTACGGGGGCGACGCCATATGGACGCCTTGGCAAGGTTTTAAAGAAAGCGGGTAAGGCGGCATCGGCCTTCTTGGATAACCAGGCGGCGTAATGTAGCAGTTGCTCTGGTGTCTCAGCGTAAAACTGTGGGTCCGTTCGTAGAAAGTGAATAAACTCAGCCAGGTTGCCGTCAAATTCAGCGTCTGCAATCACCTTGCGCATCTCACTGCGAATACGATCCATCTCCTGCAAACCTAGTTTGTGGATCTCTCCGGCGCTAAGGTCGGTCGTGGTGTAGTGTGAAATTCTGTTGGCGTAGAACTGCTGGCCATTATTGGTTGCACTGATCGCAATGGTTTCCCGAGTTGCCGGGTAATACTCTTCAACAAAAAATGCCAGATAATCGCGATAAGCTGGCAATACCTGCTCTTGAATTAGTTGACGCCCTTTAAGCTTAATCGTCGTTATCTGCTCAACCGTTAAATTCTGGTCTAAACGCTTCAGCGGCTGATAAAACACGCTATCCGCCGGATCGTCGACAATAAATGCGGTTATCGAGCTCTCGTAGCCCTCTAGCACAGCCTTAGGTACCGTGTTGCCCGTCGCAATGCCTTTTCGCATCCAGGCGATATTCTGGGAGAAGTAGGTGGGGAGATTCGATAACCGTTTGAGATAATTCTCTACCGCCTCTACGTCTGTTGTATCCACCATATTTGGTAGGTGACCCAATGACGCATGAAAGCCATATTCGGAGGTCAGTGGCGTCATGTGTGCGCCAAACCGGATCTGGTCCAAACTGTTTTTCAGTTCAAATTGCATCAGACGGAGGTTGATTTTCTGCCTCTCTGACAGATCAGATGACTCATGGAGCAGGTTCAGCGCTTCGTGGTATTCAGCAAACTTGTCTTTACGCGCTTTCAGCGCGCGCTCAGACAGATCTGGTAGCCGATCCGCACCAATCTCGCTGCCTGACCAGGTTGCCATCAGCGGATCCTGATCCAGTCGGTACAGCCAGATCTCCTCAAGCAGAGTGTCTAGTTTAGTGGCTGTTTTTTCCTCAGCTTGCTGGCCACAGCCAATCAGGCAGGACACCATTACTAAGATCAACCATCTAAATCGTATTAAAAACATCGGAACTACCTTAAAACTTTAATCGGACCCGCCGCCAAACCTGGTTGGTTCTGATTAGCCAAGGGTGGGGCCTGACGGCTGGCTGAATAGGGCTTTGGCGACTATAACCTATCTATGGTTCGTTACCCAATTGCTGTCACCCAGGACAACGCACTGCACAATCGTAAGCTGATCTATGAGTTCAGCCTGCTGTTTTTCGCCCTGCCACTTTTGATCACCATTGCCCCTTCGGGTGAAAGCAAGCTGTTACTTATCGTTGCCGCAGTAGTCTACTGCTTTGTCAGGTTTCAACCGCTCAAAGGCCTGAGGCCTGTCCCCGCTAGGCATATCACCGAATCTCTGGTTCGTTTTCTGCTATTGGCTCTACTCGCCACTCTGTTGGTTGCCATGTTCCTGCCAGAAAAGTTCGGACAACAACCTGAAAGTGATACCTACCGGTGGCTGATTGGTCTGGCGCTCTACCCTCTGGTGTCGGTATGGCCCCAGGAATTTATCTTCCGTCGCTTCCTGTTCCTTCGCTATCGCCGCATTTTTCAGTCTAAAACCCAACTGTTGCTGTTCAGCAGTTTGGCATTTGCCTGGGCACATCTGTTTTATCTGGAACCAGCAACGCTGATATTCACCTTTGTCGCTGGCTGGATATTTGGAGTGACTTACCTGAAATGCCGCCGACTGTGGCCGGTGATTCTAGAGCACACGCTTTACGGCTGGTGGCTGCTTACTATCGGGCTGGGAGACCTCGTCTATTACCAATAAGTATGGGGGCTATCACTGCCATTCGTTGCCCGTGATAACACCCGAACTCTATTCTCTTGCGCAAAATCAACGCTGGGTCATCACTCCATCGCCAAAATATCCCTTTCGAATCTATCTTCAGGGTATGTTTTATGGCTTCTATCCATGGTCACCAGGTACTGGAACTCATTCTTTCCAGTGCAGCAAACCAAACGCTCTCCGAACTGCGCAAACTGATCACCTCCACCTTTGGTGAAGAAGCCGAATATCACACGTGTTCTGCAGAAGGCATGAACGTTGATACGCTGCTTGAGTTTCTGGTCGCACGAGGAAAAATTGCAGGTGAAGCTAATAAGTTAAATGTAGACCCGTCAAAGATCTGTAATCACTGATAGTTAGACCGAATCATTTCGCCAATCCCCTTGGCGAATCAGCCTTTTTCGCTATACTGCACCCCATCACCACAGGCGGGAACACCTACCCGCCTGTGATATATAATTAATCCCCTATAAGCTCCTGCTTTTTAATCATTTTTTAGAGGCCCGTTCACGATGGATACCTTGTCTGCGGCGGTCACGCTGTTTCTGATCATGGACCCACTGGGTAACCTGCCAATTTTTCTCTCTGTACTGAAAAACATTGAGCCCAAGCGCAGGCGCATTGTATTGATTCGTGAGCTGCTTATTTCATTGGTGATTATGCTGCTGTTTTTATTTGCAGGTAGCAGCATCCTCGATTTCCTGCAGTTATCACAAGAATCGGTGAGCATTGCCGGCGGCATCATTCTGTTCTTAATCGCACTGAAGATGATCTTTCCTCAGCCCGGCGGTGTTACAGGGCTGGCTGTTGGCGAAGAGCCCTTTATCGTACCTCTGGCGATCCCATTGATTGCGGGCCCATCGATTCTGGCCGCACTGCTGCTGATGGCACACCAGGATCCCAACCGGATGGTAGATTGGTCTCTTGCACTGATTGGTGCCTGGGCGGTCAGTGCCGTCATACTTATGTTCTCGGGTTTGTTCCATCGCTTGCTGGGTGAGCGCGGCCTCACAGCAATGGAAAGACTGATGGGTATGATATTGGTAATGATATCTGTCCAGATGTTCCTGGATGGCATATTCGCCTATTTCCGCCATATGGAAGCAATCGGATGAGCAGTATGAAGTTGTTGTACGAAGCGGCAAACGGTATTGAAGCAAACCTTTTGAAAGGGATGCTGGCCACCGAAGGCATTGAGGTTACGCTCAAAGGTGAACAGCTACTCGGCGCCGTAGGTGAGCTCCCAATGTCTGTACAGCAGGTCAGTCTGTGGGTCGATTCCGGTTGGTATTCAGCTGCTCGTCGTCTGTTAGAAAGCTACGAACGCAAACAATCGGCGCAATGGTGTTGTCACCAGTGTGGCGAAACAAACGAAGGCAGTTTTGATTTATGCTGGCAATGCAGCCAGCCCAAGCCGGAGTAAAATGATGGCAAGTGCCAACACGCTCAATCAGCAGATCCGAGAACTCTCCCACTGGCATCAACTCGCATTTTCTATCGCACTGTGCGAACGCATGCTACCTAATTACCAACTGTTCAGCGAAGCCGTTGCCTGGGGGGACGCAGCAACATTAACCAACAGTCTCAATGCTGCATGGGATGCATTACGTACCAAGCCCAGTCAGTTTAATCATGAACGTTGGCAGGAGAAGTTGGCCGAGAACATACCGGATCCCGAGGATTACGACATGTATGGCGTTTGGCCTGCCATGGATGCAGCTACAGCATTGGATACCCTGTTCTCTCTGTTTGCTGAACCCAAGGGCCCAGCCGCATTGGAAATAAGCCGGCTTTCCCGCCATTGTGTGAAACAGTACATCCAGATCACCGAAGGCGAAGATGTTGAGCTTAAGACTCACCCTCTGATGCAGTACGAGTTTGATATGCAATCAGAATTGGTGGAATGGCTGGCTGATCATGCTAAAAGCCCCAACACAGTTTCTCAGTTACGAAAAGAATTCCTCAGCCCACTGATCTCAAACCTGGGTTTATCCATAGAGGAATGAAACATTTAGTTGCAAATATTAACCTTCGTTAAATTGCCTTTAGCAATTTAGCCACTTAAAACTGTCGGCCTATTTTACGCCCACATTCTGTAATACCTATGGAGACGTCATGAAACGGGTTCTTCTTCTCCTCGCTATCGTTGGTGTGATCGGCGGCGCAGTCGGCTATCGCTGGTGGAGCCTGAACATGGCCCCAACCCAGCAGAAAGCAAGCCGCGGTGCGGTTGCCGTTGTCGTTGAGCCAGCAAAGCTCCAACTGCTGGAAGACAAAGTGGAAGCTCTGGCGACAGCAAAAGCGAATGAGTCGGTGGTGGTTACCGCCAATGAAACCGAAAAAGTTCGCGAAATCTATTTCGAAGATGGCGACCAGGTTAGAAAGGGACAATTGCTGGTCCAGCTGAAAGAAAAGGAACAGGTTGCCAACCTGCAGTTAGCGCAGGTCGCTCTGGCAGAACAGGAGCGCGAGTATCGCCGTATTGCCGATCTGGTAAAAAATCGCACCATCGCCAGTTCCGAGTTAGACAGGATCCAAAGTCTGATAGATGCGGCCAAAGCCCGAATCGCCGCCGAACAATCAAAAATTGATGAACGCCAGATCCGCGCACCGTTTGCCGGTCAGCTTGGCTTTCGTCAAGTAAGTAAGGGTGACCTAGTCACACCGGGCACCGCCATCACAACCCTCGATGATCTGTCGATTATAAAACTGGACTTCACCGTACCCGAGCGTTTCCTCACCTCGTTGCACAAGGGTTCTGTCGTACGTGCCCAGTCAGATGCATATCCTGGACAAATTTTTGAAGCCAAGGTCGATACCATCAATCCAAGGGTTAACCCGGTAACACGCGCCATTACGGTTCGTGCTGAGTTGAGCAATAAAGATCGTAAGCTCAAACCAGGCATGCTACTGAAGCTAGATCTGGTGCACGACCAGCACCAAGCCTTGGTGATCTCTGAAGCCGCTATCACGTCACTTAAATCAGAACATTACGTGTTTGTGATCGACAGCGAGAACAAGGCGAGCAAACGCCAGATTAAGATTGGCCTGCGCAAACCTGGCATCGTTGAAGTTCTGGAAGGTCTGGAAGAAGGCGAACAAGTGGTCATTTACGGCACACTGAAGGTACGCGATGGTGCCACTGTCGTATTGCAGGAAGAGGCTTGGCGCAAAGGAGGTCAGGCATGATCCTGACCGATCTATCGGTTAAGCGCCCTGTTTTCGCCTCGGTAATCAGCCTATTGCTGATTGCCTTTGGTTTGGTCGCTTTCGAAAAGCTCCCCTTGCGTGAGTATCCAAACATCGACGCCCCGGTTGTGTCTGTTGAAACCCGCTATCGAGGAGCCTCTGCAGTAGTCGTCGAACGCCGCATTACCAAGCTGATTGAAGATCGTATCAGTGGGGTAGAAGGGGTCAGAAACATTATTTCAGAGAGCCGGGATGGACGCTCTGACATTACCATTGAGTTCAACGTTGAACGCGATATCGACGCTGCCGCCAATGATATCCGAGAGCGCGTTAGTCGGGTGCTGAACAATTTGCCCGATGAAGCGGATCCACCGGAGATTAGCAAAGCGGGCGCAGGCGACGATACCATCATGTGGCTCAATCTGGTCTCAGACCGGATGGACCTACTGGAGCTGAGTGATTACGCCCAACGCTTTCTGGTTGACCGTTTTAGCACAATTGATGGCGTCGCCAGGATACGTGTCGGTGGCGGATTAAAGTACTCCATGCGTGTTTGGCTGGACCGTGCTGCGCTTGCCGCTCGAGGTCTCACCGTTAACGATGTAGAAGATGCATTGCGGGCTCAGAATGTTGAGTTGCCAGCTGGATCAGTCGAATCCGTTGACCGTCAGTTTACGGTACGTGTACAGAGAGCTTTTAATGATGCGGAGCAGTTTAAAGACCTAGTACTGACCCAGGGTGATGATGGTTACCTTGTCAGACTCAGTGATGTCGCCAAGGTAGAACTTGCGCCTGCCGAAGAACGTTTGTCTTTCCGTGGTAACGGAGTGCCCATGGTGGGCATCGGCATTACCAAACAATCGACTGCTAATACGCTGTCCGTTGCCCGTGCGGCCAGAGCTATGGCGATCGAAGTGAACAAATCCCTGCCAGAGGGGATGGAGCTGATTAACAGCTATGACAGCTCTGTATTTATTGAGCAGTCAGTTAAAGAAGTTTATCAAACCCTGTTTATCGCCATTACCCTGGTCGTGGTGGTTATCTACCTCTTTTTGGGTAGCATTCGCGCCATGTTGATCCCTGCTTTGACCGTACCCGTGTCATTAATGGGCACCTTTATTGTGCTTTATTTGCTTGGCTACACCATCAACATGCTGACTCTGCTGGCACTGATCCTGGCGATCGGTATGGTGGTGGATGATGCCATTGTGATGCTGGAAAATATCCACCGTCGTGTAGAACAGGGCGAATCGCCTCTGGTAGCTGCGTTTTTAGGTGCCCGCCAGGTTTCTTTTGCCGTGATAGCAACCACCCTTGTACTGATATCGGTGTTTATGCCGATCACCTTCCTCGAGGGAGACCTTGGCAAACTATTTACTGAATTTGCCGTGACAATGAGCGCAGCTGTAGCCTTCTCCAGCTTGGTTGCTTTATCCCTCTCCCCGATGATGTGCTCAAAATTGCTGGTGCCTCATGAGAAACCTGGCTGGTTAACCCAGAAAGTGGATTGCCTGCTGAATCGGTTCAGAAACGTCTATATCAATGGGCTGCGCACCTCTATCCATAAACCAGCCATGACCCTGCTGCTGATTGCTGGGGCACTGGCCAGTTGTGCTTGGTTGCTTAAAGAGGTGCCCGGCGAATTCACACCCAAAGAGGACCGGGGTGCGTTTTTCGTTATTGTAAGTGCACCACAGGGCGCGACCTTCGACTATAGCCAAAGCTATATGGATGAAGTGGAGCGACGCCTGATGCCACTGGTTGAGCGAGGCGCTGTTAAACGTCTGTTGATTCGTACGCCACGAGCATGGGGTCAGACCCAGGACTTTTCCGGCGGTTTTGCCATTATCGTGCTTGAAGACTGGGCACAACGTGAAAGTGCCTGGCAGATCATGGGCGAAGTGAGGCAAAAAATAAGTGGCCTTTCCGGTGTGCGCGCCTTTCCGGTCATGAGGCAAGCGCTGGGAGGCGGAATCGGCAAACCTGTGCAATTTGTTATCGGTGGCTCCGACTATGACGAACTGGCGCACTGGCGTGATTTGATAATTAATGAGGCTCGCAAAAACCCTGGTCTGGTCGGCATTGATCACGACTACAAGGAAACCAAGCCACAGCTACAAGTGAAGATTGACACTGAACGGGCCGGCGACCTTGGCGTTTCAGTTGCTACCATTGGTCGCACGCTGGAAACCATGCTGGGTAGCCGCATTGCCACCACCTTCCAGCGTCGTGGCGAAGAGTACGATGTGATCCTGGAGGGAATCCGCGCCGAGCAGAGCGCCCCCACAGATATGGCCAACATCTATGTGCGCAGTGACTACAGCGGAGAGCTGATCCCGCTTTCAGGGCTGGTTACTATTGAGGAATTTGCTGACGCCCAAAGCCTAAACCGTTTCAATCGTACCCGCGCTATCACCATCGAAGCCAATCTGGCTGACGGTTATACCCTGGGTGAAGCACTGGCGTATCTGGATGACCTTGCTTATCGTTTGCTTCCTGGCGATGCGATCATTAGTTACAAAGGACAGTCTCAGGACTACACCGAATCTGGTGCATCTATCTACTTTGTATTTGCACTTGCTCTCGGCGTCGTATTTTTGGTGCTTGCTGCACAATTTGAGAGCTATATCCATCCGATTGTCATTATGTTGACAGTACCCCTGGCCATGATGGGGGCGTTGATCGGTCTATACCTGTTTGGCCAGTCTCTAAATATCTACAGTCAGATCGGCATCATCATGCTGGTGGGGCTTGCCGCCAAGAATGGTATTTTGATTGTTGAGTTTGCGAATCAGCTGCGTGACAAAGGCGCCAGTTTTGATGACGCTTTGCTGGAGTCTGCCAGTCAACGACTCAGGCCGATCCTGATGACCGGCTTCACTACCGCCTTTGGCGCCTTGCCCCTAGTACTCTCTTCAGGGGCAGGCAGTGAAACCCGCTTTGTGATTGGCGTGGTGGTACTCGCAGGCATTTCAATTGCCACCATATTTACGCTGTTAATCGTTCCGGTGATGTACGCCTTATTGGCACAACACACTACGTCACCAGACGCTATCGCCCACAAATTGGAAGCGGATCTGGAAGGGCACAAGCTGGACCAGTAAACCACAGTAAACAACCTAAAAAGCGGCCATTCTGAGGCCGCTTTTTTTTTGGCGAAGGGAAAATTTGCGGAATTTTTTCACATTTTCTTATATTAATTTTTTCTTATAAATCACATTTTTATATACTTTTGCACAACATTTGCTTAATAATCCCCGCACATTTTGTGACCAGTTATTCAGCCGGGCAGTCGGATAACGTCACTGAGGTTCCACTGCCTGGCGGATAAACCCTGAAGTTTGGGGGCTGAAACATGATTTCAGCCATTCGTTAAATGTAAAGGCAGTAGATAAATGACGCAGTACAGTTCCACCCGCAACAAGCGAAACCTTAGAAATGTACTATTTGTCTCCGCAGTATTGGCGTTTTCAAGCAGCGCCATGTTTGCGGTGTACCACACCAATCTTACTGAAGAGGTGGTTCAACCCACCAGCCAGGTCCTTATCCAGGGCAAAGACACCCAATTGCTAGCACAATTGGTCACTGATATGGGCGGTAAAGTGACCCATAAGCTGGAAGTGATTAATGCAGTGGGGGCGGAAGTCACCGCGCAACAGCTTGATCAGATAAGCCACTCCAGCCTGGTGAGACGTATTCAGGCGAACGGTATTGCCACACTTGACTCTGCAACTAGCTGCGGTGTCACCGGAGATCACATCCTGAAAATTGAGGCCGATCATATCAGCTGGTCGCTTTTCAATATTGGCGATGAAGCCATTACTCTTTCTCAGGTAGCCATGCAGTGGCCAGAAGAGTTTGGCGCACTCACCAGTATCAGCTTTGGCGACATGATTTTTGAAGAGCTGGACCCTGCGCTAATGCCGAGTGGCAGTATTGCTCTTAATGACGCCCAAATGCTGACAGCGGCCTTGCAGCGCCAGATTCAAATGGATGAGCAAACCAATCTGGTGCTCACCTTTGATGCCATTGAGCCACTATACAATGTGGCTGGTCAGGCTGATTTTGACCTGACAGCTACCTTTGCCGAAGGCTGTGAAACTGGGCTGGTGACTGGTTACCCTGGCTTAGACAGCAATGTTGAAGATAGCTACTACACCCACCCCATCAGCGCCGATGATCTTCATTCGGAAGGGGGCACAGGTGCAGGCGTTACCGTCGCAGTTATCGATTCTGGTATCTGGTTAGATGCAGACGGTCTGGCTAAAAATACTCAGCTTGAAAGCCGTGTACTGGCGACTTACGACGCGATGCAGGATCTGGAAGGCGTTGCGTTAGATGAAAACGGCCACGGCAGCCACATCAGTTCAATGATAGCGAGCAGCCTTGAAGCTACCGACAGTGGCTCATTCACCGGCGCTTATCATGGCATCGCGCCTGATGCTAATCTGGTGGTGGTGAAAGCTTTTGATGTAGAGGGCAAAGCAACCTATCTGGATGTTGTGCGTGCGATTCAGTATGTCATCGACAATAAAGACACCCACAACATCCGCGTTCTTAACTTGTCGTTTAGTGCAGAGCCGTCTTCCTACTATTGGGAAGATCCAATCAACCAGGCTGTGATGCAGGCTTGGCAGGCAGGTATTTTCGTAGTGGCTGCTGCAGGTAACTCAGGCCCCGAGGCAATGACCATCGGCGTTCCAGGTAACCTGCCCTATGTTATGACCGTAGGTGCTGTGAGCGATAACTACACACCTAATGATCTCTCCGATGATTTTCTGGCGACCTTCTCCTCAGCCGGTCCAACATACGAAGCCTTTGTAAAACCTGAGGCCCTTGCGCCGGGTGGTCATATGCTCGGACTTGTTGAACCGATCACTGCACTTTCTCAACAATTCCCGCAATATCAACTGGGTAACCACTTGATGGTTTCAGGTTCATCGCAGGCAGCTGGCGTTACCAGTGGTATTGCCGCGCTGGTATTAAGCCAACATCCAGAACTGACACCAGACGATCTGAAGTGTCGACTGATGGATAGCGCAGCAATGGCGGTAGATGAAAATGGTGAGCCTGTATACAGCGTGTTCCAACAGGGTGCTGGATACCTTGATGCAAAGCGTGCAGTCGACTCTACCGCACTAAATTGCGCAAATATCGGACTTGATATCGCAGCAGATATTAACGATGAGAAGCATTTCCAAGGACCAGCAGTCGAGACTGATGAGGGAGTTTATGCGATTGATAACTCCGATATCCCAGTCTGGGACGCAACTAATCAATGGCAAGTCACTAACCAGTGGCAAGTAACAAACCAATGGCAAGTAACAAACCAGTGGCAAGTAACAAATCAGTGGCAAGTGACTAACCAGTGGCAAGTGACAAACCAGTGGCAAGTGACAAATCAGTGGCAAGTGACAAATCAGTGGCAGGTCGGCAGCATATATCAGGCCAACGCCAGTGATGACGCCGAAAAACAAGTCGAAGGTACCAATTGGGTGCCACAACAGTAAAGGTGGAGGAAGTACATGTTACTAGAATCGGGGCTACTGGTTAGGCGTAGAATTAGCCTTGTTTCAATATTGCTTGTGCTTTCATTGCTGCTCGCTTCGCGAGCAGCAGCTACTTCAACTCCTTCTGTCAACTATCGGTTCAAACCTGCTCCATTCAGCGAGCAAATATCTCAGCCAACCGTAAAAAAGTTATTGGAAGACAAAGAAGGATTCCTTTGGTTAGCGACCCAAAGCGGTTTAATCAAGCTAGATGGAGTTCAACCCAAGGTTTTCCTCAACCACAGAAACGAGCCAGGCTCTCTATCTGGGCACAACATCGCGGACATTACACAAAATAGTGAGACTGGGGAGGTTTGGGTCGCCTCTTATGCTAATGGTCTTAACGTTCTCAACAGCGATGGGTTAACTTTCACTCGATATCCTCTGCCTGACCAATCTCCGTCTAGATATATATGGAAAATATATCTAGATAGTGATGGAAAGCTATGGATTGGGTTCGATGGCGGTGGTTTAGGGTGTTTTGACACAAAGAATAAAGAATATATAAATTGTGGCACTGAAGCTTTACATAGCTTGATGAAAGAAAACACTATGATGGTAGCCATAGAAGATCATAGTGGAAATATTTGGATTGGAACCGATGGAAATGGATTAATAAAACATTCCAAGCACACTACTAAGACTTTACATTACTCAATAGTTTCTGGACATCAGAACATTGAATTACCCTCTACTATTACCGCCCTGCTTGAGGACCACTTAGGTAGGATATGGCTTGGCGGAGATGGTCATCAAATATTTACGATTGAAAACAACAGTATCATTCCAATTGACACTAGTTCCCTGGAGCCTAACGGAAATATTCGGGTTATTTTCCAAGACGACAAGAAACGAATTTGGATAGGCGCGGATAAGGGGCTCGCCACCTATAACTGGGAAGATGAATCGATTCAACCTTTCCATGGAAAGAATGATATTTTTATAGGAAATATGGTTCTTAACATCCTGCAAGATAGTAAAGGTCTGGTATGGGTTGGTACATTCTCTGGTGTATATTTCGGTACCGAGAGCGTCTTTGAAAAAACAAACAAAAGCAGTGGACTTGAAAACGAGCTTACATTTGCGTTCGCAGAAACCAGCAAAAACTACTGGGTGGGAACTTACCATGGCTTACATATTCAGGACAAAACCAATGGCAATATCTCTGTTTTTGAAGAACATGGTACTCCTAATACACAGCGTGTAATGAGTTTGGCTGCGCATAAAGAAACCCTTTGGATTGGAACTCGGGCAGATGGGCTTCATGAGTTAAACACTAGCACCGGAAAAAAAGAGAGGTTTATCAGCAACGCCGCTGATCCTACAACCATTGGTGCTAATGGAATTACAAAGATATACGTAGACTCTTCAGCGAATTTGTGGGTTGGTACCTTTGGTGGTGGGGTAAGTTTACGTCGTAACGGTGAAAAAGAGTTCAAAAGGTTAAACCACAATTTCGAAGACGAAACTAGCCTAAACAGTAATAAAGTATTTGCCATATTTGAAGATAGCAGTGGTGAAATATGGATAGGTACGGATAGTGGTGTAAACAGGTTTAATCCAGAATCAGAAACTTTTACAAGATATCTGATTGATGATAACCCAGTAAAATCAAGAGGATTTGTTTCTGAAATATTAGAAGATGAAAATTCTAATTTATGGATAACCTTTGAGAATGCAGTGATAAAGTGGAGTCCAGAGGATAGAAAGCAAGGGATTCCAGAATTTCAAAACATTACAAATGATATTGGTGTAATAAACAAGAAACTATACGCTGCACTTCTTGATGACCATGGCTATATTTGGTTTTCAACCAACAAGGGGCTTGTTAGAGTATCAACAAGAGACTATACAAGTAAAGCATATAATAAAAGCCATGGCCTTCAAGATGACGACTTCAATTTTGCATCATCATATAAGGCCAAGAATGGCGATATATTCTTTGGAGGTAACAGAGGGTTCAACCAATTTACTCCAGCGGATATAGACGTAAAAGGTAGAAACTACGAAGTTATACTCAGCAAGATATTTCAGTTAAATAAAGAGATTGAGTACCCCGTAAGTCCTCACAAGTTAGCACATGCTACTTTCAAACACTCAGACTATTTATTGTCATTTGAATTTTCAGCTCTGGAATTCGCAAAACCACATCACATTTTTTATCGATATATGCTGGAAGGCTTTGATAGTGAATGGGTAGAAATTGGCCATCAAAATCGTGCGACATTTACCAACATACCCTCAGGTAACTACACGTTAAAGGTTCAAGCAACCGGCAATACCAACTACTGGAATGGTCCAGCGATGGCATTGGATATCACCATACTCCCCCCTCCATGGCGAACTTGGTGGGCCTACACCATTTACACCCTGTTAGCATCCCTGCTTATCTACCGGATCTACTCCCAACAGCGCGAAAAGTCGCAAAGGGTGCGTAAGCAAAAAGAAGCGCTAGAAAAAGAGGTAGCACTGCGAACCGAAGACCTGACGCGATTAAACCTCGAGCTTGAGGAGACGGTCGACGAACTGAACGTCGCCAAAGACAGGGCTGAGGAGGCCAATTCAGCGAAGTCTGCTTTCTTAGCGAATATCAGTCATGAAATCCGTACCCCAATGAACAGCGTCTTGGGTATGACAGAGCTTCTATTGCGCTCTCCTCTCAGCGAACAGCAGCGTCGCTTTGCAGTCACGACACAAAGGTCAGGGGAGGTTTTGCTTGGCCTTATCAACAACCTGCTCGACTATTCGAAAATCGAAGCGGGTAAGGTTGAACTAGAGCAGTTACAGTTCAACCTGCACGAACTGATTACGGAAACCTGCTATCTGTATGCCGACCAAGCGCAGAGAGAAGGCGTTGAGATCAATCACATCATTAGTCAGGATGTACCTGAATATGTCGTCGGCGACCCCAACCGCCTGCGCCAGATCCTGACCAACCTGGTGGGCAATGCCATTAAGTTTACCCAGCAGGGAGAGATCAACATTCGTCTTTCTCAGGCGCTTCAAGGCACTCGCATTAGCGTACAGGATACGGGTATTGGCATTGCGCCTGATGCTTTAAAAGACATTTTCAATGCCTTCTCACAGGCAGATATTTCCACCACACGTAAATTTGGCGGCACAGGTCTGGGCCTCTCTATCTGTAGTCAGTTAGCCGACCTGATGGGCGGTAAGATCGAGGTGGAATCGGAAGTCGACAAAGGTAGCTGTTTCTCGATCATTGTCAGCCTTCCACCCGCGAGTACCGCACTAAGCAACGCACCAACACTACCGTTTCCAACACAAGTGCGGACCGCATGCCGAAATGCTGGTGAGCAGGAGATGGTTACCAGCCAGCTGGCGCTTCTGCAATTGCAGGCGCAACCAATTGGCGATACTCCAATTCTGGCAGCACTGCTGGACCCATCCGCAGACACCTGTGTTATGGCAGATATCGACCAGCTAACCCCAGAAGAAGCAAAAATGTTGGCGGCTATGCCAGTCGATAAGCAGAAACGGATGATCTTCCTGACGCCGGTTGCATTGGAGTCTTTGGGCGAGGAACTTCGCCACTGCCAGCGCCTGACCAAACCTATCGATGGTCGTACTTTGAAAATCGCGTTGAGCATAGCAACCAACCAGGCACTGCCAGAAGACGACACCCTTGTACGAGGCCGAAATGACGACCAGATAATGAACCAGTTCGACGCCACGGTACTGGTAGCAGAAGACACGTACGCCAACCAAGAAGTGCTTAGAGCCATGCTGCAAATGCTTGGCTGTCGCGTCCACATTGCTGCCGACGGTCGTCAAGCAGTAGACACTTACAAAGAAAACAGTGTCGACCTGGTGTTAATGGATTGGCAAATGCCACACCTTAACGGCTATGAGGCAGGCAAACAGATACGACGATTCGAGCAGGAAAACGACCTTAAACAGACTCCAATCCTCATTGTTACCGCAGGCATGATGGATGCAGAGCGGAAGCGTTGTTTGAATGCAGGCATGAATGGCTACCTGAATAAGCCACTGGCTTTGCGTGACCTTTACGACGCTTTGGAAGAATTCCTGCCAGATCCGCTGAGAACAGATGCCCCCATCGATCCTTCGGCAGGTGGTGGTGAATTAGATGGAAACCTGATTGACGGTATTATAGATATGTCCGCCATCAACAACATTCGTCAGATCCAACAAGAAACCGGTAACGACTTGTTAGGCCGTGTATTTACTGCGTTCCAGAACGAAGTAAGAAGCAAAATAGATGAGATAAATCTGCATCTGGAAGCAAACTCACAAAGCGAATTGCGTGCCGCTGCTCATGCCATTAAATCGCTGAGTTCCAACGTCGGAGCCAAACGCCTCAAAGGGATGAGTCATGATTTGGAACAAGCCGCAGCACACGGAGACCTAGCCGCATGTGAGCGGTTGCTGGTAGGATTAGAACCTTGTTATCGACAGGCAGTCGAGGCCATCAGCGAAGTAATCAGGACAGCGTAAATGCATTCGCCGAGTATAAAAATGTCAGAGAAACCCGTCGTACTAGTATGTGATGATGACATCACCATTCGCTTGATGATGAGAGAAACCCTCTCACGTGAAGGTATTGACGTTATTGAAGCGGGTGACGGCCGTGAAGCGCTGGAAAAGTTTCAAGAGCACTTCCCTGACATGGTACTGCTTGACGTAAGCATGCCTTATCTTTCTGGATATGAGGTGTGTGAACATATCCGCCAGGAAACAACGGGGGGCGACCTGCCCATAGTGATGGTCACCTCCTCTGACGATATCAGTTCGATTAACAAGGCCTACGAAAGTGGCGCCACAGACTTCCTGGCCAAACCCATCACCTGGCAGATCCTCGGCCAACGTGTTCGCTACATGTTGAGAGCAAGTAAGGCGTTTCGTGAGCTCAAGAGCAACGAGGAGCGGTTGAAGTCGAACGAAGAGAAGCTCAGGTACCTGGCTTATTACGATGAGCTGACCGATCTACCTAATCGCCAGATGTTTAATGAATACCTGGCTCGAGGCATCTCCCAAGCTAAAAGAGACAAGAAAAAAGCAGCACTGCTTTTCATCGATCTGGACCAATTTAAACGCTTTAACGACACCCTAGGACACGCCTTTGGCGACAAACTACTGACAAAGGTGTCAGACCAGCTTAAGAACACGTTGAGGCCAAACGATTACGTCTCCAGAAACCATGGTGTCAGTGCTACTAATGAAGAGCTGGAGTTAGCCCGCCTGGGGGGGGATGAATTTACCATCTGCCTTACCGATGTCAGTCACAATGCCGACATAGCCCGTGTCGCTAACCGTGTTATTGAAAGCGTTTCTCAGCCAATGTTGGTAGACAATTATGAAGTGATGGTGACACCAAGCATTGGTATCGCCGTTTACCCCGACGACGGCGAAGAGATTGAGACATTGCTGAAAAATGCCGATACCGCCATGTACAGCGCAAAAGACGCAGGGCGAGGCTGTTTTCAGTTCTACAGCAACGAGATGAATGCCAAGGCATTACAACGCCTGCGCATGGAGAACGAATTACGTAAGGCGATTGAAAATCAGGAACTAAGGGTACTTTACCAGCCAAAAGTCGATGTCGAAAAACGCGAGTTTATTGGCGTTGAGGCACTGGTCAGGTGGGAGAATCCTGAGCGAGGTATGGTATCACCCGCCGAGTTTATTCCTCTGGCCGAAGAATCTGGGCTAATCATCGATATCGACCACTGGGTGCTGAAAACTGCATGTGCCCAAGCCGTCGAGTGGCAACAGACGCTGGGTATAGAGATCCCTGTGGCCGTCAACGTGTCAGCACTCAACTTCAAACAGGACGATCTGGTCGAACAGATCCAAAAGGCTCTGAGCATGACCGGCTTACCGCCATCTCAACTAGAGCTCGAGATGACAGAAAGTGTGGTGATGAGAGATGTTGAAGAAAATACGGTACGACTGAACAAGCTCAAGGCTATGGGGGCCAGTATTTCCGTCGATGACTTTGGTACAGGCTATTCGTCGCTCAGTTATCTGAAGCGCTTACCCATTGACCAAGTTAAAATTGATCGCTCCTTTGTCCGCGATATCGAAGAAAGCGCCGAAGACCGGGCTATCGTCAATGCCATCATTGCCATGGCGACATCGCTAAAACTGGATGTACTGGCGGAAGGTGTCGAAACGGATGAGCAGACCCGCCTGCTAAAACAAGCGGGATGTCAGAGATTACAAGGTTTTCTGTATGCGAGGCCGATGCCTGCCGAGGAGGCCGCGGCACTGCTGAAAGCGGGCTTTAACAAGTTGGAGGCGGCAACAGCAACAACACCATCAGAGGTGTGTTCCGCTTAAGATGGTTATCGTGGCGCCTGCTCGGCCAACACTTTTTGCCAGCGCCGCCACAACGCGAACACACCAAACAACAGGATCTCTATTATACCGGGCCAACCCAGTATCAACCTCGCGCCCATGGTGCCTTTGAATACCGCCAACTGGATCAGGTGCATCATCACCACCAGTCCAGCCACCAGATAGAGGATGAAGGCAAGATCACCCGCAAACGGCTGAATAAAGTTGCCGATTAACACTCCCCAAACACTCAGCATGACCAAGTATCCAATAGGCAACATCACTTTATAAAACACCTGACCACTCCTGCTACTGCAAACCTAACGGTTATGCCTCTATTTCAAACAATCGATAAACAACCTGCCCCGCAGTTTTCTCTCGGTGCAGGTGCCAGTTTGGTGGCAACGGCGGTAACGGCAACTCTTTCTCCGACTCGATGTAGATCTGGCTGCCAGCTTTTAGCCAGCCGGGCGCAGCCAAACCCTGAAGGACCTGTTCAAGCAGCCCCTTTCTAAATGGTGGATCGATGAAAACAAGGTCATACGGCTGTGTCGGTGGTTGTTTTAGTAGCTGCAGCGCATCGGCGCACTTAACTTCGCCTGTGTCCGCTGAAAGCGTGGATAGATTGGTTTTAATCTGTTGCGCAGCTTTACTGTCTTTTTCCAGAAAAAGCACCGAATCGGCAAAGCGAGATAAACACTCAAAACCCAGACCGCCGCTACCGGCAAACAGGTCCAGGCAGCGAGCGCCTCGAACATCATGCATCAACCAGTTAAACAGGGTCTCTTTTACCCGATCAGTCGTGGGCCTTAAGCCTTCACTATCCAGTACAGGCAGCTTTCGACCACGCCATTGACCGCCGATAATTCGGATCTGGCCACTGGAACCACGATTTGGTCGTTTTGCCATCGTTTACCACGCTTATTATGTTAATATCACGGCGCATTTTAGAGTGCTGGTGGCGTAACGCCAACTAATGCAATTCGGTTACCCGTACTCCCCATCATATAACCTCGGTAAGTCAGAGTTAGAACATGGCAGAAAAGAAAAAGGGCTTTTTGTCCTGGTTTGGTAAAGAGAAATCTAAATCAGAGCAAAGCGAAGTTGAGACACTCCCCTCAGAAGAAGCGTCGGAATCTTCCACTGCGGAGCCAATTCCCGAGGAAAGTAGCGCCAATACTCAGCCTGCGCCTATAGCAGAAACACCTGTGGAACAAGCACAGGTGCAAGACGCCTCAGACAATGACGATGCAAATGATGCTGCAGACACACCTGCCACAGAGCAACCTGCACCCCAGCCTGAAGTACAGGAAAAGCCTAAGCGTGAAAGTTTCTTTAGCCGCCTGAAACGTGGCCTGATGCGAACCCGCACACAGATTGGTAGCAGCTTCGCTAATCTGTTTCTGGGCAAAAAAATCGATGATGAGCTGTTTGAAGAGTTAGAAACCCAGTTGCTAATGGCCGACGTAGGCGTCGACACCACCATGAAAATCATTGACTCATTGACTGAGCAAGCGGATCGCAAGCAGCTGAAAGATGGCGAGGCGCTATTGAGCCTGCTGAAGCAAGAGATGGCTACCCTGCTCAACGAAGTAGATTCACCACTGGGCACAGACAGCAGTGATGGCCCATTTGTGATCCTGATGGTGGGCGTGAACGGCGTCGGTAAAACCACCACCATTGGTAAGCTGGCCAAACAGTTCCAGGCCCAGGGCAAAAAAGTGATGCTGGCAGCGGGTGATACTTTCCGTGCCGCCGCCGTAGAACAGTTGCAGGTATGGGGCGAACGCAACGAGATCCCAGTGGTTGCACAACATACCGGTGCCGACTCAGCCTCGGTAATCTTTGATGCACTGGAAGCTGCTCGCGCACGCAACGTTGACGTGTTGATTGCCGACACCGCAGGTCGCCTGCAAAACAAAGCGCACCTGATGGAAGAGCTGAAAAAAATCGTCCGTGTGATGAAGAAGCTAGACCCGAATGCACCACACGAAGTGATGCTCACCATTGATGCAGGTACCGGCCAGAACGCCATCAGCCAGGCGGAACTATTTAACGAAGCGGTCGGACTTTCAGGCATCACTCTGACCAAACTCGACGGTACAGCCAAAGGCGGTGTCATTTTTGCGGTCGCAAACAAGCTCGGGATCCCAATTCGTTACATTGGTATCGGCGAAGGGATCGAAGATCTGCGAACATTCAATGCTGATGAATTCGTAGACGCGCTATTTAGCGAAGAAGAGTAGCCACGGACCCAATACAGCCATGATCCGGTTTGACCATGTAAACAAGCTCTACCCTGGTGGGCATCACGCCATTAAAGATGTCAGCTTTCACCTCAAAAAAGGGGAGATGGGTTTCCTTACGGGTCATTCTGGTGCTGGCAAAAGTACGTTGCTCAAGCTGATTGCGCTGCTGGAAAAACCTACCAATGGCCAGATCTTTATCAACGGCCATAGCCTGGCCCGGGTTAAGAAACGCCAAATACCTCTGGTTCGTCGCGATATCGGGATTATCTTTCAGGACCACCGCCTGCTGACTGACCGCAGCGTACTGGACAATGTCGCCCTGCCTCTGGTTATCGAAGGTTATTCACACAAAGAGATAAAACGCCGAGTTTCAGCGGCACTGGATAAGGTCGGCCTGCTCAACAAGATCAATCACTACCCGATGCAGCTCTCGGGCGGTGAACAACAACGGGTTGGCATCGCCCGGGCGATTGTAAACAAGCCTCCTATTCTGCTTGCTGATGAGCCCACAGGTAATCTCGACCCAGAGCTCTCAGTTGAGATTTTAAAACTGTTTGAAGAGTTTAATCGAGTGGATGTGGCCGTACTGATCGCCACCCATGACCTGGGCCTGATTGCTCGCATGAAGTACCGCACCCTGACGCTTCGCAAAGGCCAGATGATAAATGACGGGCTGTTGCAACATGACAGAGGTGAGCTGTTATGAGCCTGCTATTTAAAGACCGCCCCGACGCCAACAGCCTTAAACCCAAGCTTCCGCTGAGTGGCAAGATCCGAGCATTCTTTACTAATCACCTGCGCCACTCTGTTGCAGCGCTGGGCGACCTTTGGCGCACGCCGATCGCTTCACTGATGACCATGGCGGTACTGGGGCTTAGCCTCTCTTTGCCTGCTGCCCTCTACGTATTGCAAAAGAATGCGGTTGCAGTCAGTAGCGCATGGCAAAACGCAGCTGAGATCAGCTTGTTCCTGCGTCAGGACCTGTCACCAGAAGTACAACGTGCTTTTAGTCACCGCATTGGGTTACACCCAGAAGTCGAATCTGTACGTTTGGTTTCACCCGAACAGGGACTGGATGATTTCAAAGTGCAATCAGGTTTTGGGGATGCCCTAGCCTATCTGGATCGGAACCCCTTACCTGCGGTGGTCGTGGTGCTACCTACGGAAGAGAACCGAGGCCCGCGTGAGGCTCGAGCATTACTGGATAAGTTGGAATCCGCACGCGAAGTCGATATGGGCAAGATGGATATTGACTGGCTGGAGCGATTGGACGCCATTATTGCGCTAATCCAGGATTCATTTGGTGCCCTGGCGACCTTGTTACTGGTGTCTGTGGTGCTGATTGTGGGTAATACCATCCGCCTTGCCATCCTTTCTCGCAAGGAAGAGATCGAAGTGATGAAGTTGGTTGGCGCAACCGATGGATTTATTCAACGCCCGTTTTTATATGCGGGTCTTTGGTATGGCATCGTCGGTGCGATGATCTCATGGGTCGCCATCAGCCTGATTATCTGGTGGCTGACTGACGCCATCAGTTACCTTTCGGGTCTCTATCAAAGTAGCTTCCAACTAATGGGTATAAATCTGGCCGAAGCCTTGTTCTTGCTATTTTTGTCCTCATTTCTTGGGTTATGTGGCGCGTATATCTCAGTCAAACGACATATTGCCCTTATCGAGCCAGCTTAACTGATTGAATAACCTTTGGTCGTGGTGTGAGCTATGCCCGGCACGACTTTCATTAAGCAGTGTTTCATCACATATTGAAACTTTTTTGCCGGTTGACGGGTCTCATCGAATGGATCAAAATTCGATCTCTCCTGCGACCGGTGACGTAAGACACACCTCAGCAGGATGCGTTAAAGAGAGGTATTCATGACAACATCAACACAGTCAATGGCGTTAACCGTACAGCCGGGCAATATCGAGTCCTATGTGCGTATGGTCAACAACATTCCCATGCTCACCCCTGAGGAGGAGCGGGATCTGGCTGAACGCCTGCAGCAAGAGGGTGACCTGTCTGCTGCCCGCCAGTTGATTATGTCCCACCTGCGTTTCGTTGTTCACGTCGCGAAAGGGTACGCTGGCTACGGGCTGCCACAGGCAGATCTGATTCAGGAAGGTAGCGTTGGCTTGATGAAAGCTGTCAAACGCTTTGACCCCACAGTAGGCGTTCGTTTGGTCTCATTTGCCGTACATTGGATCAAAGCTGAGATCCACGAATACGTACTGCGTAACTGGCGTATTGTTAAGATCGCCACCACCAAAGCACAACGCAAGCTGTTCTTTAACCTGCGTAAGAATAAAAAGCGTCTGGGTTGGTTTAACCAGGACGAAGTAAATACCGTTGCCGAGGAGCTGGGTGTCAGCACCAAAGAGGTGATGGAGATGGAAGCTCGTATGAGTTCCCACGACCAGGCATTCGAGCTCAGCTCAGATGATGACGAACAGGCCGGAGGTAGCTTCTCGCCTGCGCTTTATCTGGAAGATAAAAGCTCTGACTTCGCTGAAACGCTGGAACAGGATAACTGGGAAGCTAATTCAGCACGTCGCCTGAAAGCTGCTATCGACACGCTCGATGACCGCAGTCGCGATATCCTTCAGGCCCGCTGGCTAAGCGAAGAGAAACAAACGTTGCAGGATTTGGCAGATAAGTACTCTGTCTCAGCAGAGCGCGTTAGACAGCTCGAAAAGAACGCGATGAAAAAGCTTAAGCAGAGCTTGGCGTAATTCTCTTTTCGAAGACTCAGTAAAAAACCGGCATTTAGCCGGTTTTTTAATTTCTAGCTGGCGATGGCGCTACACAACCCAAATACCTTCGTCCTTAGCTTCTCCGCCAACCGCTTCAGAAAATGCTGTGACTTCCGCTTCTACAGCAGGCCAGTGCAATTCCAGCTTTGCATCGTTAGCGTTTTGTTGGATCTGTTGACGACAATACTCCACTAACAGTCGACCTACGCCTCGGCGGCGAGTCACGTCCCGCACCGTCAATGCCGACAACTGTTTTGCTTGAATATTAAACAATCCCGCGCCAATATAGCGCCCGTTAAATTTAGCCAGCACCCACTGAGTATCGCCTGTGGCGATCTGCTGTTCAGCCTGTTCTAAAAACTCCGCGCTGTATAGCTTGGCCAAATCCGATGTCATCTGCCCATCCAGCAGCGACGTAGTTGAAGCAGTTAAACGCATAGAAGTATCAAGTCATATTATGTTTTCGGCAGATTCTAGCAGCCTGACGCGTGAAATCGAACAGCCCCCGGTCATGTCTTGTCGACTTGGGTGTGGTGCCACCCTGTTTTCGTGTTGTTAGAAATCACGCCCATTTCAAAGAGCTTAGAAATTCTAAAGAGGAACTTTAGATTTATTAGTTGATACTCGGTCTGGTATAGATGAGGTTGAAGATTTAACTTCATCGTACAGCGGCTATGTGCCAATTGCGGCCAGTCCCGATGCGTCTGCCATCGAGCTTCTTTGCCTGATAGCTGCCATTGGAGTCACTTAATAAAAGACGACTTTTTCAAACCCAGCGCTTAACTACCCTCATGTAAGCAACATAGGCTTGCCCAAACTTGCTCACAAGAAAACGCTCTTCTGGCAAGATTTGAAATCGGGTGATGTAGGCAACGTAGCCAAACACAAAAGCCGGAGCAATTACACTGCCGAGACAGAGTGCCCAACCCAGTAGACACAGTGCCATGCCCAGATACATTGGATTCCGTGTTAGACCATATATGTCTGACGTCACCAAGTGACTCGAAGCATTTGGGGTTCGCGGATCGACTGTTGTTTGGTGGTTTCGAAAAACTTGTACGCCGCGACCAATGACAATCAATCCAACCAAAGCAAAAAACCATCCCGTCACTTTAATTGCCAGCACATCATACGAAAGCTGAGCAGTTACTTTCGATGCCAAAAACATAAGGCAGGCGGTCAAAAACATCACGACGATTGGCGGAACCTTCAACTCCAGCTTTGATGAATACCACATGCCTGCATACCTCGCTTTCAACATTAGTTGAGCCTATGTTAAAACCTCTAGTAACTAGAGGTTCAAGCGCTTATTTTGATCAAGACAAAATGGAACTGAAAAGAACAACACTCATGTCCATAGGGCAGATGTCCAAAGCAACCGGCGTAAAAGTGCCCACGATTCGTTACTATGAACAACAGCGGCTTATTACTGCGGCATGTCGCTCGGAAGGGAATCAACGCCAGTACTCTGAACAAGAGTTGCAGCGGCTGAGATTCGTAAAACATGCAAGGGATTTAGGATTTTCGCTGGATGATGTACGAGAGCTCATTTCACTCGATCACCAGCCTCACGCCTCTTGCAAAAACGCACACTCAATCGCAGCGCAGCATTTGGCATCTGTGCGCTCTCGATTAGCACGTTTGAAGCGGCTAGAGGATGAACTGGAGCGAATTGTTTCGCTGACTGATAGCGGCGCGAGTGATCAATGCTCTGTTATTAAAGCACTTGCTGACCATTCACAGTGCGAGAGTGAACACTAAGACTTAACCGAAGATTAGCCTACCGCTTCGAGACGAAACGGCAGGCTCCTTAGTTAGGACATCTCTCGTAGCTTGCCTTTTGAGAACCATACAAACAGCACTGGTAATACAAAGAGCGTTAGTAGGGTTGCGGTTACCAGACCCCCGACAATAACTGTAGCCAACGGTTTTTGGATCTCAGCGCCAACCCCATTTGAAAGTAACATAGGGATAAGCCCCAAAGCGGAGGTCATCGCTGTCATTAACACCGGCCTTAGCCTTGAGAGCGCACCATCAAACACAGCGCTTTCAACAGGTGAACCGTCTTTAATGCGTTGATTGATGCTTTCTACCATGACAACACCATTCAACACTGCTACTCCAAACAACGTAATGAAACCGACAGAGCTTGGCACAGATAAGTACTGACCAGATAACCACAGAGAGAATACCCCTCCAATCACGGCCAGTGGCACATTCACGAGAATCAACATCGCTTGGCCAACGGAAGCGAACGTGAAGTACAACAGCAGAGCAATTAAACCAAGAGACAACGGCACGACAAGGAACAAACGCTGCTGCGCTCTCTGTTGGTTCTCGTACTGACCTCCGATATCAATTGAGTAACCAGAAGGTAAATCAACCTTTCTGGCGATAGTCTCCTGAATATCAGCCACCACGCTGCCCATATCTCTGCCATGGACGTTAGCTTGGATGACTACCCGGCGCTGAACGTCATCTCGGCGCACTTGTGGTGGGCCAGACTCTACCGACACCTCTGCCACATCGCCCAAGCGCACCCATGCGCCGGAAGGTGAACGTAAACGCAGTTCAGCGATTTGCTCTCTATCCTGGCGGAACTGCTCTGCTATTCGCACATAAATGTCATAACGTTCGTTACCGTTAATGATCTGTCCCGCACTCGCGCCTCCCATGCCATCACGGACCATCGCCATAACATCTTCAACATCCAATCCGTATCTGGAGAGCGCACGGCGATTAGGTTTCACAACTAATTGAGATTCACCGGCGATTTGCTCCATAGCGACATCACGAGCACCTGCAACTTCCTTTACGGCGACCTCAATGGCTTGACCTTTCTGCGCTAACACGGTCAGGTCAGGACCAAAGAGTTTAATCGCCAGTTGTGCTTTGACCCCAGAGAGCAACTCGTCCACCCGTGTGGCAATTGGCTGAGAGAAGTTGAATAGCAGGCCAGGGTGTTGTTCAAGCTGATGTTCCATAAGTGTTTGCAACTCATAACGGTTGTCTGCACTTGTCCATTGAGCAACTGGCTTTAGACCAATGTAGATTTCTATGTTGTTGACTGGCTCAGGATCACCACCAATTTCTGCTCGGCCAATACGAGACATGGCATAAGTCACTTCGGGAAACTTCATCAAGATGGCTTCGAGTTTGGGCGCAACCTCCAGTGCTGTATTGAGGCTTGAAGATGGAGCCAGTGTTACCCGCAGATTGATCGTGCCTTCTTCAAGCTCTGGCACAAACTCTGTTCCCAGACGCGGAACGACAGCTACTGCTGCAATGACTAACACAGCCGCTACGGTGACGACCGCTTTACGATGATTTAATCCCCAATGCAGGCCTGCACGGTAAGCGCGTTCAAGAGGTTGAAGCACAAAGCTTTGCCGCGCTCTCACACCATGTCTGAACAAGTATGTCGCGAGCGCAGGTACAATCACCATAGCAACCACAACGGCTGCCAGCATCGCCAACATGATGCTCACAGCCATGGGTTGAAACAGCTTGGCCTCTACCCCTTCAAAGCTGAATAGCGGCATGAAGACAACTAAGATAATTGCTGTTGCAAAGAAGATAGGTCGCGCCACTTCTCGCCCAGCTTGTTGAAGCCTTAAAGCAATACCTGCTTCGTTCTCTTCGCCATTAGTGAGAACGCTTGTCGAGCCACCTGCTAAGGCTGCTCTTTCTTCATCATGCTCAGCATCAGGGTGACTCAAATGCTTAAACATGTTTTCGACCATGACGACAGAGCCATCAACGAGCATTCCGATAGCGACGGCGATCCCTCCCAATGACATCAGGTTGGCGGAGATACCAAACCAAGCCATTACCATCAACGCGATGCCGATAGAAATTGGGATAGAAATGAGCACCAGTAATGTAGCTCTAAGGTTCATCAGAAACAGCGCCAATATCACGACGATCAGCGCAAAGGCCAATAACAGCGCATTGACTACCGTCTGCACCGCTTGCGAAATCAGATCTGCCTGGTCATAGAAAGCTTCGAAGTGAACCCCATCAGGTAACGCCTGATTAATACGCTCAACCCTGCTGTTTATCCCGTCGATAGTCGCCTTGGTGTTTGCCCCCATACGCTTGAGAACGATCCCTGATACAACCTCTCCGAGATTCTCGATGGTGCCATCTTCATTTTTGCGACTCATTGTCACAGCGCCTTGACGGATCTCTCCACCCAATGTCACTTCAGCAACGTTGGCAACTGTGACCGTCACGCCTTCAATGGTTTTAACCGGTACTTGTCCAAGTTGCTCCAGCCCAAGGTCTCCCGAGGCCACCCAACCAGTCCCTCTAATTACGAGTTGCTCCTGGCCACGATTCATGTACCAGCCGCCAACATTGGTGTTGTTTCGTTCGAGCGCGGCTATTACGTCATCTTGTGAAAGTTCGTAAGCGAGCAATAATGAAGGGTTCAAATTGACTTGATACTGGCGAACCTTGCCACCGAATGAGAGTACATCGGTGACTCCCTCCGCTGGGATAAGCAGCAGCTTCACTACCCAGTCGTTAAGACTGCGCAACGCCATTGCGTCAAATCCCGATTCGGGCTCGGCCACTAACAAGTATTGGTAGACTTGCCCTAAACCGGAAGTATTCGGCCCCATTTCGGGCGTGCCTACCCCCTCAGGAATTAGCTCTTTAGCAGCTTGGAGCCTTTCAAACACCAACTGTCGGGCAAAGTATATGTCGGTACCTTCTTTAAAGACGACTGTAACGCCGGACAGCCCCGTCTTGGATATAGAGCGCACCTCTTGTACATCCGGCAACGCATACATAACCGCTTCGATCGGGTAGGTAATGAGCTGCTCTACCTCTTCGGCGGCGAGTCCCGGCGCTTCAGTGTTTACTGAAACCTGAACATTGGTGACGTCAGGGAATGCATCCAAATTTAACTTAGGGATCAGGAAGGTTGAACTGACGATTAGTACGCCAAGGGCTATTAGTACCAACAACCTGTTGGCCACTGCCCAATCAATAATTCGATTAAACATTGAGACTCCGTTCGCCTAGTGGTTGTGTGGGTCAAAACCGCCTTTGGCGATCTGTGAAGCGACGAAAAACGCTCCCTTCGTAACAACCCGCGTGCCAGGTTCAATGCCCAAAATTTCGCGAACTTGCCCATAGGAATCTCCTAACTCAACTTCTTTAGGAACAAACTCGCCTGGATGGTCTTCGACAAAAACAGTCCAATCCCCATGTGCATCTCGAATCAATGCTGTCTCGGGTACAGCAATCACTGAATGCTTCGTGCGAAAGTTGAAAAACACTTCAGCAAATTGGCCGGGATGAAGTTGATGAGCAGTATTGTCTACAAGCAATCGCACAAGGCGCGTTCGTGTGACCGGGTCTATGGTGTGGGCTTCTTGAGATACAACGGCGTCCAACCGTACATCTACACTCACCACTTCAGCCTTTGCTCCGGCCTCCAAAGAGAGGTGTAAATTGGGCGGCAAGTGCGCCTCGACCCATAGCTGCTTTTCGTCGGCAATAAGAATGAGTGGATCGCCAGCCTCAAGACGCTGTCCTTGCTCAAACTCATCAGACAGAACTGCGCCATCGATTTCAGCCCGAAGCGTATATTTGCCCAATGATGGCGGCCTCTGACTTTTTAAAGCTTCTAGATCATTGTGAGACAGTCCGTATGCCAACAAAGTAGCTTCTACAGCTTCGAGGTTGGATTTTGCTTCAAAGTAACGCTTGTCACCGACTGTCTTTCTGCCCAACGACTCAACTCTCTGCCACTCGGGCCAAGCAGTACGAAATTGAGATTGAACGACGGCGACATTCTCACTAAAAAGCGTGACAAGGGCCTGTCCTTTTTTGACATGCTCGCCGAGAGCCACATGGCGACTGAGAACCAAGGAGGGAACGCGAGGTGATACCCGATAGCTTGTGTAGCCGTTTGTAAGGACTTCTCCTGGTGCATAAAGTTGATAGTCAACTTGCCTGGCCTTGAGTGGTTCGACGAAAACGTCAGCAAGCGCAATTTGCTCCCGACTTAGTATCGCAGCGCCTTCGACACCATGAGCTTCATCGACAGTGTCGGCTCCCCCTTGTCTTTTGTGCTCGTGCTCATCGTGCTCATCGTGCTCATCGTGTTCATCAAGCAAATGCTCACCGTGCTCTTCATGGCCATGTTCCTCATCTGGTTGGTGAGGCTCTTGGAGTTTTTCGCGACTCTCGGTTGGCGGAGAGACATGTGTATGGCCGTGCTCTGTTTTTGACGCAAATACAACCCCAGAGCTCAGAAAGCCAGCGATCAAAAAAGTGGTAAATTTCATGTTCATTAAGTTGTCCTAATTTCAGTTCGCAGGCTGGATGAGAGCGGTCAACTGACCGGACTGATAGAGGGCTTCTGTTAGTGAAAGCTGCGCTTGTTTTTTTAGCTCTATACCTGCGAGGAGGCTCTCAGTGCGTTGGTTTAAGGCTGATAAATAGTTTGGCGTTGAGAGATCACCACTTTGCCATTGCCGCTCCAGCAGCTTTTCACTGCTTTCAACACGATGAGCTAATAGCGCTTCCCATTTTTCAAGGTGATATTCATAACGTTGCCAGGCTCCCCTTGCGGCATCCCAGTCAACGCGCTGCTTCCGAAAAGTCGCTATCCACTGCGCCTCTGCTTCAAGCTCCATGCTCTGAGCCGCTCGGGTCTCAGCACTAAAGTCATTTCGTACATGAAGAGGAATGGAAACGGTTAATCCAACTAGGCTATCACCACCGTCACGACCGGCATTTATCCCAAAAGTCGGATCAGCCTTCTCCGCTCTGCGAGCTAATTCACTGTTCTCCTTAAGTGAACGCCAGACGGATTCTGCACTCGCAACCTGCGGGTGTTGCCTTACCCCCTCATCGCTAGCGACTGGAATCGTTGATGGCCAAAACTTCTTCGGGATCCCTCCCTTGGATTGTGTCCACTGTGGCAGTAGCTCCCGAAGTCTCACTTCGGTTTGCAACAAGTTAGCTTCGACATCTGCGACTTGCGAGATCTGCTGTGACAACGACAAAAATGTCAGTTCAGCATCCACTGTTCCCAGGTCGCCTGACTTTTGCCGCGTGTCGATGAGATTGAGCATCGAATAAAGTTGTTTTTGCTGTGCTTTAGCGATGCTGGCAGCCAGATTAGCGCTTTGCCATTCCACTAAAGCTCTAACAACCTCAGCAGTTTTTTCGAGCACTTGTTGCTTGTACATGTACATGGCCGCATTTTTTAAGTGCGCAGCCTGTTTAACGTTTACTGCGCTCCTATCCCAAAGGTCTACGGTTTGCGCCAAGCCCACTGCATAGTTGTTTTCATCGCCATTACGTTCTGCTCCGGCAGAGAGCTCCGGATTGTAGATAGGCTGAAGAATTGAATCCGCATTAGCTTTGGCTCCCTGCCAACGTTCCTTAGCGGCCATCACATCTGGGTGCTGATTTATTTGATTGGCTAACCAATTGTTCCAATCACTGGCTAACGCTTGAGAATTAAGAAAGGTTGCGCATAGTACGCCGAACGGAAAACAACACATCGCACGGACAAAGCGCTTTAAAGAAATATTTGTCATTGTTTCGACCAAACATTGGATATCGATAGATACGCAGAGGCTTAGGCCACCACGAGCTTAAAGAAAAATGAAAAAGTCGATTACGCTATCGGAGGGCGGAACAGAGAGACGGGGATGTACTTGGTTTGGCTGGGCAAAAAGTCAATTTCTTCCCCACTCAAAAGCTGTGAGGGGATAGTTGGATTTAACACGACAAGTGCGACAGAGCTATGGCCATGGCAGTGACCACACTGGTGACAATCGTGCGGAGGGAGCTCGGAACTTTGGCTGACGGAGTCCCCTTCAATGTGCCCTTTTGGCACTTCTTTATCTACTTCGTGTTGGTGGAAATGATTAGCTTGATAATGCTCCAAGCCTGATTGATGTGATTCATAAGCATAAGCTGTAGCTAGCCCTGATTGCAGAACAACCAAAAGAGCAAGCAGTGAAGCAAAACACTTACTAACCAACAGAAGCTGACCCCAAATTCGTTCCAAACTTAAAAAGCAAATCTATCAAAGGCATGTAAATTCGACAAGTTGCAGGCTTCAAACAAATAAATCCAGATACACGAAGCGCGTGAATTGATGCTAAAAACTGTCAACTACCGCAAGCGCATCAGGAAGCAATTGGAGTTTCGAAAGTCTGCTTACAGCAATTCTCTAAATCACGCCGTTTTCAAATCAATGACCGCAAATCGCTCGAAACTGCCTATCAAGTTTAGTCACGTTCAGTTGTCGAGGAGTGTTAGATGAAGTTGTGGCTAATCAACTTTAGACATAACTCTTAGCGGAGGTACAAACAAAACCGAAGCGTCTTTCCTTCAGTTCTCCGATCCATTCATAATCAGAGATTGCGTAAACTTGTGGGCCAGACCTGGCAGATGACTTCATAAGACTTGCTCACCAGAATGCTTTAGCATTTTGCCGAGCGAGAGCTCTTGCACTCTCATTTCCGCGACTACAGCAAGTGAAGTACGCTCGTATTGCACACTAACTTTCCAATGGTCAGGCGCTCTCATGCTACCTTGATTACACGAAGGCGACTTCTGAAGAAGCAAATCTCTCCACTTAAGCAACTACCCTTTGCACGACTATTCTCCAAAAGGTTACTGAACACCACTGCCAGAGAATCAACCACTCGCGCCATAGGACTAGGTGACCCTATGGCCTAACTCAACATGCATATATATTACCGGCCTGCTCCACCTGCGCGGACGGTCCACTATTCTTTGGTTTTCAGCGAAATCACAATTGCATATGACTCAGCTGGCGGCCGAACAATTGATTCGCCATATCGGTACTTTTCAATACTTCGACCAAACTGGTCCATGTGCCAGTCATCTATCAAGAAAGTGTAATTGCTTTTATGGACAGAGTTACCATCAGAGTCTCTTGCAGTGAGTGTTACGGAGTATTCGCCGGGAGTAAAAAACTCCAGGTTTTTCCAACTAATTTCGGATACCTCTTCAAAGAGTTCCTGTGATACTTCATGAAAATCTGGCTGGTCAGGATTGAATGCTCCGATTTCCAATTTCATTTTGTTTGCAAGTTCAGAAATCAGATTCATGTCCTCTTGGTTTGGTAATCTCTTGGAGGCAATGGTCATGGCTGTCCAAGAATCGTTTGGTTTAACATGAATGCTGTGAAACGGTAAGGCAACAGGGGGAGCCAACGGATCGAGTGGTGCTTCTGGCGGATAGAAAGAGTGGACAGTGAAGTTCATAGACTCTTCATCACTGTGTCGAGTCAAGTCGAGTGTTATTCGGTCAATTATCCCGGACACTTCACCCTGATTGTGGATAGTGACGGTAGGTTGCAAGACCACGTGGCCAAGTTGCTCGGTTGCATAGAGGTTCTGTGCAACTTCGATCTTTAGCTCAGCATCATCAAATAGTTTGTGAATTGGTGGGAACTGCGACAGCACAACTGCCATAACGGCAACGCCAAGCGAGATTCTATTGTGGATATTCTCTTTCATCTAGCATCACTCCATTCCTTTGAGGTCGCATTTTCTTAGTTTAGGTTACCTAGATACGGTCATAACAAGAATGACGATACAGTTCCCATTCATGATAGAAGCCCATTGGCGGTTTCAAATGAAACAAGTGTATCTTACGCTACAAATATGTAGCTGAAACACTACTTCGCTATAAGATATATTCATTCAACTATCTAAGGAGCGGCATTAAGTGGCTCCCACAAACATTTCGACTTATATCCTGCTGATTATATTATAAATTATCTTTTTAAAGCTCATTTTGATTCTTGCCTTTGAGATGGCTATGTATGGTATCTATGCAACAAACCTTCTGACTAAACTCCTTCCAAATTTACCAAAAACTGTACTTCCCGAATATATGTTCTAACTTTCAAGTTTTAATAGCATTCGCATAGTATGGAAACCGTTACGTGGTCACGATAATTGATGGGGTCAAAGTGAGACTTGGTGTCATGGAGAATTTACGTTCTTCTAATCAAACTCAAATCACTATGAGAGGACAATATAAAAATGTACAGATCCCTGTGCTCACAGGCGTAACAAATCGCACTCTTTGTCGACAGATAAATCTATTCATACTCAAAAAAGCTTCCGAAGGAAAAAAAGATTTACTTCCTACAGCTAAAGCAATGAAATCTTGGACAAGTTGGCTCCAAGAGAAAAATTTAGACCCCTTCAAACCGACCATTTTAAAATACGAGAGTCCTACTTATGGTTACCGACAATACTTATTGGAAAGAATTAGCGAAGAGAATAGCTTATCTAGTAGTACAGCTAACAACTATATTCTTATTATAAAATCTTTCTACGAAATGCTGGAGGAAGAAAAGATAATATCAACTAGTGACTTTTTCCAATATAGAAAAAGCATAGTTGATGGATATAGAAAAATAAAATCCTCTGATCTTTCTATTAGAGTCGCGCGCAAACAAATCCCTTCGCTATGTCCGTTACCAAAAGAAAAACAAGAGAACCTACTTAAAATCATAAGTGCCGACAACGCCCAGACCTCCACAATAATAAAGCTTATGATGCAGTGTGGTCTTAGAGTGTCAGAGGTGCTGAGCATACCGTATTCACTATTCAACGAAGATATACTAGATAAGAACGAAACCAGTCTAATTGGTGGGATAACCATAGGTCCACGTTATGGTGTAAAAACAAAATTCAGTAAAGAAAGAGAAGTCTTTATGACCAAATCTTTCCTATCTGAGATAGTTGAACTTAAATATAGTAAAACCTTATTAGAAAGATTATCAAAATATAAAATCAAAAATAATACCAAGGTGCCTCCACTCTTCATAACAAAAAATGGGACAGAAATGTCTAAGCAGGCGTTCTACAGTTCCTGGTATAGATTGAAAGTAAAATATAAGAGTGTATTTGGTGAAGAATTCACATATCGACCACACGACCTTAGAGCTACGTTTGCTACCGAATTGCTTACCATAGCAATGCAGCTGGAGCCGAACAATCTAGAAGCATGTATTGAATTTGTAAAATACTATATGGGCCATAAAGATGAAAAAACGACTCTAAAATATATTAGGTTCTTGAACCGACAATCGCTTGCAAGTTCAGTGGCTGAAATAATAGATGCTATTGCGGGTCAGGAGTTTGTCAAATGAAACTGACTGTTAAAGAATATGACCCAGAACTTATTGTAAAGGTCGGTAAGGCTGACGATAACCGCCAAGTAATCGACCTGAATCTACTGTCTTTAAAATGCTTCTTTAATGGAAAATCACTATCTAACGGATCAGCAAGAGGGGTAAACATTGCTAAATTTAAAAAATATTCCTATGAATTTGACATGGATTTATATTCAAATACGAGGTTGGTTAGCTCTTTCTTATTAACTTATGCACCATCGGGGAGACTAACAGTTTTTGGAGCGTTGAAAGAATTTTTTGACCTTCAGTTTAAATTGAAGAGAGATATAAGAGATTGTAGCACTGTCCCAAACTATGCCAATCATCTCCAAAAACGAATTTACTCAAGAGAAATAGGTCGAGCCCATGCAATTAGCCGACTATCGTTTGTAAATAAGTTTTTAGATTATACTGGGGATTTACAATCAAAATATAACTACCAGTTTAAAGCAACAAAATACATTAGAGGAAATCGAGCATACACTCGAAAAGAACTAATGCTAATTAGCCATGTCGCCAAAGAAATATTTGAGGTTAGTGGAAGATTACTGGTGGAGCATGTCAGAAGAGCAGAACATGGCCATAGAATATTTCAGATAACAAATATAGTTTCGACAGAGACATTTAAGTTACCACAAAAGGATATAGAGTATGATTACCAGTTCAGAAATCCTATTTACTGGTTTTTTCACAGTTCTTTCGTACTCTTTTGTATTTACACATGGGGAAATGAAAGCCAAATAACCAGTCTAAAATGCAACGATTTCAGTATGAACAACGAAGGAGCCGAGAGTGATTTTATCTATAAAGGCAGAGCAAATAAATTCATACGACTAACAATCGGCAACTCACACATTGATGCGGACAGAAGTGGCAGAGGATTTTTAGATAAGTTCCTTAAAAATAGAAAAAAATTACTTGAACACCTGCTGAAAGAAGGATTCACAATAGATCACGATTCGTTATTTTTCATGGTGAAGCAGCCATCAAAAGAAATAAGAACATTTTCACCTTCTTTATCTGTATTTAGAACACACCCAATAGCAAAAATTTTAGATCTACATGGTGAAATATTTCCTCAAATTTCTTCCAGAAAAATAAGGCGAACTGCTGAGCAAATTGTAGACAATGAGCTAAAACAGCCTATAGCTATTATAGAGAAAGCTCAACATAGTTGGGAAACATATAGGCGAAACTATGCACTTGGAAATGAGGAGGAAGCCAGAGCGGCAATGAGTTCCGCACTAAGCTTTCTTATAGATTCAGCAATAAATGAAAAGAGCTTCAGAGAAAGAGAAAAAGTAGCTGAAGACTTTGGTATAACTCTGAGAAATAGTGTTGAAGTGGAAACACAAATAAATGGCCTTGGTTGCATTGCCCCAGATAACCTCACAAATATTGCTAAGAAACACATTTTCAAACAGGAAAAATATGGAAGAAATCCAAAGATATGCGCAGATCTAAGTAACTGTGTTAATTGCGAGAACTGTGCTGTTATTGACGACCAGAATGCTATTTACCAGTTACTTAGCTTCAAGTGGATGATTGAATACAATAAAACCGTTTACGTAGGTTCATCTAAAGCATCTTCAAACTACCAGGATCTCGTCGAGAAAATAAACTTCATGCTCGAGTTCGTTGATCGTAAAAAGCTCGCTAAGGCTAAGAGTAAATTACACTTGAACGGAGTAGATGAAGCATGGAGAGAATAAATAAAATAACTTTGGATTACGTTGATTCAAATTATATTATTCAGGATGATTATCCTAATGAAGATATAATTAGAACTGCCTTTAAATCAGAAAATTTCCAACAGTTAGAAAACATCACCGTTATACCAGGGGATGAATTAAACAAACCCATAAAATTTCAAGACAATGTATGGACTAATCATCATTTAATTCAAGGAAGAGAAACTTATAGAAAAGCCTGTTTTTTAAAATTAAACAAAAAAATGATGCTTGAAGTAAAAATAGTAGGTATATATTTACTATGGTTTTCTCTAAGGAAATGTAAACTAGCATCTATCATTAGAACAATTGAAAATATTATCGTAATAGCAAAACACTTAGAAACCATTGGTGCTAAGTCAATTTTTGATTTAGACAAGGCACCTATTAGAGAGTATTTTTTAAAATCATTCCAGCAAGGAAGAGGCAAAAGCACTATTGATAATTATTTTAAATCATTATCAAGGATGTGCAATATGAAAATGACCGTTTTTGGAGAGTACGGTTTTTTCCTTAATACTAACTTCACAAAACTTTCGCCTGGAAGAAACGATAATCAAAGCTATTGCATGCCGATGCGAATACTAAATGCCTATTGGAAATCCTATGCAGACTATTTTTTAGATTTGAAAGTATGCATGGATAGCTGGCTATATATATCTACGTTACCATTAAAGTATAGAAAGTACTTGGATAGAAAAGGAATTAAACATCACAACAATAACTGGCTCTACTATTTGGATGAATTTTGCCAGCCTAATCTGAAGTTGATTTACAACCAGAAAAATAGTGCTATTAGCTCATTGGTCATAGTCCGTAGTGAGCAAACAATGGACTCTTACAGAAATAAGAAGCTTTCTAGAATAGTAATTTCTGATGGCGTCGCTAAGAAAGTTGATGTTGTTAGTTATAACAGGCGATTTCCAAAATTTTTGGTAGACATGGAAGAGATATATACCTTCTATAATCGGCAAGCACTAATTGCGTGCGAGGCTTTTCAGGCGTTTACAGGTATGAGAAAAAGTGAGGCCACGACTATCAAGTTTGGTTCGTTAATTCTGGAGAGAGATTGGGTAGGGATTAGGGCTAATACATACAAGAATTCGGATGAAGGTGGAACTGAAGATTGGTGGGCCGCTCCCCCTATAGTAGAAGAAATTTTTCGAAAAATGCGCTTACTGGGTGAATGTATGTTCCAAAAATCTGGTCGCGAACTGAACTCATTATATATTAAAACGGATGCAAGGCGTTTTCATGCAAATAGGGATTTTTCTCTAATGCGTGACCAAAGGTCATCTGAAAGGCAACTCAGTTGGAGCCGTGCTCATAATATTAGAGTTTCTACTGATGATTTAGCAGAATTTTGGAGGCTTAATCCAAATCTTGGCAAGCCATTGGAGGCAGAAAAAGAAGTACAGATAGGGGCTTTATGGCCTATATCCTCACACCAATATAGAAGAAGTATCGCTGTTCATGTTAAGCGACTGGAACTTGTTTCCATGAGTCACCTGGCTATCCACTTAAAGCACCTAGGTAAAACAATCTCAGAATGGTATACGGAAGGGGCCCTAGCGAACAGTAGAGCTCCGGGGCGAATAGCCGCTGCATTTGCAAAGGAGCTCGAAAGGGCTGACCTAGAACGTGCTGCTAGTTTAGCGATTAGATTTCAGGAGGGTAATAACCTATACGGGAAAGGTGGGAAGTTGCTGGAGCAATCTAAACTTGGAGGCGCTAAGACAAAGGTGTATCAGTCGTTTTCTCATGCAATGTCTCTGGCGAAGAGAAGGAAATCCAAAGTGATGTCGCTAGGTAATGGCATGTATTGTATGAATGGTCAAGACTGTGATTTTGCAGCCACTTTGCAGTCAGCAAACTGCAGGCCAGACTGTGAAAACTTAGTCGCTGATAGGGAATCTATACCTATTTGGCTAAACAGGTATAAGAGATACCGTCAGCTTTATCTGAACTCCAAGACTAAAGGACTTCCCGAAGCCAGCCAAGAGTTCTTCCGTCTAGAGATGGAAAGTTATCAACAATGTCTCGAGTTCTATGGGGTTATTTGTGAGTAAAGTTAAATTGAGCGCAGATGCAGCAGAGAGAGCGCTGTGCGAATTGATCGCTAATGGGGCACGCATTAGTCAACATGCGATAGAGAAACGAGCGGGCCTGGCAAATGGCGCCTTGAATTACAATCACCCACTTTATGTGAGCTTGAAGCAAAAGATTCAAAAGGCCAAAGCCACCATGGTTTCCACCAATGACAATGGGTCACCAGAACTTCAGAAAAGAATAAAGAGGGAGATAGGCTTAAAGCGAAAGTATCGAAAACAGAGGGATTCATACAAAGCACAACTAAAACAAGCTGAAGGCGAAAAACTCGAGCTAGCATACCAACTGCACCACCTCCAAAGATACCTAAAGCATCTAGAACGACATGGCCTTGCAGACGTAAACGTATTAGAATTCGCGGTCAAAAATCGTTCTTAACATGAATAGCTTCAAGGCCCATTAGTGATTGAGCACATAGTTGAGGTGTCTGATTGGTCACCATGCATTTCCGAGAGATCAGGAAAGGGCTGCGGGGCTTGCTGTATTGCACCCTCTATTTCTTCTCCTATTCCAGGGATGCCTTCAGGTAAGCCTGCAGGGGAACGCTGCGTACAACTTGATGAGCATAACCTGTGTCGCTTGTTTGATTCACCAGAACGACCGGCTGTATGCGATGCCTTCACAAGTGACAAGGTAATTTGTGGCAAAGGTCCTGAGACTGCATTGGAGCTTCTTACGGAGCTAGAGAGAGATACTGGAGTTTTTGAGTAGTTTTTCGCAAGATTAGCCCCAGAACGAACAAGACACATCAGAATTATTTAAAAGTCCAAATGATATCCGTAGTAGGCCTCAAGTTCTAATCTCTACACAGTGGAAGAGGACAGGTGCAAGATTCATGTTAAGTGATAATGCTTTAAGTAATTTGAGCGTGTACCTTCATACCCTGAATACAAGTATTGAATTTCACGAAAAATCTCATTCTTATCCATTTATTCGGCGACGATCATTTTTATAGTTCGGTGATTGGTTCAAACTAAAGCACGTTGTTACTCGAAAAGGAAATCACGGTATGTGCGACCAAGAAGACTCCATTTCACTCGAAGCCTCTTTCCCTAAGTTTCAAACAGAGGAACCATCATCCGAAGATCTCTTTGATGGTCAAGGGCATAGCCATGCTGCGAATGCGCTCAAGCGAGTGATCGAGGAGGATGATTCCGCACACACATTAGGGCTTGAGGGTGAGCTTGGCGCTGGCAAAAGCACCATCATCAAACTGCTTGAAGACCGCCTTGACCAAGACCGCTATCACTTTGTGATTTTTGATGTAGATACACATCACCACTCATCCATAAAAACAGCTTTGATTAAGGTTCTTCAGAAGGAAATCAAGAACCTAAACCAAGTGAATTCCCTGACTCAGAAAAGAATAGATAAAGCGGCCAATCAAGCGCTTGGAAATGTTTTGGAGTATACAAAGCGGACCAACAGTAGCTTGAGTTGGCTAGTCATTGCCTATGCGGTCTCAATTGCGTTTTCAATTCGATATGCAAAAGAAGGAATCGAATCCCTTATAACGTTCTTTGATACATTGTTCATCAATAATACTAATCCTCTATATCTGCCTTTTTCTGTTGAAGCCCTATTAGGTTTCTCCCCACTTATCGTTCTCCTGGTTAATTGGCGTTACAACTCATATCAACTTAAAAAAGGGAAGAAAAAAGACGTCGTAAGGCTAGCAGACGTTTTCAAGCGAAACAGCATAGACAGAATTCAAGAGACGTTTGATGTAAGCAGGGAAGTTGGGAGCCTAGAACTCAAAGACGCTCTTACAGCTTTCACTCAGTCCATCCCTGAAGATAAAACCATTGTTTTGGTTATAGACAACTTAGATCGTGTCGAAGCTCGATTGGTTAGAGAGATATGGAGTGACCTCAACATCATCAATGCCCTAGCAGGTAAAAAAATGAAGGTTTTGGTTCCCTTTTCATCTGCGCACGTAGCCAAGTCACTGAGTGATGATGATGACAACGAGCTTTATAGCGGCATGGAGTACATATCGAAGAGACTTCCTATCGTGTTTCAGGCTCCGCCCATTGTTACAGCAGGCTGGCGAGACCAGTTTCGAAAGTTGTGGGAGGAAAACCTAGGCAATAGCGTAGAGGGGGTTAACATTGCTGCAGAGTTGATTGACATGTGGCAACGACCTGGACAAGGCGTTACTCCTCGTCAATTGAAGAAGCTCATTAATGATATCGCCAGTATATTAGCGAGTTGTCCAGCAGAAAGGCTCCATGGTGCATCATGTGCCACATACGTTTTAGGCCTTAAAAATCAACATGGCAAACTTACACTTGAGCAACTCCTTTCGGCTGAAATCCCTTCTCAAACAATCCCCGAGGCGGACGACAAAGCCAGATTGAAAGTCCAAATTAGTCAAACCCATAAGTTACTCAACCGCTCCGTAGGAGAAAGTGATATATGGGCCACCCAAATAGCATGTATTCATTATCAGACATTACCAGACATCGCTAAAAGTGAGTTGCTCGGCGAACCTATTAGAGCAGCTCTAACTAGCGCCGATGAGGAGAGGTTGATAGAGCTATCTGATGTTCTTGGCTACGACGTATTCTTTGAGCGCCAGATTGAACGCTCGAATCCACCTGCCTTAGTTGAACTCGCTGCAAGGGCTGTAGCACATGGTGATAAAGGTATATCTTGGGTTGATAAATGGCTCCCGAGGTTCAATCGCTTGTCAGCTGAAAGCTCAGCCGAACTTTCTTACTCCGAGGATTACGTTGACGCTATAGAGTTCCTTGTTAAAAGAGGCTACGACGTTGACCTCTCTCTTGTAAGATCTAAGCAACAAAAACTCCAGAAGAGTCTGAGAGAAATTGATTTCCCGGCGTCAGAGGGTAGCGAACAGTCGGTTGATCATGTTTATGCCTACTCCAAACTACTGGGCAAGAAGCCATTTGTGATTGAAAATCCTCCAGTTAAGCTATTTGCTTTGCTATGGACTCGTAAAGACAACTATTCCTACTGGAACATTGAAGAGACTTACTTACCCCTAAATAGTAAAAGTGAGCTTCTGAACCTAATTGCTAATGACGATGAGTTTGAGCATTCAAGTCTTTATGAGTGGATCCGCGAAGACCACAAGTTAGGTTTGATTGATTTTTCTTCAAATGAATCGCCTACAGCAAATTTAAGCGTAGGCTTTGATGATGACCCTGAAAGCTGGTTGGATATTCTTCCGTTTACAACTAGTTGGAATGAGTCAGAAGGCTATATCAAAGAGCTGTTTGAGTATTTCGAAGATCATGAAGAGCAGATGAGTAAAGAGCTGTGCGAAAAAATCTTAGCATGCATACTCGCCAATCTCGTTGCCACAACTACGGAAGGCAGCATACAGATGCTCAACGCTAATAGACATTTAATTAGTCAGCCTCGTTGGGCATTTATTGAGCCAAAACTAGATAAATATCCTGGCTACGTCAGCTACCTTACTGATTACTTGGTATTTACAAAGAGGTTCAGTAGCATTTTAACGAATCTGCGCCTTGAGCATGTATCAGGCTACCTGAGTGATGCAGTAAAAGCCATGATAGCTTCAAACCGCGTTCACTCTCTAACTATCAGAGAAATATTGTGTGATCACTATTCTTCCGTTAGAAAACTGTTTAAAGAGACCGAACTACATGTGCTAATAAATTTTTGTAGTGGTTGGTTACAGTATTTGAAAACCTCGCCTAGCGACTGGGCCACTAAATTCATTGAAGATGTCATAAAACATGATAACGAAGGAGATTGGCAGCAAAAGTTACTTTCATATATTGACGCTAACGAAAACAGTAAAGAAACTTGGCTTAACTGGCTCGCAGCACCAGCTCTCAACTTAAAGATGGTGGTAACCTGGTTGGTAGATTCAGAGACTACCATTGAGAATTTTAAAGGACTTTACGAGGCGCTAAGCGCTGAGTTAAGTAAATCTGATTCTTTTTCCAACATGTTGGATCACAGTGCTTTTGTTGCACTATGCGCGAAGTTGCTTCCAAAAAATGAATTAAACCGCTTGAGCAACCAAGCTAAAAATAAAGTCGCAGAGCAGCCGACTAGCACCACTGCTCGGTCAAACATAATTAGCTGCTTAGGGTCAATATTCACACTTCAGAAAGCGACTCATCCTGACGTGAGAAGCGCCTACACTTTGATGGTTGAAAAAGCCGAAGATGATACTGTCATTCAATGGTTAGACAACCAGCGTTGGTACCTGAACGATTGGCAAGACGAAGAACGCCAGCAGCTGCTTTCAGCGGCCGAATCTAACCCTGTTGGTGGTTATGAAAGGCTGACTCGTCTAATAGAAAAATCATCAGAAGGAATGAAGAAAAGTGCAGTTTCTTAAAGTAAGCAGTTGCCAAGATTTTTTCTTTGGTTCATATCAGGTTGTAGACGGCTACGCTAGTCTAAACTTGAGCTGTGTTAACGATTTATCAGAGGAAGTGGCACCTTCATTTTTCGTGAAGCAATTAAACCGGTTATTGGCTAAGGAAAATGGCCAGGTTGCACTGACGGATCCAACATCTTGTCCAGAGTTCTCCGAACTGATAGAGAAGATACCAAACGATGATATTGGGAAGCTTGAGATTTATTCTCGCACCGATCTAAACCCCAGTGTAGATTGCACTTTGGCATGCAAGGTGTATCTGGAACAAGGAATACTAGATATCAGAGCACAATGGTGTGCTTATAAGGAAATGAGGGCTGATGAGATATTCACTACGCTGGTAACGCCAATTTATACGAAAAACTTGGAGCAGCAAGTTTTTATTGAATGGGGAAGTGACGAAAGAGAGAGGCTGGCGTCCGAAACAAAAAGTGGAGTAATGTCCATTTTGACTCTTGCTCGCGCATATCAACTCAGGAACAACCCAGAGTACGTTTCACATGTAGTTGATGAGCTGCTAAGGGCTAACAAAGATCATACTTAGCGGGTACACTGTACACCTACAATCTATAATTAAAGGCTGGTTTCACGTTGGTGTTTTGAAGCAGACGTGTAACTAAAGTCTTTCGCCCCGTGGGAGTAATAATGGATTTGTTTAAAGAATTAAAAGCCTCTTTAGAAGAGGCTATAGAAATCCAACAAGAAAATAGAGAAGCATCTCGAGTGTATCGATATGAATTAATCGACGTAAAAGCCCTTCGAAATCGATTGGGGGTTTCTCAGCTGCAATTTTCCACCGCTCTAGGAGCTAGCCTAGACACCGTCAAAAGCTGGGAATCCAGACGGCGTAACCCAACAGGGATAGCTGCAAAGATCTTATTCGCCATAGATAAAAATCCAACCATTTTCCACGAACTTGCTCTTCACTGACTATTTAGCAAAGCTAACCTGGGGTTACCGCCAAGAGAAAATTGATCAACGTTTCAACAAAACTAACTCATTGGAGAACACTAGTTGATTGGGATGTCAAAAGTTTTACTTTGTCTTCCAGTATCATCTACCCACTGTATAAGAAATTTTTCTTTCACTTTCGACATACTCAGAGAAGATATTGCTAACAGACGTACACTGCTCATTGAGTCCATGGAGGTCATTGGGAATTTATCCTCTGCTTCTTGGTTCAAAACGAAGTACGGCCCCTCCAGAAAAGTAATCGTCACATCTCTTGCTTCGACCTTGCCTCGATTGGTAATGACAAGCTTTGTTGATTTTCCTTCTTTAACGAAACGAGCGCCAAAATCTGCTTTTTGCATTTCAAGTGCACGCATGCTTTCAAGTCTTAGCTGCACCTTGTGGAGAGCATTCTTAACATCGGCTAATTCTTCTTGCTTTCTAGCCAGCAGACGTCCACTAAAGGTGTTGTAAAGAGCGAGGCACAGTGCCGCTAAGGCTATCAACGCAGCCCAATCAAAATTCCCCAACTCAGTGTCCCCTTTTTACCTTGATACTCGTACTTCCTTTAAACAATTGTTGCAGCGACTTAAGCATCTTCTCCTCAAGTTGCTCTTTAACTTCGCCACATAGTTCTTCAGCATCAATCTGCTCAGAATTGTCAGAAACCAGTTCGTCTCGAAAACTCTCGTAACCGCAATCGGCACAGATTATAGACCCCTCCGCCTCTTCATCGCATTTAAACTGATCACTACCACAGATCGGGCATAGCAAAGAAACGCTAACACTAAACTCTTGCATTCAAAACTCCGGCAAACGCATTTCAAACGATTTGACCTTCCTTGATTGTCTACAAAAGCTGCAGGTACACAAGGCGGTCGCACCACCCCGAGCTGACATGAGGTGGTAGATCTCTCTAAAACATGGGCGAAATATGGGAGTCTAAAATGTTAGAGTCATGGGGATGAGTTCTAACATCCCCCTCGCATATGCTAAAAATGTACAAAATCGGAGGTGTTCACAGCTGTGAACAGTAGTCTTCTTATACGAAACTCAGCAATTCTTCCAGGCATTCACCATTCTCTCCTGCCTGACATCAACCTTTCTCTGATACATTGTTTCTCCCCATTTAGCTCCCAAATGAGTTCCGAGAAAAACCACGAGAGTCAAAAGACAAGCGATGCTGACCGCTACTATAAAGACTAACATACACTAGCTCTACTAATGAGATACTGGATTGACCATAGCTCAAAATTGCAATTCGTTAGTACTCTTACAGTGAAGGATTGATACGACAGGGCGGATACGTCGTTCAATTTTTTCAATCTAAATACTCAAAAAAATTAAGTATATAGCCTTACCACAGCACCAAGAATTTCGAGTTCATATCGATAATAAAGGGAAGCCAAACATTATTAATAAACCTTATATTATGATAGAGTTTGAAATCAATCAGTTGATTAGTTGCTCTATAGTAAGGATTTTTATGTCAAGCAATGAAGACCCGGTAGACCTAAATAATTACAATCACATAGAGAAAGCATTAAAAAAAGGAAAAGAGGATACAACTCACTTAGACCTTATTACATACTTTAAAGAAGCAATAAAAAAACTAGAAGAACATACACATTTCAACCATGACAATAAAAAATTGATAAAACCAACAACTTTTAAGTTTGAGTGCGCCAAATCTAAATTAATGGAAATAATATCACTACCTAGTTCAATATCAGACTCTGAGCTAAATAAAATACTTGAAGAATGTTGGAATTCCGGCAAAAGATCGATAGAGAGTTTAGCGAAATGCGCATTAAGCAAAATCAATCGTCGAATAAAAGATTTAAATATGGAAAATAAAATAAAAGCGTCCGCAATCAAACTGAAAACAACACAAAGAGATTTTTCAAAGAGCAGACAGAGAAATAAACCATAGAGTAAAAATAGAAAAAACTCATTTTCAAAAATATAAAAATCTGTTGAATGTAGTGAAGTTGAAGTAATGCTCTGCTTTCGTTAATTCGTTGTAAGAAAATAAAATTTTAGTCAATAAGGTAAATTTAACCACCTCTAATCGAGATAGTGTTCTTCTATTAGACTTTCAAGAGACTTTCTGCTTCTTTGGAAATAAACTTCTAAACTTGATGTGTTCTGATTATTTTCATATCTATTTAACAATTCGGTTATTTCTTCATCAAATATAGGCATACCATGATTGATTAGCTTTTTATTTAATATATTTCCCAACCTTTTTTGCTTGATTTTTTCCAGAGACATATTGCATTTTTCTAGCATTGTGATTGAGTGGATATAATATTCAATTTGAAAATATTTTCCTTCCATATTATCAAGAAACCTTTCTTCTTCAGACTCTATGCATTTCCCCCTGCCTTCATGACTTTTTGAGCTAATAGGCATTGAAGGATTTTCATCTAACCTATTGATTTTTCTTTCAAGTGTATCTTCTCTGAAGAAGTAGACTCCCTTAAAATCGATTGAGGCATTGGTTAGTTCGGCACCAGCTTTAATGAAAACCTCCATCCAAAAAACCTCTTTACAGAACGCCTGTTTCTCTGTCGTTATGTCGCTCTCTAAAATAACATAGCGAATCGGCATTTCAGATTCTCGCTTAATATCAGAGATTCTTTTTTGTTTTAAAGTGTGTTTGTAAGTTTCATTAAGATGTTCAATTAATCTCACACCTACAGGCTTAGAAGTCCTTCCCACATAGAACAATTTATTATTTCTTGGGTCAACCAAACCATAAATTTTAAACATATAAGTACCAAATATTTACAGTCAACCCCAGTTGCTTCTCTTATGCCCACACCGCTCGCATACATCCGATATTCTATCTGAACCAATAAAAGTCATATCAGTTTCAGTATATTTATGTCCAAGAAATGTACACATAAGCTGTCCATCTTTTTTTATTCTTAATAAACGTTCGAATATACATTTAAACATCCACGCACAAAGAATAATAAAAAACGCCCAAGAAAATAACCCTAAGATGGTTTGGTTTATTCTTTCATTAATAGTTTGAACGATAAGGAACGGCCCCCAAAGCATATAACAGAATATTGAAACTGAAAGAAACGCAATGTAGTATATTTTTTTAAACATTTTTAGTACCAAGTGCTAATTAGAAACGCTTATCTCTCGGACACCAGAATGCTGTTCACTGACATGCCCGATTGGAATCATTATGAATTTAGAATTTTTTTTGCCTTTAGAGCACTTTTTTTTTAAGTATTCCATCTAGTCTATTAGTTTTTTAGAAAAACATAAAAGCCCTAAAATTCATGAGAATAGGTTTAATTCTAACAAGAGCAGGCAAGGGTGCGGTTGCTGCTGTATTGCGCCATCAATATCGAGTCCAATCCCAGGGATGCCAGAAGGTAAGCCTGCAGGAGAACGCTGCGTGCAGCTGGATGACAATAACCTTTGCCAACTGTTTGGCGATCCCCGTCGACCTCAGGTGTGCCTGAAGTTCATGCCCTGCCCTGATGTCTGTGGCGACAATGACGAGATAGCACTAATCAACTTAACTGAGCTTGAGCAGTTAACCGACTAGGCCACTCAGAGCCCCCTCAAAGCGACAGGACTGCGGCTCGTTCCGGCTGTCGCAGAAGGGCCAGCAGATGCTGTGGTAACTCGACTGCGACAGGCGCCAAAGGAGATGCGGCTCGCTTGGCCCATGCTTCTTCACTGACTAAAGCTGACGCGGGAACCAGTTCGACCCCCTGAGCATCCAGGTCTGCCAGACGCCGTTGCAGTACGGCGATAGTTTCCGGGTAAGGATGTGCTATTCCTATCGCCTCGCCCCGCCGCTTGGCCAATGCCAGCAGTTTGTCGAACTGACGTTCAATAGCAACCTCATCCTCTTCATTGTCCAGGAACACATGGCGTCGCAGTGAGGGTACGCCGGTAGCTTCGGCGACGGTTTGGGCACAGGTATAAACGGTGGTACGGCTGTCGATGAAATATAACGGATAGTAGCGGAGGACACGCATGGTCCAGGCCATGTGTGGCAGAGATTCGGTAAGCTCACTACCCATATGATTATTCACACCCGCTACATGAGGGATAGAAGCAAGCGCTTTGACCAGGGTCTGCTGCAGTGCGGCCACGCCCATCTCATTGGTTAACGCCCCCTCACCCAGCTTGTTGCCAGCCCTGGCAGCCATCGGCATATGCAGCATCACCTCTTTACCTTGCTGATGGGCCAGCTCAGCCAAGCGACGACTGTGGGGTGTAAAAGGTAGAAAAGCGAGAGTCACGTCGCCCGGCAGCTCTACAGCTACTTGATCGTCCGCGCTGTTACCCACGTCATCAATGACGATAACTATTTTGGGCTTTTCCTCTGCCTTAAGCGGCATAGTTAGGCCCGCCCAGCTAAGCAGGGCAACAAATAGGCTGCAATGAAACTTGCTGATAAACGACATCGGCTGAGTCAGTGTCTCCTGAACTCAGCCGGCTTTGCCTAATCGGGTTTAGTCGACACCATTAAGCTGCTGTAGCGCGGATCTGAGCTGAAAATCCTGTTTGGCGATCTGCACCTTGCGATCCCCCTGATGGGCCACCACCGACTTAAGTGGCAGCGGGTTTATTATAGGGGTTAGCTGGCTGTCGAGAACTACCTCTGACGGGACAAATCTGTCAGGTGTGATCCCCTTCCCATCAATCGCTAAACCACTGGGCGTGAAGTAATGTGCAGTGGTGAGTTTTAATACACCATTTCCAGGCTCAACCGGAAACAGCGACTGAATAGAGCCTTTGCCAAACGATTGCTCTCCTAACACCAGCGCCCTACCGTTGCCCTGAAGCGCCCCAGCGACGATCTCAGCAGCAGAAGCTGAACGCCCGTTAATCAACACCACCAGAGATGTACCACTGACGCGGTCACCATTGTTGGCGTAATACACCACGTTGGCCTCATAGTAACGCCCCTGAGTTTTGACGATAACACCTTCGTCTAAAAACAGATCAGCCACGGCAAGTGCGCTATCGAGCAGCCCGCCTGGATTATCTCTCAAATCCAATATCACACCTTCCAGACCCGCATTCTGTTTCAGGCTGATAAGCGCACCAGCGACCTCATCAGGCGTGTCCTGGGTAAAACTTTTTATCTTGAGATAGCCGGTAGTTTCATTGAGCATGCGTTGGCTAACACTGCTCATCTCGATGCGGCGACGTTCAAGCGTAAATGCCAAGGGCTCGGGAAAGCCGTCTCGTTCAACGACAAGGCGCATGCTCGTGCCAGCCTGACCGCGCATGCCCATGAGCAGTTTCTCGGGATCTTCATCGGCGATGTGGAACCCATCAACACTGACCACGCGGTCGCCTATGGCGAGCCCGGATTCAGAGGCTGGCGAATCGGGAAACATGTTGACCACAACCACCTGGGTTTCGCTGACGGCGAGCTCTACGCCAACCCCCGCATATTCACCGGACGTGACATCGGTGAGATGAGCAAATTCATTTCCGTCCAGGTAATCTGAATGTCGATCAAGATGAGAGACAATTGCTGATATCACATCGTCGATAAGCTGATCGTACGCGACTTCATCGACATAAAATTGTTGTATCTGTTGGAGAATTGAATAAATACGAGCGGCATCTTGGAACGCAGGGCTGTCTTGATGACGATAAGCCAATACGCTGCTTGTAAGGGTTAACGCAGAGCCTGCGATAACACCGATAAAAAACGTCCAGAACCGAGGAAATAAGCGCTGCATACGCTACCCCATTTTCGTCTCTGGCACTGTAGGAGGGATCCTTCGCTTCCGCAGTGGCCGGTTTACATCCGGGTGTGTCGTGACACCTTACCTGCGTATCTTTGACGCTAGGTTAACTACGACGGCACCAAGCGGATGGATCTAGCGCGCGCCCCTGATGGCGTATTTCAAAGTATAGACCAGCGCTTGTTCTGCCCCCGCTTTTTCCAGCTAACGCGATGGGTTCGCCACTTTCGACCCTGTCTCCCACACGTTTTAGCAACGCTTGGTTATGGCCATACAGGCTCATATACCCGTCACCGTGATCGACCACCATCAGCAAACCAAAACCCTTCAGCCAATCGGCATAAACAACAACGCCTTGATGAACGGTGAGAACGTCTTGCCCCTCTTTGGCACGCAGCATCACGCCTTTCCAGACGATATTGCCCTGCCGTTTGGACCCAAAGTTCCTACTGATACGACCGTTGACCGGCCAGGACAATTTCCCTTTCAGCGCTTTTAAGCCATCCATCTCGAGCGCTTCTCGCTGACGGCGACGCTCAATCATACTGCGAACGGTACGTTCATTTTCCTGCAAGGTTATCAATTGCTGACGACCACCGGAAAGACTACCTTTCAGCTTGCCTAATGTACGCTCACGGGCCAGCTGACGCTCTTCCATCTTGGATTTTTCATCGGCCTGACGGCGCTCTAACGACTGCAATCGACTGGCCTGTTCCGCCAGTTTGCGCTCAACACGGGCCAACTGGCGGCGAGTTTTCTTCAACGCCTCCAGGTTATCCATGCGAGCCTGGTTAAGGTATTGGTAATAACTCAATGTGCGTTCGATCTTGCCCGGCTCCTGCTGGTTCATCAGCAGTTTGATGTAATCGTGGTTACCGGACATATAAGCACTGGTGAGTTGCGCCTGAAGTGCACTCTGTTGGTGGCCGTATAGCTCGGTTAGCTCTGCTTGCTGCTGCTTGGCGTCGGCCAGCTCTTCGCGAGTGCGATTAAGTTCCTGCCGAGTCATGCGCAGGACTTTTGCTACCTTGGCGATCTCCTGCTCCGCTGAGCGAAGTTCACCAAACAGGGCTTCTCGTTTCTCTTTTTGTTTTTCGAGTTGTTGTGATTGACGTTTTATCTGGCCCTGCAGTTTATGCAGGCGATCATCGCCACTGGCAGAAAGTTGAGAAGAAAATACAAAAACAAAGAGGGAAAAAAAGATAAAACACAGCCTGCTCAAACTACGAGCAGGCTGGTTTAGCCTGGAGCTTAGAAATTTCAGCTCCATAGAGGCTTAGGCTACCTCGATCAGCGCTTTACCGCTCATCTCAGCCGGGATCTCCATCCCCATAAGCTTCAGCATGGTAGGCGCCAAGTCGCTCAGCTTACCACCTTCTGCGAGTTTGCCTTCACGGCCCACATAGATCAGCGGCACTGGCTCACTGGTGTGTGCTGTGTGTGCCTGGCCTGTGGTGTTATCAACCATCTTTTCAGCATTACCATGGTCGGCAGTGATCAAACACTCGCCGCCCACTTCACGCAGCGCTTCTACAACACGACCAATACAGGCATCAACCGCTTCACACGCTTTGACAGCTGCTTCATAGACGCCGGTGTGGCCTACCATGTCACCGTTTGGATAGTTACAAACGATAAAGTCGTATTCACCGCCCTTAATCGCCGCAACCAACTTATCGGTCAACTCCTCTGAGCTCATCTCTGGCTGCAGATCGTAAGTTGCAACTTTAGGTGAAGCGATCAACTCACGCTTTTCGCCCACGTATTCCGCTTCGCGACCACCGCTGAAGAAGAAGGTCACGTGTGCGTACTTCTCAGTCTCAGAGATACGCAGTTGCGTCTTATTGTGCTTTTCCAACCACTCACCCATGGTGTTAACCAAGGCTTCTGGTGGGAATGCACAGCTGGTTTTAATATCCGCCGCGTATTCAGTCAGCATGACGAAGTCTGCCAATGCTGGAGTCGCCTTGCGCTCGAAACCAGCGAAGTCTGCGTCTACAAAAGCACGGGTTATTTCACGGGCACGGTCAGCACGGAAGTTCATAAAGATCAGGCTGTCGCCATCTTCCATCGCTGCACTTGGTTCGCCATCAGCCTGGATAACAGTCGCTTTAACGAATTCGTCGTTTTCGTCGCGCGCGTAAGCCGCTTGCAGACCTTCAACCGCAGTCGTCGCAGTAAATGCACCATTGGCTTGAGTCAGCAGGTTGTAGGCTTCTTCTACACGCTCCCAACGGTTATCACGGTCCATGGCATAGTAACGACCAACCAGGCTGGCAACACGGCCTTTGCCCAGTTCAGCGAACTTGTCCTGGAATGCCTGCAGTGAACCTTCAGCGCTACGTGGTGGCGTATCACGACCATCCAGGAATGCGTGCAGGTAAATCTTCTCAGCACCACGGGCTGCGGCCATTTCGACCATTGCCATCATATGGTCTTCATGGCTGTGAACACCGCCCGGAGACAGCAGACCCATAATGTGTACGGCTTTGCCGTTGCTTGCTGCTTTATCGACGGCTGCAACCAGCGCTTCGTTTTCGCCGAATGTGCCTTCTTTAATCGCTTTATCGATACGAGTCAGGTCCTGGTAAACGATACGGCCTGCGCCAAGGTTTACGTGACCCACTTCTGAGTTACCCATCTGGCCGTCAGGCAGACCCACGTCATTACCTGAACCGGAAATCAGTGCGCTGGGCGATTCTGCCCATAGCTTATCCAGTACTGGGGTCTTTGCATTCAGAATGGCGTTGTTTTCAGGGTTATCGCTGTAACCCCAGCCGTCCATGATGACCAGCACCATTGGTTTCTTAGCTGTACTCATGAATAGTTCCTACTGTGTGCTAACTGAAAATAGAAATAAAAATTCTGTGTACCTTCTCTGGCGTCATATTAGACAACTTTTCCAACCATTTTTTAACCCCGCAAAGTACACTTGGCTGTGCATATTGTTCGATACAGGTATAATTCAGGCGCTTTGAGTGCGCCAGCCGCACGCCGTTGATTTGAACTGAGGACGTTTCATGCAGCAATTGGTTGAATTTGTGACAACAGCCGCCCCTATCTTAAGCCTGGCCTGGATAGGTTTGCTCGGTGCACTGCTTTACTCTTTCCTGGGCCCGAAAGGCGCGCCTGCGGTTAATCCGCAAGAAGCGACGCTGTTAATGAACAAAGACAATGCCAAAGTGCTCGATATTCGAACAGCGGAAGAGTTCAACAAGGGGCATATTCTTGGCGCAAGTCACATCTCGTTCAATGATCTGCAACAGAAAGGGGTGGGTGAGCTTGAAAAGCAAAAAGAGAATCCCATTATAGTGGTGTGCGCAACCGGAAGCAGCGCGTCTCGCGCCAGCTCACTGCTCAAAAAGCAAGGTTTCAGCACTCTCTATCGCCTTAAAGGCGGCATGTTAGAGTGGCAGAATGCCAAACTGCCAGTCAGTAAATAGCGGAGAGTGCGCATGGCAGAAGTAGTTATCTACACCACGCAGTGGTGTCCTTACTGCATCAGAGCCAAAGCACTGTTGGACCAGCTTGACGTTAGCTATGAAGAGATAGCCGTCGATGGTAACGCAACATTGCGTAGCAAAATGATGGAGTTAAGCGGCCGTCACACTGTCCCGCAGATTTTTATCGATGGGAAAAGTATCGGCGGATGTGACGACTTGATGGCACTGCACAGTAATGGCGAATTAACCAGTTTACTGGGCCGCTAACGAAACAAGGTTGGTTAACCAACCATAACGAACACAGATTTATACATTTAAGGTTAAGAAAATGGCTGAAGAACAAAAGACAAACGGCAGTGCAGAACAACCAACTGCTCAATTCAACATCCAGCGTATCTACACAAAAGACATCTCTTTCGAGACGCCTAACTCTCCTACTATCTTTAAGGCCGAGTGGAAGCCCGAAGTTAAGCTGGATCTAGATACTAAGAGCAACAAACTGGACGACAGCGCGTTTGAAGTAGTTCTGTCTCTGACTGTGACAGCCAAAGTAGGTGAAGACACTGCATTCCTGTGTGAAGTGCAGCAGGCGGGTATCTTCTCTATCGGCAATATGCCAGAGCCTCAATTGGCTCACACTCTGGGTTCTTTCTGCCCTAACATCCTGTTCCCATATGCTCGCGAAGCAATTGCAAGCCTGGTAAGCCGTGGTACTTTCCCTCCACTGAACCTGGCTCCTGTTAACTTTGATGCTCTGTTCGCTTCTTATGTTCAGCAGAAGCAAGCAGAAGCACAGGCTAGCGCAGACGCGTAACTAATGGACGCTAAAGCGTACGATATTACCGTGCTGGGGGCGGGGTCTTATGGCTCCGCCCTTGCTATTTCTATCGCTAGAAATGGCAACAAAACCCTACTCTGGGGGCACGAAGCCGATCATGTAGCTCAGCTTGAGCAAGATCGGATCAACGACGCCTTTCTTCCTGGCGTACCTTTTCCTGACTCGCTTGACCTGGAAGCGGATTTAGCCAAAGCGGTCGCCGCGTCAAACAATATTCTGATCGTGGTTCCCAGCTTTGCTTTTGGCGATGTGTTGACGCGCATGAAGCCACATCTGCAACCACATGCCCGTGTTGCCTGGGCGACCAAAGGCTTGGAGGCTGACACCGGAAGATTGTTACAGGACGTGGCCAAAGAGATTCTGGGCGACGGTTTTTCTCTCGCTGTGGTATCCGGCCCAACATTTGCGATGGAAGTTGCCAAAGGATTGCCGACAGCTATTGCGGTCGCCTCTACCGATGACGACTTTGCAGCCGAATTAGCCTCCCTGATGCACAATGAGTCCCGCTTCCGAGTCTATCGAAATCAGGATTTTATCGGTTTGCAACTGGGTGGTGCGGTCAAAAACGTTATCGCGATTGGTGCCGGTCTGGCTGATGGTTTGGGTTTTGGTGCCAATGCTCGCACGGCGTTGATCACCCGAGGCCTGGCAGAAATGATCCGTTTAGGCGAAGCACTCGGCGCACAGGCAAGTTCGTTTAATGGCATGGGTGGCTTGGGTGACCTGGTACTCACTTGTACCGACAACCAGTCCCGAAATCGCCGTTTCGGCCTGGCTCTGGGCGCAGGCAAGTCCTTGCAGGAAGCGGAAGATGGCATTGGTCAGGTAGTCGAAGGCTATCGCAATACCAAAGAAGTATTCCTGTTAGCTAAACGTTTGGGTGTTGAAATGCCGATTGTAGAGCAGATTTATCAGGTGCTTTACGAAAGTAAGTCTCCAAAGCTGGCAGCAGCAGATCTGCTCAGCCGGGATCAGACGTTTGAGTAATAAACGGCCGGCGGCTCACTGAGCTTTACCCGGCCTTTACCCTCATCTTTAGCGCAATACAGCGCTTTATCTGCCTGCAACAACAGCCAATCTTCGTCTATTCCTCCTATATCCTTGGCAGTGCATTCAGATATGCCGATAGAGCAATTCAATTGTATTGGGATAGTCAGTTGCTCGAGACCAGCCCACTTGGTCAACTCCGGTATAAAGTACTGACGCTCTTCGAGCGTGCTGAGCAACCTTTCGGCGACGACCTGAGCCTGCATACGATCAGTGTTAGGGAACAAGACCACAAACTCATCGCCTCCCCATCTGGCCGCAACATCTTCATGGCGAAGACAACTTTGCAGAAGATCTGCAAACGCCTTCAACACTTCATCACCGACGCCATGACCAAGGTTGTCGTTGACGGTTTTGAAGTTATCCAAATCCATGTAAGCAACAGAGCAAACCTGACCATCGGGCTTCATTCGCATTGACTCAAGCTCCTGCTCCAGTCTGGCCTGCAGCGCCTGGCGGTTATACAAGCCGGTCAACACATCCGTGGTCGACATCTTAACCAGTCGTTCGCTGTGAGCGAGCTGCTGAAGCTGGCTGCTGAGCTGTCGACTCAGCATTTGCAGAGTGCTTTGATCCTGGCGATCAAAAAAGCGGTTTGAATCAAATGCACACAGGGTAAGAATGGCTGTTAACTGTTGGTCACTGAACAATGGCAGGCACACCACGGAGTCATAGGTGGCACGCTGCCCTCCTTCACCCTGAGAATGCATCCGGTTATCTACCAGAATTCGCTGACTGGCCTGAACCTGCATCAGGTGAGATTCAAGCTGAAGTTGCTGAGGCAACTCGCCAACCTGGGTCCAGATCTCCCAATGACTGCCTTTACGCTTGTGGATCACACCGGCTTGCAGCGCAAAGTTACCGCATACCAGTTTTAAGGTTTCCGAAGCCAATAACTGTGGGCAACTAATACGCTCAGGCAACGATTGCAGTCGACTGACGAGCTGGATTTCCCGTAATCGCTGATTCGCCTGACTGAGCTTGGTGTCTTGCTTGACCATGATGACCAGCTCATCCAGTTGCAGAGAAACCCGACCAAGAACCTGATTTGGTAGCGTGCTGGTATCAACCGGTAAACGCAGGCTGACATCATCCTTCACCTGCAGAAACAGGGAGCGGAATTTGGGTAGCTCCAGGCGTTCACACATCTCCAGGCTGCTCTCCAGCAGCTGGTCACAGCTTTGCCAGTCACCCTGTCGGCTATAGACACTGACTAACTCCAGGTAACACTGTGGAATCAATCGCGAGTCCATATCGACCACTTTACCCAATAGCTCCGGCGCCTGTTCAAACTGCTCCCGGGCTTTACCTAAATCACTCATGGCCGAGTAAACCGCGCCTTGCAGCATGGAGCGGAGGAATTTTCCAGTGCGACTGGGTTGGAATGGCAAGCCATTAAGGCGATCTAACGACTGTTGAGCACGCGCCAACTCACCTAATTTTGCATGACAAAAACCTTTTAAGCTGAATACGTCATAAAGGTTTCTAAATGGAAAGTGAGTTAGCTGACGGATACGACAGATCCGTACCAACTGTTCCAGAATCTGCAGGGCATCACGATAATTACGGGTACAGAAATAGAGCCAGGCAAAGTTATACAGGGTAACCACCAGCTCACTGTAATCCCCAACACGTCGTGCCGTCGCATAGGCGGCAAGATACTCTTTCATCGCCCCAGGGTAGTGTTCGAGCAAGGTATTAAAGTAACCGATGCCATTGTGCATACGCACAATCTCCAGCGATTCTCCCAGTTCCTCTCTTATCCTTGAGCTAACCCCAAAGCAGCGAAATGTTGCATGGTAATTACTGATATAGGAATAGATAATTCCTTTGCTGTGATAAGCCGCTGCAATACCCTGTCGATGCCCAAGAATACGCGCCAGATCAACAGCTTGCTGAGTGAAATTGATTGCTGTTTCCGCTTCAAGGTTGTCATAGAAGCGCAGGAAATTGTAATAGTTACGCAGACAGTAAAGTCGCGAACAGCCCATCTTGTATATGGCGAGCAGTCGGTTCAGACGCTCAAACTCTTCAATTGAAACAGGGGTGGTCGATTTATCATGGGTATAAAAATCGATAAACAACGCCTGGGCCCGCAGGTAATCGTCGTCCGCCTGATTCGCTACCTCAATAGCCCGTTGAGCACTCTGCAGTGCGTGTTCAAAGCTCTGCTTACAGACCTGTGTCAGGGCAAACATGCACATCAACTTAACGTGACAGCGTGGGCAGGCAAGTAACGCAGGCCACTCCTGCAACAACTCCATTTCATGTAATGCTTCGTCCAACTCACCCAAACAAAGCAGCGCCCAAGACAAATTCAGTTGTAATTGAATGCGCTCTCGATCACTAAGGTCAGCCCGGCGGAGCAGCAACCTCGCGGCGTTCACGGCTTCGGGCCAAGCCATGCAATCCATATTTTCAGAGACATGTTTGATTGCGACGTCGCCAATCATCGGAGATACCCAATGAAATTCGGCAGGTTCTTTGTGTAGAGGAACACGATTCAACAGATAGAGGTCATCCATCCAATCGAGGAATGACTCCCATTGCTCATCTTCCTGACGATTGTTCAGCGCGTACTGGGTATCAATACACACCATGATCATGATGGGCGCTGATATCTTTGCTTCGACCATCGACCGCAAAACATCTATGGCTGAGGGTGAAGCATAATGCCAACCGGTAACAGCAATGACGGTTGGCTCATCAAGCAACAACTCAAGTAAACGCAAAATGGCTTTACGCAGAACCACCTGCTCGAAATTGAGATCGTCAATAACCGCTAATTCTGGGCGCGGCTCTGATTCACCCTTTAACCAGCCACTGAGGCGTCGTTGCAACGGAAGGTAATCGGTGGCAAACATCGCCATTTCTTCTGGATCAAGATGGGATTCAGCCATGCGCTGGCGAAACAATGCAAGTAGAGCGTGATAAGGAGAAAATTCCGTTTGAGGCTGGAGCTGGATCCGGAGCAGGGGCACTTTCTGAGTTTTAGCAAAAGCTGACACAAAGCGACAAAAGCGATCGGCACAATCACTCTGGTAAAAACCAAAGGTTGCTTGCTCATCATTGGCTCGCTGCCAATTGAGTTGCAACGCATCGGAAAAAAGTGGCCTCGCAGTCATTCCCTGTACACACACTCGCGATATCAGATTCTCGAGAGTGTACGGTATCAGCTTTTTTTACACCGTTGTTCAGCTCACAAATTGTGCAAGATAAATCTATGTTAACTCAGGGTAATCCAGCTGACGCAAAGCCTCATAACTGATGATGGCAACAGCGTTTGAAAGGTTAAGAGAGCGGCTATCAGTGCGCATAGGGATACGGATTCTTTGCTCAGCGGCGACTTGCGCTAACACGGCGTCAGGCAAACCTCGGGTCTCAGGGCCAAACAACAAAATGTCACCATCCCTGTACTCAGCATGCTGAAACGGCTGGCTTCCTTTAGTCGTGCAAGCAAACAGGCGCGCATCAGGTAAGCTTGCCAGCATGGCTTCAAGATTGGCGTGTTTATTTACTGCGGCGAACTCGTGATAATCCAAACCCGCCCGGCGTAATCGTTTATCGTCCCAATCAAACCCCAGCGGCTCAATCAAGTGCAAGGCACAACCTGTGTTGGCACACAAGCGAATAATATTCCCCGTATTGGGCGGTATTTCTGGTTCATACAGGGCGATATGCAGCATTGAGGTGTTCCCGTGTTTCTTGACGCCGCCACTTTACCAGATCTGATGTCCAATGCTTACTGCAAACGCTCTGCTTTTGCTGGAAGCGTCATGGAGACCTCAAGCCCGCCGAATTCACTTCTTCGTGCAACTACGTCGCCGTGATGGGCCTGCACGGCAGCAGCAACTATCGCCATGCCTAGGCCGATACCTGAATCCAGTTCTGGCGTGCGGGCATCATCCAACCGGTAGAAGGGGCGGAAGATATGCGCAAGTTCATGGTCAGGTACACCTGGGCCATCATCAGCAACTGAAATTTGGATGTCACCATCATGCTTCTGCAAGTTGACTTCAATACGACCTTTGGCAAACCGTACCGCATTGCGAATAAGGTTATCTATGGCGCGAGATAGCAGGCTTGCATCACCGGCACACCAGGCTTCGGCCCCCTCGGGTGAAACATTAACCGAGAGCTTCAATCCCGCTGATTCGGCCTCGATTTGAGCATCATTTACTGCTTGTGATAGCAGTTCGCTAAGCTCCAGCGGCACCATACCTTCACGCTTTCTCTGCATGCGAGCCAGCTGCAGCAGCTCAGCGATCATCTCTTCCAGTTTCAGGGATTCACGCTCTACCCTCTGCAACAAGTCACTCTCGCCTTCACTGCGCCGCATCAGGCCGATAGCCAGTTGCAGCCGAGTCAACGGAGAGCGCAACTCATGGGAAACATCCCGTAGCAACTGCTGTTGCGCTTCGATCTCAGATCCAAGTGCATCTGCCATATCGCTGAGTTGACGACTGAGTAATCCAACTTCGTCACGACGACTCAGCAGCTCATAAGCCGGCCTGGCTTCCAGATTTCCTTCGGCCAGAGACTGTGCGGTTTGCCTCAGCTGATGGAGAGGACGCCCCAAACGCCAAGCGAGAAAACCACAAAGCCCTCCGCTGATCAGCACTATCAGAACAACCAAGCGCCAGGGGTGGTTGAACATAAACGGTAACAGGGGGAGTGGTGACTTATCTTTTGGGTGCCTCAGCACAATCTGCCAATCCTGACCATGTATGCGGATATCCCATGGACCGGCATACAGCCAACGCCCGTCAATGACCCCCCTGGGTTTGCCATCAGCAGTGCTCGCCAGCTGCAGTGACAGCACGATTTCGGGCACTGGGCTGCCATCTCGGCTTTCACCGTCAGCATTGACCAAATACCAGCGCTTTCCTTCTCCCGGGGGTGGCCTGCGACGGCGTTCCACCTTTCGCTCCACCTCATCAACAAATCCCTGCATATGGCGCAGTGGACGATCGGGAAGCTCGAAGTAAGTCTCACTCCACAGTCGAGGGATGGTAACGACCAAAGCGATCATCACCAGCAAGGTAAGCCAGAACCAGAGAAACAGCTTGGGGTAAAGGCCCCCGAACCAGCGCATTAACAATCCTCCAACCAGAGGTAGCCCTTGCCCCGCACAGTTCGGATCCAGTCACCACCATCAGAACGGGATGGCAGCTTCTTACGTAGGTTACTTACGTGCACATCCAAGCTGCGGTCATAAGGTAATAGCGACCTTCCCAACACTTTTTTATTGAGGAACTCTTTTGAAAGCACCTGCCCTTCCGACTGGACAAGGTTGTGCAATAGGGTGAATTCTGTCGATGTCAGATCCAGTTTATTCTCGCGCCAGCGAGCTTCCTGTCTGCCGGGTAACAATACCAGTTCACCTACCGTGAGCTGATCATGGTTCACCGTTGGTTTTGCAGGGACTGACGTACGACGCAGGATAGCTCGAATTCTAGCTATCAACTCGCGGTCACTGAAAGGCTTTGGCAGGTAATCATCGGCGCCGAACTCTAACCCTAAAACCCGGTCGGTTTCTTCGCCTCGTGCTGTCAGCATCAACACGGGAGTCTCACAGGCCTGCTGACGTAACTGCTTCAGCACTTCCATACCATTAAGGCTCGGTAGCATCACATCCAAAAGGATCAGGTCAAAATCATTTGATGTAGCTTTGTCCAATCCGGCCTGGCCGTCATGACTCATCGCGACATCAAAACCTTCCATTGTCAGCAATTCTGCCAATAGCTCGCACAGTGCTCGGTCGTCATCAATGATCAGGATCTTCATAGGTTACTTACTCCTCTGATCTTAACTGTACTGAAAGCCACCGCTACGCTCTACGAATTCAGCGCAAGCTTTGCACTTCTTTACGCTAACAAACCCTGGTTTGCATTCAGGCAAGTAGACTTAACCATGAAAACTGACTTACCTGAGGAAATCACCATGTTGAAGAAAAATCTTGTCGCTCTGACCATTGCAGCCATTTTAGTTTCTCCGCTGGCAATCGCGAAGCCAGGCAAGGGTGGCGATAACAATCCAATGAAACAAGTACTTTCACAGTTAGATCTGAGTGATGACCAAAAATCTGAGATCCGCGAGCTGATGAAATCTGCAAAAGCAGAGAAAAAAGCAAACAGAGAGACTAACAAAGCTGAACGAGAAGACCATAAAGAGCAGATGCGTGCACTTATTACTGCGGACAGTTTTGACGAAAATGCCGCCAAAGTGCTGATTGCCGAACGTCAGGAAAAGATGGCCGAACATATGCTGAAACGCGTAGAGATGCATTACAAGATCTATCACCTGCTGGAACCCGCTCAGCAGGAGAAATTCCTGGAGCTAATGGAAGCGCAGATGAAATCTCGTGGTGAAAAAATGCGGGGCAAGTAAAACCACGACTCATAAAGCTGAGCGAAATTAAAACTTTAGTAACAAAACTGACGATATAATTGGGATATGAAAAATGATCCCGATAACTATCGCAGGCTCGTTCGCCGGGCCGCATTGGCGGCCTCCATCACAGCGACCTTTCTGATCCTGGCCAAACTGGTGGCCTGGATCAGTTCAGGCTCCGCCAGCCTGCTGGCCAGCCTCACTGATTCACTGATGGATGCAGCGGCTTCATTGCTCAATCTGCTGGCACTCCGTTATGCAACCCAACCCGCAGATGCTGAGCACAGGTTCGGCCACGGCAAGATGGAAAGCCTGGCCGCAATGGCACAGGCCATGTTTATTGCCGGTTCATCACTGCTTTTGATCCTGCATGGTATTGACCGTTTGTTGCACCCTTCACCGCTAAGCGAAGTGGGTTTGGCGGTTGCGGTCATGCTGTTTTCGACCCTGGCCACCGGCTTACTGCTGCTTTATCAGGGCTACGTGATCCGCAAAACCGGCAGCCTGGCCATTAAGGCCGATGCCCTCCACTACCGCAGCGATCTGCTGATGAATTGTGCCGTGCTGCTTGCGCTGGGGCTAACTGCCTGGGGGATACATCTTGCCGACGCCCTGCTCGCCATTGGTATCGGTATCTACATGGCCTGGAGCGCAAAAGAAATCGCGCAGGATGCCATTCAACACCTGCTGGACCGAGAGCTGCCAGCCACGGAACAGGCCAAGATTATTGCACTGGCAGAAGCCCATCCCAAAGTGCATGGCATACACGACCTGAGAACCCGTCAGGCCGGTGGTACACGCTTTGTGCAGATGCACCTGGAGCTGGATGATCATCTGCCACTGGTAGACGCCCATAAAATTGCCGATGAGATCGAAGAGGATATTCGAACCGTATTGGAAAACTGCGATGTGATTATTCACCAGGATCCAATCTCTGTTGTCGCCAATAATCAATCAACAAAAACTGACGCCGCGGAAGCCAGTGTGAGCGAGCCGGCAGAGGGTGACGCTCGCACATAAGCTGGTATCATGTAGCGCAATCAGATCGCAGCGAATTGTTAGCTATCAGCTGCGATTTTCCAAAAGACAGTTTCGGGGAACAGGCCATGCCTTTATTAGATAGTTTTACCGTTGACCACACCAAGATGCAGGCACCCGCCGTGCGTGTAGCAAAGAAGATGAGCACACCGCACAAAGACCCGATCACCGTCTTTGACCTTCGCTTCTGCATTCCTAATGAAGCGCTGTTAAGCGAGCGCGGTATTCATACATTGGAGCACCTGTTCGCTGGCTTTATGCGCGACCACCTTAACTCTGATAGTGTCGAAATCATCGATATCAGCCCTATGGGTTGCCGCACCGGATTCTATATGAGCCTGATCGGTGAGCCGTCAGAGCAAGCGGTCGCAGATGCCTGGTTGGCAGCGATGAGAGATGTTCAGGGTGTGACCTCGCAAAACGATATTCCAGAATTGAATGAATATCAGTGTGGCACTTACGAGATGCACTCTCTGGATGATGCAAAAGCGATTGCCAGCGACATCATCAGTCAGGGCATTGCAGTCAACAAGAATGACGAGCTGGCGCTACCTGACAGCATTCTGAAAACCCTTTAGTTTTCCCCACCACCGCCATGGGGGAAGGCCAAAGCCAATTTCGATTCCATTTGATACTACGCGCAACACTGCTGACAGTGTTGTGCGTGTTAATGCTTCTGCCCGAGTCCTGGCTTGGCTCCAATAGCCAACAGCCCCATGGCGTTATTCTAATTCTCATCGGCACCCTGACGCTCGCTGTCAGTAGCTGGCTTTATCACAGCAAGAGGTGGCTTTTTATCCCCATGCTGGCGATCCAGCTGGCTATGGATCTGCTGTTGTTGTCTGCCTGGCTCTGGTTCAGTGGCGGCGCAACGAACGCCTTTGTTTCTCTATTACTGCTGCCGGTAGCACTGGCGGCTGTCAGCCTGCCACGCAACGCAATTGTCGTGCTGAGTTTGTTGGCCCTCACGGGCTATTCAGTATTACTTTGGTTGGCACCACAACCGCACCATGGCCACCATCAGATGCAGAGCCACTTTGTGGGTATGTGGGTTACCTTTCTAGCCTCTCTGGGGGTGATCACCCTGGTAGTGGGTGCATTGGCGAGAAAGCTCAGAATGCAGTCTGCCCAGATAAGCAAACTGCGCGAAGAGCAACTGAGAAATGAACAGATCCTGACCCTGGGCACAGCTTCCGCCCAGGTCGCACACCAATTTGCAACGCCACTCGCCAGTCTCAACCTGCTACAGGAAGAACTGGAAGACTCATACCCCGACGACACATTAGTCAAAGAGCTTAAAGCCCCTATTTCTCAATGCTCTAATCATCTCGACAGGTTTCGTTCCACCGCGCGCCAAATACAGTCCAATACCAGCGAAGCCATGACGATTGAAGCGCTCTGCAAACAGCTCCTGGAGCAAGCAAGCCTGACCTTTCCTGAGTGCAAATTAGCGCTACCGAACAGTTATCCCAAAGGACAAATAGCCGTCGATTCAGCACTATTGCCTGCGCTGTTGAATTTGGTAGCCAATGGATTTGAAGCCTCAAAACAAACGCTTGCGAAACCGCCATGGCATGTTGAAATTACACTGTCTGCCACTGGCAAGCAGCTATCGATTAATATTCGGGACTCAGGTCCCGGCTTGTCACCCGCGCTGCTTAATTCACTGGGGCTGAATACCCAGCCCAGCCAGCAAGGCCTGGGTATTTCTGTATTACTCAGCCACGCCACCATAGAACGACTTGGCGGCCAACTCAGTTTGAGTAATCACCCAGCTGGCGGAGCAGTTGCCGAAGTATCACTACCATTGCTCAATACGACGACCACTAAGACGGCAAGGGAGCAATTGGACTGATGCCTCTTCGTTTACTTGTGATTGAGGATGACCAGGATTTCAGTCGAATTGTCTGCAGGCGATTGAGCCGAGAAGGTTATGAGTGCCGAGAAGCAGCGAATGCCACAGATGCACTACTGACCGCACGTCAGTGGCGACCCGAGTATATTCTGCTGGATGTGAAACTAGCAGAGCAAAGTGGCCTTAGTCTGATATCCCCTCTACGGCAGTTACTCCCCAGCAGCCGTATCGTTTTGCTTACAGGCTATGCCAGTATTGCCAATGCTGTTGAGGCGATTCACGCGGGTGCAGATGACTATCTGGCAAAACCCGCAGATACACAAACCATTGTGGCCGCGCTTCAGGGAAAGGCTAAAACCCACAGTACTGTGGATAGTGACCAATTTAATGCAGGCGTGGATGAACCCAAGATGACGCCGGAACGATTGGAGTGGGAACACATACAGCAGGTAATGAAAGCCAATGATGGCAATATCTCAAAAACTGCAGAGCAGTTAGGCATGCATCGTCGAACCTTGCAGCGTAAGCTAAAAAAACGCCCCGTATCCCAATAACTATCTAAGTAGAATGGTCTCCCAAAGAAGCACACCAAGACAGTGTGCCGTCACGTCATATTTTGGGAATGCGAGGCAACCAAGCAACAACACGCTTTTAACTCTGAAGCTCAACGACTAAAAAACATACTCGGCACGACACCAGACTGTGCGCCCATCTCCGGGCAAACGCTCCCCGACCGCCAACTCACTGCCTGACACCCGGTTATAGCCGGCCAAATGATCCTGATAGGCTTGGTCAAACAGATTGCTGACACCTGCCCGCAACGCCAGTGCCGTATCTGGCTGGAACACAACCTCAGCGCCGAGGATGCCGTACCCAGCGGTTTCCTGCTCCTGGTTCGTCTCGGAAACATCGTCCTGAGACATGTAGCCACGCCAATCCAGCTTCGCCTGCCACAGATCAGACTGATAAGCGCCATAGAGACTCATGTTGGGAGGTGACACTCGGTACAGGTTGTCATCAATGTCCCGTCGCTCTCCCCTCACATAAGTCGCCTGCCCGCCCAAACGCCAGCGGTGCGAAATATCCAAATGCCAAAGCAGGTCCAGACCATACAGCTCTGCATCCACGTTACTAAACTGAAGAGGCGAATCATCCCCCATCATCATGGCAACCTGCTGCACGACAGGATCCTCTGACGGGGTGCCCTGAATGTAGTCATCAATACGCTGGTAAAACACGCGGGGAGAGATCTGCCACTCACGACTCTGATAATCGACGCCGACATCAATTTGCCAGGCGGTTTCAGGATCTAATTCGACATCTCCGACATAGGTTTTACCATCTGCCAGTCCACCTGTGCTTTGCATCGGTAACCACAGATAGCGCTCCTGATAGGAAGCGGGTCGTTGTTTGACTCCCAGGCCTAATTGCCCCAACCAATTGTCGGCCAATGGGTAGCTGGCATTTAGCGCCAGATCCAGCATCCAATCTGACTGCTCACGATCCGAGTTGTTGAACCGTTCAACCAACTCCCGAATATTTGGATTCATCAGCGCCATCGAATGGCTGACCTCTCCAGAATCCGATTTCAGATATTTAATCCGGCCACCACTGACGATAGACCAATCATTTAGTTGCCCGTGCCATTGCGCAAACAGGCCGAGATGATGCTGGTCGACATCATTGAAATTATCGATGCGAAACAGGCTGTTGTTGGGGTTAGTGATCACGGCATCGTGGTTTTCACTCAGCAGGTCAAATCCTATCTGCCAGCCATCAATGGCACCGAAGTCATCACTCTGCTGCCAACTGATACGTGCATCCCAGGCGTCACTGTTTGCGTTGTTTTTACGATATCGAGCGGGATCTCCATTGCTGCGCATACGATGATTATCCATTGCGTGTTCAGCGTCCGAGTAGCCTATCTGCCACTGAATATCACTTGCGTACAGTTCATAGCGCCCCGAAAGGCCACTGCGATGCGTCAGGATGTAGTCAATATCCATCGGCAGCGCTGGGGTGCCTGCATCCTTGGTATTGAGATATTGATAATCCGCACCGATCTGGCCATTTGATAACTGGTGTTGGTAGTTCACACCTGCGCTGCGTTTGTGGTATTCCGTGGGTGATATTTCGCGTCCGTCGCCATCTTCCTGATCTTCCCGGCCACAGAGATCCTCGCCAAAGAGCAGTAGTGCATGATCATCCTGAGCCATCATTGAACGAAATGCCAACTCACTGGCGCCACCGTTATCCCGGTAACCACCGCGAAGTAAATGTTCACTGGTTAAGTCACCGGTAGCGGAGAACGCAGGCAGATAGAACTCGGCAGTCACAGCGCCCCCCAAAGTATTGAGCCCTCGAGACACAGGCGCCACTCCTCGGTCGACCACCAGACTTTGAATCAAGACATCAGGGGCATAACTCAGCGGCGCATCCATCGAGTTAGGGCCGGCGCCGACAACGGGACGACCAGCAACCGAAACGTTGACTCTGTCACCGTACAAACCTCGATATTGGGCGATCCCGGAAACAGGCCCGTTACGGTTAACGTCTGCCCCCGGTAGAGACTTTAACCACTCCCCCACATCGGCTGATGGTGCAACCTGCTCTGTCGCTACGCCAATGGAAAAAGACGATCTTTGACCATGAACTTCAATATGCTCAACCTGCTCGGCATAAGACAAATGACAGGTGACAAAAAGGGGCGAAATGCAAAGTAAGGAGTAACCCAAAGATAGCTTGCGAGGCATGATTAACAATATGTTTTAATTTGAAATAATGATGCTACATATTGCAAAGCTGACGCTGACCATTAGCAATGGAAAGTTGATGAAGTGCGACAATTTGTCGCACCTGCTGGCAACAATTGATTGCCTCTGGAGAGAAAGCTAAACGGCTCCTGGTTTAAGCAGTTCTTCGCTGACGGAGATAGGCGTGATCTGGCTGGGCGTCGCAAAGCAGCTACGATTTCGACCGCTGGCTTTAGCTTCATACAAGGCCATATCAGCACGTTTAAGCAGCTCTTCAGTCTCATCACCGGCAATGGCAACGGTCATGCCCATACTGACAGTGAATTTTGGCTCGTCCGTAAGCTTATGCAGCTTGTCCCGGATCCGCTCAACTAAAATCTCTGCACCTTCGCGAGGTGTCATCGGCATAACGATGACAAACTCTTCTCCACCAATGCGTGCAAGGGCATCACTTCTGCGCAACTGGCGTTTGACCACATCTGCACAACGCAGTAACACCTGGTCACCCACATCATGACCATGTTTATCATTAATGCGTTTGAACTTGTCGATATCAAAGGTTGCCAGGGCCAGTGGCTGACCGTAACGACGCTGGCGAGAGATCTCGTTACGAAGCAATTCACTCAGGTAGCGGCGGTTCCAACAACCGGTCAATGGATCCCGAAGCGACTTTTCACGCAACTCTACTTCAAGCTGTTTCTGCTCACTGAGATCGAGACAAGAACCCACATAGTTGGTGACTTTGCCGCTCTTATCCTGGATCGCATGGATCTCAACCAGCATGGGGTGATAGCGAGCATCCGCAAACTGACACCAGATCTCACCACGCCAAAACTTTTTATCCAGTAAGGTTTTGACCAGGCGCGCGTAGAAGATCGGGCTGTGTTCGGTGGACTTCAACATCTCTGGCGTTTCGCCAATGATATCCGCCTCTTTAAATCCGGTAATGCGCTCAAAGCTGGGATTGACATCCTGAACTCGGCCGAATGCATCTGTCACCACCACAGCAGACATCGATTCCACCATGGCTTCCGCCAGTCTGCGTTGATGTTGCCGCTTAGCACGACCGCCGCCAATGGCACCCACTATCAACGCGGCAAGAAGCGCAATACCAAACGTCATCGATAGATTGAGCCACAGTGTATTCAGTGCGGGCTTCGAATTAACCACCAGCCAGTTGTAGGGAATACGAATGATCATAAAGGTTGGGCCACGGAACCGGCTGCGAGACTCAAACCGGTTAAACACAAAAGTAGCGTTTTTCCCTTCATAGACTCCACTGTGCACCGTATTGGCGTCCTCAATCACCTCTTTCCAGGCGTCAGGGTATTCGTCCTTAAAGTTGTATTGACTGCGGGATGGGTAACGATCGCCATAGATGCGACTCATATCGGTATGGAAACGATAGTAGCCCTGCTCTCCTACCATCATCGGCTCACCGATGATCATATCCGGCAACTGCCTGATCCTCTCAATCAGATGCATGATGTTTATCTCGGCGTAGAGGTAACCGATACGCTGCAGGTTAAACTCCACTGGCGTAATGACTGGCGCAATGGCTTGAATAGGAAGGACGGGTAACCCTTGCTCAGTTTCTTCAAGTGCCGCAGGTGCATAATATTTTTCATTCGCTTCCAGTCGCTGAGCTTTATCAAACAGATCGTCACTACTGAAACGGCTAAGGTCTTTTGCAGGCAGTGGGTTCACCTGGTTTTCGCTGACACGATAAACGCCAAAGCGTTCGATGCCCTGCAAGTCAATAAAGCTCAACCTTTCCCAGGCTACCCCAGTTTCGAGTACAGAATCCCAGTGAACTTCCAGCTCCCGCTCACTCTGGTCTCCCGGCAGGACGAGTGCATCACGCAACAGGCGATGGCGGGAAAGAACTTCGATGGTTTGATTAATGCGGTCAACTTTGGAATTCAGCAACAGTTCTACTGCCGACATTTTGTAGGCGCCATTGGCTTTCAAGGTATCCAGCCTCAACTCCAGCACCTTGTGATAAGCGTGATAGCCAACAACAGATATCACCAAAGACAGGCCCAGCAGCGTGATCAGGAAATACACCAGGAACGCACGACCAGACCTCTGCTGCATAAGGCTACCTTAAGCTCGTTGAATTACCTAAATAGTAGACCGAATATCGGCGATTTCTCACCTTACTTTAGCCAAGTGTGATCAACGCTTGTTCCATTCTTTCAATAGCTTGCTCTAACGTCTCAGCAGTACAGCCAAAATTGAGTCGAATGAAATTCGGTGCACCAAAATCTCGCCCAGGCGACATACCAACCCCGTGCTTCTCAAAGAACTGCTGCGGGCAATCTAACTGCAGAGCACTGGCGTCGATCCAAGCCAGATAGGTTGCCTGAATATGCGCCAATGACAGGCCTGGCATATTTACAACGGCTTGTTGGATACGATCACGGTGACTGCGCAGGTAATCCAGCTGCGCTTCCAACCAGGCATCACCATGACGGTACGCTGCTTCAGCAGCGGTGTAACCCAACAAGTTAATATCCGGCACAATGCCGCGCTTTGCACGGATAAACTTCTGGCGAAGTTCAGGGTTAGGAATAATCGCAAAGGAGCACGCTAATCCGGCGATATTGAAGGTTTTTGATGGCGCCATCAGGGTCACAGTGCGATTGGCTGCATCTTCATTCAGGCTGGCAAATGGCACGTGTACCGCGTCTTTATCCAACAACAGATCACAATGGATATCGTCGGAACAGACGGTGAGTTGGTGGCGCTCAGCAATCTCGCGGATCGCTTCCAACTCATCGCGAGTGTAGACGGTACCGCCAGGGTTATGTGGATTACATAACAGCAGCAGCTCTGCCTCTGCGGCATGACGCTCCAGTTCGTCCAGATCCAGTTGCCAGCGCCCATCGATTAACACCATAGGGGCTTTAAGCAATTTACGTTTAGCCAGCAGTACTGAAGACATAAAGGGGGGATACACAGGGACTGGCGTGACGACTTTGCCGCCTTCTGACGCCATTGAGCGGGTCGTCACATTCAAACCACATACCAGCCCTGGTAGATAGACAATCCACTCAGGTTCGATAGGCCACTGATAAAGCCGCGCCATACGTTCAACAATGGTTTCAGTCAGCGAATCAGGCGCCAGGGTGTAGCCAAACACACCGTGGGAGATCCGTTGGTGCAGCGCATCCATTACCGCCTGGGGCGCCTGAAAGTCAGTATCAGCCACCCACATGGGCAATACATCCTGGCCACTGTATCGCTCCCATTTCTGACTGGCGGTCTGGCGACGGTCAACGTGTGTATCAAAAAGCTTCTTCATTATTACGATTCACTGTTGCTGGCATTTATTGCTTGCATGATAAGGAGAGTAGTGGCAAAAGTGTACCGCGTTACTTGTCACAAGTTGATAACAATAAGAAGGTACCCAGTGATCTGGATAGTGATAGCTGTAGGCGTTGCCGTGCTGGTGCTGCTTTATCTCTATTCCCGCAGCGAGATTCTAAAACGCGAGTTGTCCCAAAGTCGCCGCCAGGTAAAAGCTTACGTTGGACACAGTGCTGCTCAGGAAAAGATGACATTAACCATCATTAAAGAACTGCAACTGCTGGCACTGGCGCAGATAAAGCGGCAACCAGAGAAAGAAGATACGGCCTGGCGCATCCTGATAATCGACAAGCTACTCGATGTGTGCGAAGACTGCCTTAAGAAAAAATTGCGGCCTAGTGAGTTGTTTATCGTTCATGAAAAACGTGGGCTCAACACCATTGCATTGGAGGAGTGGCCAGTACACGTTGCCCGTCAATCTGACGAGTTCCAACAGCAATGGCGAGCAGACACGATAGAATCTTTTATTCAGTGTTGTCGCCTGCTGGCGACCAACAGCGCGGTTAAAACGTCAACTAACAGCACCCAGACAGCACAAGTCTGATACTTATTCAGCCTGGCTGGCAGCCCTGCCAGCCTCACGTCTTTTCTGTTCCGAGTTTGACCCGTCGAAAGGTTCGCGGTTACTCTGCGGCGAGACCCTAACATCATTAATTAATGAGGACTTATGTCACTGCTTCGTCAACTGATTTGTATTTTACTACTGGGTGCTTGTGGGCACGCCGTGGCCCAGGAAGCCAAGATCCCCGATGACAAGCAGGCCGCCATCATTAAGCTGATGGAGATCACTGGCTCAGACCAGATGGGAATGATGTTTGCGGATATGTTTATCAATCAAAGCGCCAAAGCGATGCAACTTGCCTATCCAGATATTCCCGCTCGCGCGATCGATGTTATCGCTGATGAAGTCAATAAAGTGGTAGGCGAAGAACTGCAAACCGGTGAACTGCAGCGTTCATTGATGCCGATTTATCATCGTCACTTTACCCTGGAAGAAATTAACGCACTGATCGCCTTTTACGAATCACCCGTGGGTCAGAAGTCGATTAGAGTCATGCCACAACTTACTCAGGAAAGTACACTGGTGGGTCAGTCATGGGCACAGGCACTGAGTGGCAAATTGCAGCTAAGATTAAGCCAGCGCTTCCAACAGGAAGGACTGCTGCCATCAGCGCAAAAGCCAGCGCAATAACTGTCCGGAGACACAATGCCAAAGGAATCCCAGCTCAATGAACAGATGATGGCGACGATCCATGATCATCTGGAGCAGATTGTTGAGCGCGGACGTTTTGCTGGCATTGATGATGTCGGATTGGACTGGGCCTGTTACCACCCCGAACAGGCCACCAAAGCCATTCTTCTGGTGAATGGTCGGATCGAAAGCCATTACAAATACATCGAAACTATCTATGACTTTGTCATGCGTGGTTACGCGGTGTTTACCTACGACCATCGTGGTCAGGGGGCGTCGGACCGACTGGCCCACAACCGTCACCTTGGCCATGTAGATAAGTTTGATCATTACCAGCAGGATCTGGCCCAGCTATGTGACCACTATTTGTGGCCAAGGGGCTATCAACAGGTTTATCTGGTAGCGCATTCCATGGGCTGCTGCGTTTCTGCTCAGTATTTGGCGGAACACCGCCCTCCGATTGAACGCACGGTATTCTGTTCTCCCATGTTTAAGATCCACAGCGGCCACCTGCCCTGGCATCTGGCCAAATGGATAGTCCACGCCTGGTCGGCTGGCAGTCGGAATCTTTGTCAGTGGTTTGGCGGTGAGCCCGGCTATTTTCTGTTTGGCAGTGGTTACAAAGACAAGCCATTTGAAACCAATCTGCTTTCTCACTCAGCCATCCGCTATCAGGCATTTCGGGAACTTTATCAACGAAATGAAGATCTACAGCTGGGTAGCCCATCCGCGCATTGGGTTGAGCAGGCTGTGCTCGCCTGTCAGCAGGTGATTAAGCAGGCAAGCCAAATACATATACCCATTTTAGTGATAGAAGCCGGTGCCGATCGCGTTGTAGACAAACAGGGAGTAGCAGCATTTGCAGCAACGGCCCTAGACTGTCGCCACCATACAATCGAAGGCGCGCGCCACGAGCTGTTTCTTGAATCCGACAACTATCGACAACCCACACTGGACACGCTTTTTGAGTTTATTGACTAGCTAATCTCACTTATCAGTGCTGAGCTGCACTGATTTTTCTTAGGAGAGTTTTCATGATCAAAGCCATTGTCTCCGACCTCGACGGCACCCTGTTAAATGACCAGCACACCGTAGGTAGCTATACCCAACATGTGATTGACACCCTGACCCAGACACGGGATATGAAGCTGATTTTGGCATCAGGTCGTCCTTGGGCAGACGTTGAAATGATCCGCCAGAAACTGGCAATGGAGATGTTCTTGATCACCAGCAACGGCGCGCGGGTATACGATCGCCAGGGCCAGTGCATCTTTCGCCATGACATTCCTTCTCATCTGGTGCAGGCACTACTGGACGAACCCACGTCGGATCAGGCCAGGATAAACATCTATCAAGACAACGATTGGTGGGTGACAGAGGCAAACCCAGAAATTCTTAAGTTCCACAAAGATTCAGGTTTCAAATACCAGATCACCGACCATGACAAACTGCCAACCGAGCATGTTGCCAAACTGTTTTGGCTTGGCGAACATGAAGAGCTACTGGATATCGAGAGACGACTGAAGGAAAAACATGGCGACGCCCTAAGTATCGCTTTCTCGCTACCCATCTGCCTCGAAGTGATGGCTGGTGGCGTATCTAAAGGAGAAGCCTTGCGAGTCGTATTGGAAGCCAAGGGGCTGAATACGGACCAGGTCATTGCATTTGGTGATGGACTCAATGACCAGCATATGTTGGAAGTGGCAGGTCACGGGGCGATCATGGAAAACGGTTCTCCCGAGCTCAAGCGGCGTCTTCCTGGACTACCTGTCATCGGTAAAAACAGTGATGAAGCCGTTGCCAGATATCTGGAATCTCATTTTTTACAGCAAGGCTGTTAGCCAAGAATCGATAAGTAGCGACTATTCAAGAAGTTACTAATTTGGCGTGATTGTGACCGCATTTTGTCACAGTTACGCTACAAATTGACTCAAATTTGAGCTGAATTATGGTAGATTTGCCCCCACGTGCGGCACAATAGGCCCGTTTGATTCGACGAATACAGGACTCTGGAAGTCAAGATGCTCCGGTTTTTACTATTAATTTGCCTTACATTTTCTTATTCGGCACACGCGAAAATCTATCAGTGCCGGGACGGCTCGTTCCAGGATACACCTTGCGGTGATGAAACTGGAACGGGCAAAGAGGTTAATGTTCTCGCTGCCCCTGGCGCCCAGCCAAAAGCAGAGATCTGGGGTGGGTTGGAAGATCCAGCCGCTGCCGATGCGCCTGTTGTGCATACCACTAAAGGCCATCAGTGCCGCATGGATTATCAAACTCGCTCTGCAATCCAGGATGGCATCCGCTCCTGGAGCGTTCGCCGCTGTATGACGATGGCACAGGTACGCAAAGTCAGTCGCGGACTCGACTTCAATGAGTTCAGTCACGTCAACGGCGAAGGTTCGGAAGTCGTCGAATGGGTATTCAAAGATTATCGCCCCAGACGCGTCGTTTTTATCGAAGGTCTGGTTGTGGATATGCGCTAAGCGCATATCCACCCTCATACCCCACCAATCTGTATAATATTTAATCGCTTTTACACAACCTCCCCCCACCGTCGCAATATCTCCCTCAAGCCCTTGAAAAAGTGCCTTATTAGGCAATACTTCTTCTATCGTCTTTGGCTTAATTCATTGATGTATTGAAGTTTTTGCATAGATTTCAGGGAGTATTTTTATGTTGGTGCCGGTGCACTTGGCTGATCAAAATATCATTGCCCTTGTGGTCGATAATCAGGAAGCGATGCGGAAGATCACCAGTGAGCAACTGCGAAAACTGGGCATCAAAGAGGTTGTACACGCAAAAAACGGCGCAGATGCACTTATTCAATTGGCGAAACGCAGAGTAAACATCATTCTCAGCGACTGGAATATGCCGCAGATGAGTGGGTTTGAACTGCTTAAAAAGGTCAAAGAGTCTGAAACAACCGCACACATCCCCTTCATATTGATCACCGCCGATGCCGAGCGTGAGCATGTACGCCAGGCAATACAGATGGGGGTGACCGACCTGCTGGTAAAGCCCTTTACCACCGGAGATCTGCGTAACCGGGTTCTCAAGGCCCTGACAGGAAAAACCAAAACGCGTAATGCAGGCAGCGCTGCGGGCGGTAAATCAGACAAAACCAAATCTAAACAGGCTGACAGTCAACCTACCATCTTGGTTGTGGATGATACCCCCGAGAACCTGATGCTGATCTCAGGCCTACTTAAAGATGATTACCGCTTACTGCTGGTAAAAGATGGCGCCAAGGCGATCGAAATCACCCAATCAGAAACGCCACCAGATCTCGTACTTCTAGACATTATGATGCCAAAAGTGAGCGGCTATGATGTTCTCAAGGCAATGCGCGGGCATCCTCAGGCAGAACATATTCCGGTCATTCTAATTACCGCACTGCATGATGTTGAACATCAGCTAAAGGGCTTAGATCTCGGTGCGGTCGACTATGTCAAAAAGCCAATCGAGCCGCCGCTTTTAAAGCTGCGAGTCCGAAATTTAATGCGCCATGTGATGCACCACAAAGCGATTCAGGCAGACTACGACACCATGCTGGAGAATCGTTCACTGCAGCACGATGTTGATCGGATCCTGAAACACGACCTCAAATCCCCACTCAACGATATTATGCGAATCACTGAGCAGGTCTCTACCCAGCGAGGCCTGCCACCCGATTCAGTAGAGAAAATTCAGCAGATAGACAACCTGACCCTGCATCTTCTGAACATGGTTAACGTCTCATCTGAGCTATATAAAATTGAATCTGGCCAAGTGGGCTTTGAACCCAAGCCATTTGAGATTACAAAACTTCTGCAAAAACTCCACGATCAGGCAAAAGCCACCTATGACAATAAGCGATTGATGCTGTTTCTCGATGCAGACGAGGAGCTGGCGACACAGAAGCTAAATGGCGATCCACTCTGGTGTTACTCCATTTTTTACAATCTGCTCAAGTTTGCCTGTGAAGAAGCGCCTGAAAAAACCCAGGTCACCATCACCTTGACCAAGCAATCTGACCTGAAAATCGCAATCAACTTCTTTGGCTTACTCAGTGCAGAAAGAGAAGTCAGCTTCTGGGATAAGGAGTCCAGTCACAGTTATGCCATAGGCAACTACACGGCCAAAATGCTGACCGAAACACAGGGCGGTTCAGTTAGTCTGCTGCCCAACAAAGAGAACCGGACAACGACCATCGAAGTTAATCTGCCCGCGGTAGGAAGATAGCAGCCATGGCTGAGGCAATGACTCCCTATTTACTCATCGGCTTATTGCTGCTACTTGCGTTTGCAATCAATGTCTATGTGCTTTACCGGGCCAGCGTGCGTGGCGTCAAATCCAAACGGCAGAGTACTCGCCTGAAAATACTGGGTAGCAGTGCCGGTTTGCTGCTGTTCGCCATGATCCTTCTAATATCTCTGGTCGGCCTGTCGACATCTAAACAGCGCCTGCAGACTCAGGCAGTCAACAGTTTGGTCGCCGTCAGTGGCACCATGGAAGCGGCACTGGAAAACTGGCTGGATGGCTGGGAATTCAGAGTTGAATCGGTTGCCCGTTTCCCTCTGATTGAGGAAAGGGTTGAGAGACTGCTGCAAGTCCCAAACACCACTCAAGCATTGATCGCCAGTGAACCGCTAAAGCAGCTTAGACATAGCTTTACCAGGGTACGAAAAGCTTTTGGCGACTTAGGCTTTTTTATTATCGCACCGAGCCGAGTCAACATTGGCTCTATGCGTGATGGCAACCTTGGGCAGATCAATATTATTGACCGCTATTACAGCTCGCTGCTGACGCGCGCCTTCAACGGCGAAACAGTACTGATCCCACCAATGCCAACCGATGTTCCCTTGCCACTCACCGATGGAGAATTAAGCCACGACGTACCAACCATGTTTATCGCTTCTCCTGTTCGCAACAAAGCGAACCAGGTGATTGCGGTACTTACGCTGCGGATCGATCCTATTGTGGAATTTGGGCAATTAGCCTCGAGTGGCAGCTTTGGTGAAAGCGGTGAATCCTACTTCGTTGCGGCAGACGGTCACCTGCTCTCCCCCAGCCGTTTCGAAGAGGATTTGATGGCTATGGGGCTACTTGCTGCAGACACCAGCTCCGTTCTTAATATCACTCTCACAGATCCCGGTAGAGACTTGCGCCTCAGCCCTGCCACGTTTAAAGAGCGAGCCAATCAGCCATTAACTGTTAGCGCGGGGAGTATCGTTGCCAGAGAGTCTGGCAACTACGATACCGCCTATCGCGATTATCGTGGTATTCCTGTACTGGGCGCTTGGCGTTGGAACGACCGACTAGGTGTTGGCGTTGTAAGCGAAATAGATCAAGAAGAAATCCTAGAAAGCTATCACGAGCTTCGCAACATTATCGTCGCTATTATCATTGCGATCGTCCTGGTGTGCGTGTTGATGGCAGTGGCGATGTTTGTCATCGGCCGCCAGATCAACCGACGGTTGCATATCGCCAACACAGAGCTGGAAGTACGTGTTGATGAACGCACATCAGAGCTGAAGGACAGAGAGTCCCGTCTTTGGCAGCTGTATGAAAACTCACCGGTCGCTTATGCCAGCCTGCAGCATGATGGTCGATTTATCAAACACAATGCCGCGTTTTCCCAGCTACTGGGATACCCCAGAGACGCGTTCGACAGACTCTCCTGGCCAGAAATTCTACACCCAGATCTCACCGATGAGATCACCGAAATAAGCCAGTGGTGCAACGACCAGAAGATCACCGATAAAACAATTTGGCTTAAACATGCTGACGGCCACGCAGTTACTGTGTCTGCGTCTATCCGTCGTGATGACAGCGATAAGGGACAGATATACAACTTGTCGCTTTTGGACATCACAGAGCGTGCCAGGGTGTTGGATCAACTGGCTGACAATGAATACCAGATGCGCACACTGACGGAGAACATTCAGGGCGCCATCTTCCGCTACACAATTGAGAACAATGACCTGGTTCATGCGGTCGCCTCATATATCAGCCCACGATGGGAAACCATCACTGGATTCCCGGTAAAAGACTACCTAGGAAAACTACCCAAACGGAAACTGTCAGAAATTATCCATCCGGATGACCAGCATCTGTTACCCCAAGCGCTATACGCCGCTCAACAGTCGAGAACACCAGTGGAAGCCAGTGTTCGCATCTTTCACCAAGGCAAGACACTGAAACATGTTCGCATTAATGCGATTTTCAATTTCAATGCCGAAGGGGAAGCAACGCTGTTTGACGGCACCATGTTTGACGTCAGCCGCCAAAATGAATTACTGCATCAGCAACATGCTGCCGAAGCGAAAATTCGTAACATCCTCGATACCGTGCCCGACGGCATCATAGTGATAGACAGGCAAGGCACAGTGCAGACATTCAGCCCTGCAGCAGAGCGTATTTTCGGCTACAGCGCCGAAGAGGTGGAAGGCCAGAACGTGAAGATGCTGATGCCGGATGACATTGCGTCCAGGCATGACGATATTCTTGCTGACTATCATCCAGGCAATTCTACCAGCGTCGTGAACAATGAGCGTGAAGTTTACGGGCGCACAAAGGCCGGCCATGAATTCCCTATGAGCCTGATGGTGGGCGAATCTCGGCGTGGCGATGAACTCTTTTTTACCGGTATTGTTCGCAACATCACCCAACGTAAAAAAGCGGAAGAGAAACTGCGCGAGAGCGAAGATCGAATGGATGCCGCGGCGACCGGCGCAGGTTTGGGGTTATGGGATTACTACCCAACCACCAATGTAGTAATGGTCAACCAGCATTGCGCACGCATGTTGGGCTACGAGCCGATTGAGCTCCTAAAAACCAATGAAAAGTGGTCTCCCATTCGCAATGGGTTGCAAGGTCTGCAAGCCTTAATGCACCCTGATGACAAAGACCGCTCCAATCGGAAACTGTCTGAGCTGACTCGTAATTGTGAAGCCAAATATAACACCGAAGTAAGACTGCAAAACAAGGCCGGCGAATATCGCTGGTACTTGAGTTTGGGCCAGGTGTCCGAAACCGATTCACGGGGACGAGCTCTGCGTCTGACCGGTATTTTCCTCGACATAGATGAACTGAAAAAACTGCAGAACGAGCTGTCTGGGGCGAAAGAACTCGCCGAAGCGGAAAAACGCAAAGCGCAGGAGGCAAATCAGGCAAAATCTGACTTCCTGGCCAATATGAGTCACGAGATCCGGACGCCGATGAATGCCATTATCGGTATGTCTCATCTGGCTCTGCAAACAGCACTGGACAACAAGCAGCGCAATTACGTTGAGAAAGTAAACCGCTCCGCCGAAGCCCTGCTCGGGATCATTAACGATATCCTCGATTTCTCGAAGATCGAAGCGGGCAAGCTGGATATAGAAGCAACCCCCTTCAGACTCGAAGACGTACTGGGCACCCTCGGCAATCTGGTGGGTCTGAAAGCGGAAGAGAAAGGTATCGAGTTACTGTTTGATATCGAACCAGATCTGCCTACTGCATTGATTGGCGATCCACTCAGGCTCGGCCAGATACTTGTGAACTTGGGTAACAACGCAGTGAAGTTCACCGAGTCTGGCGAGGTCGTGGTCAGGGTAAAAATGCTCTCTTCGAGTGACGAACGGGTGAGACTGGATTTCGCCATCAAAGATACCGGCATCGGTATGACACCAGAACAACAGGCGAAGCTGTTCCAGCCATTCACACAGGCTGACAGCTCTACAACACGGAAACATGGTGGCACTGGACTGGGCCTGGCTATTTGTCGCAAGCTGACTGAGCTGATGGGTGGCGAGATCCAGCTTGAAAGTGAGCCCCACGTCGGCAGCACCTTCAGTTTTGATATCGACCTGGGTAAACAGGATATCAGTCAGCAGCCCCGATTGATGGGCGAAAAAGAGATTGCCCTGCTCAACGTATTGGTGGTCGATGATAATGCCAGCGCCCGAGAAATACTTAGCAGCCAACTGACACGTTTTGGTTGTAATGTCGCTTCCGCCAGCACAGGTAAGGAAGCGATTTCCCTAGTCCATGAAAGCCAGTTCGATCTGATATTAATGGATTGGCGTATGCCTGGCATGGACGGTGTAGAGGCGGTCCGAACCATACAGGCAGATGATCAGATTTCACCTCAGCCTAAGGTAATAATGATCACCGCCTATGGCCGAGAAGAGCTTTCCGCTGCCGCTTTTGGTATTCAGATCCACGGTCTGTTGACCAAGCCTCTAACCTCATCCTCCTTGCTTGATGCCCTGATGCGAGCCATGGGCCATCAAGTGGCAGAAGTAACACGCAGCCAACAGCTCAAAGATGAGTCTCAGGATTCAATCAAACGATTACGTGGCGCCAAAGTCCTGGTTGTCGAGGACAATGAAGTCAATCAGGAGTTAATCGAAGAACTGCTGACTCAGCAGCAGATCTCAGTAACCCTGGCAGAAAATGGCGAGCAGGCCATTTCAGTGCTGGAAGAGAACAGCTTTGATGGCATCCTGATGGATTGTCAGATGCCCGTCATGGATGGCTACACTGCCGCCAGCCTGATCCGAAAGAACAGCGCCTGGTCCACCCTGCCGATACTCGCCCTTACCGCCAACGCCATGGCGGGAGACCGCGAAAAAGCAGTCAAAGCCGGTATGAATGACCACATACCTAAGCCGATAGATGTACAAGAGATGTTTGCCACCATGGCCAGGTGGATAAAACCTGCCAACCCCATCGTTTCGGACGAAGCTGAAACTGCAGCAAGTGCAGCTGGCTCGAAGGAAATAACATCACTACCTGACCTGCCCGGCATAGACACCGCGGATGGGCTGGCAAGGACACAAAACAATCACGATCTCTATATTCGCCTGCTGACCAAGTTTGCCAGCAGCCAGGCTGAAATGCCCGAACGCTATCTGCAGGCCTGGCAGGCGGATGATCAGGAGCTGGCTGTCCGGGAGGCTCACACCCTTAAAGGGTTAGCGGCCAGCATTGGCGCCAATTCACTGGCAGAACAAGCCGCGTCATTGGAACATGCCGCACAGTCAGGCAAACGAGCCAGTGACATACTGGAGTTGGTCCGAATGCAATTGGCGCCGGTATTAGAAGGCATAAGTGCTATTAGCGTGCCTGCAGAAGAGAGTGAAGTTGCGACGGAAAAGCAGACGGCCGGAGTCCGTACGTTTGATCGTGACGAGGCACTGGAAATGCTGGTCACCATCGAGGAGATGGTCGCCAATTACGATACTGAAGCGGCTGAGTATTTGCAGACAAATAAAGACAAACTCACCAACTCGGGTCTGTCAGCACAGATAAAGGCATTAAATAATGCCATCGATGATTACGATTTTGATGTTGCCCAGGAAACGGTGCAACAAATGAAGGCAGCTGTTGAATCAATGGACTAACAAGATAAGTAGCGGGGTAGCAGTGTGGCAACAGACAAAGCAACAATTCTGGTGGTGGATGACACGCCAGAGAACATCGATGTACTCGCCGGTTTACTACGTGATGATTACAATGTAAAAGCGGCTAAGAATGGTGAAATTGCGCTTAAGATTGCCCACTTGTCACCGCCACCTGAACTGATCCTGCTTGATATCATGATGCCCGGCATCGATGGTTTTGAAGTATGCCAGCGGTTAAAAGCCGACCCCGTTACCCGTCATATTCCAGTGATTTTTGTTACCGCCAAAATCAGCCCAGAAGACGAGATCCGAGGGTTGGATTTGGGTGCCGTGGATTACATCACCAAACCTATCAGCCCACCTATAGTTAAAGCCCGCGTCAAAACCCATCTGGCCCTGTTTAATCAAAACCGCGAATTGGATCGGAAGGTTAAAGCTCAGACCGAAGTGATCGCCGATACCCGCCAGAAGGTTATTGAGCGACTGGGTCGTGCCGCGGAATACAAAGACAACGAAACCGGTATGCATGTTGTACGCATGAGCCACTACTCGCGCATTTTGGCACTGGCCGCTGGCATGAACGAAGCAGATGCTGACCTGCTGCAAGCAGCAGCACCTATGCATGATATCGGCAAGATTGGTATTCCGGATCGCGTACTGCAAAAGCCGGGCAAGCTGGATGCCGAAGAGTGGGAAATTATGAAAACCCATGCTGAGATCGGTGGTGAGATTTTGGGTGATGATGAATCTGAGCTATTGCAACTGGCCAAACTGGTCGCGCTGACCCATCACGAAAAATGGGACGGCTCAGGCTACCCCAAGGGCACCTCAGGTACCGATATACCATTGGAAGGGCGCATCGTCGCCATTGCCGATGTATTTGATGCCCTTACCTCAACACGCCCCTACAAAGAGGGCTGGCCGGTGGAAAAAGCAATCGGGCTGCTGGAAGAGGAAGCGGGTAAACACTTCGACCCTAAACTGGTTAAGCTGTTTATAGAGAACCTGCCTAAGGTACTGGAAGTAAAAGAGTCATTCCTCGATTAGTTTAAAACGACAATAAAAAGGGCGCTGGTAGCGCCCTTTTTAGTTTGTGTGACCAGAAACCTTACTCTTGATAGAGCACTGTCACTGCGGTGCCTTCGGCAACGATGCTACCAGTGACCTGACGGCCATTACCCGCTGCCGGGTCAGATTTCTCCATCGCCACCCTCCAAGTACCTGCAGGCAGGTTGTAGGTGTAGTTATCTGAACTGTTATAGATGACGATAATCTCTTTCCAGCTATCACCGTGGTAGCCCGCTGAGATACGATTCACCAACACACCATAACGAGGACGCTCTGAACGTACATCGTTGTTAATTGCGTCCCAACTGGTCAGCCTGAAACCAGGGTGGGCGTTACGCATGGCTATTACATCCTGGTAGTAAGCAAAGATGTCGGCGTTATCCTGCTTCCACTGCCAGTAATACTGGTTTATAGAATCTGGAGAGCGGTAACTATTATGGTCTTCCTGCTTATCACGCATGATCTCAACCCCCCCATGCAGGAATGGGATCCCCTGACTGGTCAGCACAATGCCATTTGCAAACATCTGGATCCGGCGCAGGTAGTCTGAGTCGCGGGATACACCCGCAATATCAGCCCACTGTAGGATCTTGTCGCGCAACGCCAGATTATCGTGGGCAGAAACATAGTTAATGCTCTGCTCTGGATCCATCGCAAACATAGGATCCCAGGTATCTATCGGCGCGTTGCCATCAGCGTTGGTGTAGCGGATCGCACCGCGGCTGCCCACCTCAATGCGCCACATGTCCGGATTGTTGTTGAACGCGTAGCAGTCACCGTCATTACAGCCACCGTTATCGTTCTGGCCCTTAATCGCTTCGCGGAACTTAGGATTAAATACACCTACACGCGCATCAGCGATGCGACCTATGGTACCCAGTCTCACACGCTCAGGCTCACGGGGATCAGAAGCGTATCCATTCCAGGGTTCGCCATAGATAAGCAGGTTACGATCAGGGAAGGTTTCGTTCAGATGACGACCCCATTCCCCCACTTCGTCGTAATCAAAAATACCGATCAGATCGAAACGGAAACCATCAATGTTGTATTCACGAACCCAGTACTCCAGCGAGTCACGGATCATGCGGCTGACCATAGGAACATTGGCATCAACCGAGTTACCGGTGCCTGACAGATCCGTATCTGTGTAGTACTGACTGCTGATGTTTTCGAACATCTCGTCACTGTAGGTATGGTTATAAACCACGTCCATCACCACACGAATGCCAGCTTTATGGAACTCATCCACCATGGTTTTGAATTCACGGGCACGGTTTTCATAGTCAAAAGGCGTTTGTGAATAACGCTCTTCTGGCACATTGAAGTTGCGCGGGTCATAACCCCAGTTGTAGCAACTTGTATCGTTAACGTCAGGACATGAACCAAAGTCATACACGGGCAACAACTGAACATGGGTGATACCCAGCTCTTTAAGATGGTCGATACCTGTTTTCAGGCCATTTAACTGTGTGCCTGACTCCACCATACCGAGGAACTTCCCTCGTTTGTCAGCACTGACACCTGCGCTTTCATGAATAGTGAAATCGCGAACATGTACTTCATAAATGACGGCATCTTCACGGGCATTAAACGTTGGCCGCGCACTCCAGCCAGCTGCTAGATCGGTTTGAGCCATATCCATCACAATATTGTTCTGGGTATTTGGCTCTACCATCTTGCCGTAGGGGTCGCGCACCGCAATGCCGTTGATAACAAATTGGTAAGGCTTCAAGCGATGGTCGCCATCTACCGTCACCTGATACACCTGACTGTAGCCTTCGAAATCAGGCACCAGCGACATGGCATGAGACTCACCGTTCAGGTTGAGCACCACATCGCTGTGATCCGGGGACCAGATAGAAAATACGGTTTTATCTGCGCTATAGACCGCACCTAAGGTTTCGGAGTCACTGCCACCACAGTTAGTCTGGCATGGCTGCAGTGCTTCCAGAGAGTATTGGCGGGTTTGGTCGTTGACCGTGATCCGGTATTCGCCAGATTGCGCGAAGAAGATGTCGCCACCAGTTTGTTCCAGTACGCCATCGGCATTGTTATCGCCAAAGTTATATGACCAATCACCATAGACATCGAACTTGAAACGCTGATTGGTCTGGCCATCGAAGGTCACATCCAACTGCCAGGTATAATCGGCCACCAGGGCCATGGCGCCAGCAGCCCAGCCATTCGGTGTTCCTCTGAAGTTTAGACTGGCAAAGGTCTTAAGATAATCATCCGGCTGCTGCTGACAACTGGCGACAGGATCGACCTGGAATTGCTGAGTATCAGTGAAGAAATGGATCTCATAACTCTGATTACCCGCAACGGTGTAATCCTGGTTTGGATAGTTTTCCTGCCAGTTTCCGTAGCGGTCAATCTTAAATCTGGGTCCACCATTGCCATCACCACTGTTAAAGCTTTGACAGGTGACATATTCGGTAGCGCTAACCTGCTCCATCTGCGTGGTCTGCCAGCTATTAGGCGTCCCTCTAAAGAACCAGTCAGCATGGGCTGCCGAACTGGCAAGCACTGCGCCTACCATGGCAGCTGAAGCGCACAGCCTCAGCCCCATGAAATCTCTTTTATCCATTATCTTATCCTTTGTGTTTAACGTTTTTTAACAGCGTCATCTGTATCGTTTTTCTACGCTAAGTTGGACTGATACCTAAACGCTGAGAAGTGTTCACAAAATAATCAAACAGCGCCTACGGAGCAATTAAACCCATGTTAAAAAACAATCAAATGTGACCGCTATCATCATTTAATTTTTACTCATGTAATTGAACATGCAGTTGCTTTGTCCCAATATCCGTTTCTCAACCAAGGGAACATGTGATGACTGACTACCTCGCCACCAATCGAAACGCCTGGAATGCCAGAGCGGCGATCCACCTGAAGTCGGAGTTTTACCAACTCGACCGTTTTTTGGCCGGAGAGAGCTCGCTCAGTGAGATAGAGCAAAGGCATCTGGGACCTATTGATGGACACAAACTGCTGCACCTGCAGTGCCATTTTGGCCAGGACACCCTGTCGCTGGCACGCTTGGGCGCGCACGTCACGGGCGTTGATTTGTCGGAAGTGGCCATTGATCGCGCCCGCAAACTGGCGACACAAACTCAACTGGAAGCGCAGTTTATCTGCCAGGACCTCTACAGCTTTGGTGAAAAGGCTACGCCCGAGTTCGATCAGGTGTTTACCAGTTACGGCGTGGTTTGCTGGTTGCCAGATATCGAGCGCTGGGCGCAGACGGTGGCTGCCAGCCTCAAACCTGGTGGCAAGTTTTACATAGCGGAATTTCATCCCATCTATGACCTAATAGCAGGCTATAGCTACTTCCACCATGAACAACCCGATGTCGAGGAAGAGGTCAGTTATGGTGATGACAAGTCCAATCCCGAGGCGGCCAAACAGACCATCATGGTTTGGTCTCATCCACTCAGCGATGTGATCAACGCGCTGATACGCGCTGGTATTCGCATCGACGAGTTGCACGAATATCCCTATTCGCCCTACCCCTGTTTTGACAAACTGGAGGAGCGAGAATCTGGGCGTTTTTACCTGCAGGGCCATAAACATGACGTCCCTTTGGTATATGTCATTAAGGGGACTAAAACCTGAATGTCAGTCTTGTTGAAACAAGGCCCCTGCAGATAAGTGCAGGGGCCCTATATCGTTCAACTTAACTAACCGTTAAGCCTCATTCACTATCAGTACATGCTGACCGAGTAACTCATAGTTTGGTCATTCACGGTAATCACGTAGAGGCCGGTAACACTGGTGTAGATATCATTACCAGTTTGCTCCAATACGCCATCACTGTTGTTGTCACCATAGTTCTGAGACCAGTCACCATTTACATCAAACTTAAAACGCTGATCGGCCTGGCCATCAAAATCCACTTCCAGTTGCCATGTGTTATCGGCAATCAGGGTCATGGCGGACGTTCCCCAGTTATTGGCTGTACCGCGGAAATAGAGTTGTGCAAAGTTGCTCTGATATGACGTGCAGTCAGTGCAACCTTCCATCGGCGTGATGTCGTAGGTCATGTTGGCATCGTTCAGCGTGACCAGATAACTACCGTTGACATCGGTGAAGATGTCTCCGCCGGTCTGCTCCAGAATGCCATCAGCATTTGTGTCACCGTAGTTCTGTGACCAATCGCCGTTCACATCAAACTTAAAGCGTTGGTTGGCCTGACCATCAAAGTTCACTTCAAGCTGCCAGGTGTTGTTAGCCACCAGCGTCATCGCTGAAGCAGCCCAGCCATTTGGCGTACCGCGGAAATGCATCTGATTGAAATTAGATTCATAGCCACCGCTCTGTACTGTCAGGGTTACCTGAGCTGTGCCGGTTGCGCCGTCATCATCAGTCACAGTCACACCAATGGTGCTGGTGGTATCAACAGTGACAGTGATAGATGAGGTGGTTTCCCCCGTGGTCCACAGATAGCTGGCAATACTGCCATCAGTGTCGCTCGAACCTGCCGCACTCAAGGTAACACTGGTGCCCGGCGCAACTGTCTGGTCTCCCGGAGAGATCACAGCGACAGGCGCTTGGTTAACAATGGCAGTCAGCGTCACTGAAGCAGTGTCAGAATCTCCATCGTTATCAGTAACAGTCAGCGAAACTACCTGGGTTTGATCCACAGTGACGGTAATGCTCTGAGAGGTTTCACCCGTGCTCCACAGATAGCTCTCAATGGTGCCATCCGGATCACTTGAGTTAGTCGCACTCAAGGTCACTTGCGTACCGGCTTCAACAGATTGGCTACCAGGAGAAATAGCTGCCACTGGTGGCTGATTCACAGGTCCAATATCTGGCGCACCCGCACTGATAGTACCCGCAGAAAGTGACCAGGTACCTTCGCCAACGGAATAGTTCTGACCTCCGTTGTTGTCCCAGGCACCACTACAGTTATTGGTGACAAACTCGAGGTCCTGATCGCTGTCCAGGTCGATAGTGGCGCGGAACCAGTCACTGCCCACACTTTCCATCGCATCACCCGGCGCCGTGGTCCAGGTCTGTGCACCATCAGTGGTGTAGTGGATGCACACTTGCCCCCAGTTATTGGTGTCTTGGTAGTACACGGTAGAGCTAACCGTTTGCCCCAGAATACGCATAGTCACGCTGGTGGTAGCAGTAGAGCCGAGGTCATCAGTCACAGTGACGGTGTAAGTTGTCTTCTCATTCACTGTCACCTGGATCTCAGGTGTCGTCTCTCCTGTGCTCCACTCATAGGCAACGATTGAACCATCTTCGTCAGTGGAACCCGCAGCACTCAGCGTCAACTGAGTACCCAACTCAACTTCCTGGCTGTCAGGTGAAATGACTGCGACAGGACGTTTGTTGCCCGGAATGAAACTATCAGTAAAGAACGCAGGTTCACCGGCGATATCGCCATTAACGTCTTCAACCAGCTTGCCGCCTTCATTCTTGAAGCGGCCAGCGCCGACGTATACCTGCTGGATATCACTGCGAGTCACATTGCCCTTGGCATCGACGGCTTCAACATAGTAATCGAGCAGCTGTTCCTGGTACTGGTCCAGATAGGTGTAGTAGAGGTTACCGATCTTCTCGGCAGGCACGACATCAAACATCTCTTTGCCTGAAGGCTGCCACTCAACACCATTGATATCTGGCGCCAAGTCACGAACCTGCATGCTGTAGCTCTGCCATGCTCCCACTTTAGATGGATCTACATCTGGATCCGCACTGTGGGCAGAAGGGTCATAAAGCTTAAAGGTTTTATCTTTGGCATCAGCCCATTTGTCTTTGTGGACTCGCACCTTCACCTTGATGTCCTGAATGCCACTGACATCAAATGCGTAGGTATAGATAGCAAACTTGGTGTCGGCGTAAAGCGCTGCCCAACCTTCCGCTTTACCTTTGTTCGCGCTGCCTGGATTGTACGGATAACGCTGTGGCCACCACACCGAAGGACCAGTCTGGTCTTTGGTGATATTGGCTTCCACGTAAGGGGTGGTGAAGTGCAACGACTGGTTGAACGAAATCGTAGGTTTAACACCGTCATCAACGTTTTCGTCGTAGTAACCAAAGCCTGAGTCAATCGAGGCGATCAGGAAGTACCAGCCCAGCTCTGCCGGGTTAGCACCGCCGGCATAGTTGTTGGCAGCATCACCTTTGACAGGATAAGAGAGCATCCAGGGGTTGAGCTGGTTACCTTGATAAGTTACTTCATGATCCAGCGCAGTCGTTGGAGACCAGTAGTTCGGGTTGTCATTCAACCAGATCTGTTCTGCAGTTTTGGCATAGTTTTCTGCCGCCTGCAGCAGTGCAAAGTTACGTTCGAGATAGTGATAACCCATCTCCAGCGACACCATGTGCTGGCGGTCAGCAGTAAACTCAGTGCCATTTACACGGTTGAAGTCGGCCATTTGACCGGCCCAAACTCCCATCGGCAGATGCCAGTGATACCAGGTCGGATCCGCGGATGAATCACGGGTATCGATCCAGGAGCCATCTTGGACGTGCACAACATCGTCGGCCGGGATTGGATGGGCTCTCAGGTATTCTTCAACACCTTTGCCTGTCACACCGGAATCAGCATAAGTAACGTTACCTGAGTTTGCCCAGGTACCGCCGTCACCGGCACGGCCTGAAGAGTTGTCACCATCATGGGCGATAACAAAGTATTGGGTGCGGCCCAAGTTGGCGGCATCCAACTCAAATGGCTTCAACGCCGCAGCAGTGACACTGCCCTGATAGCCCTCTTCCCATGAAGAAGCCTGCTCAACCGGAATACCAGCCACTTTGTGTTGCTCGCCGGTTTCTGGATCCACGTATTGGACCCAGTGTGGGATCGACGCAAAAGGAAACTTGTTCTGGGTTACCTGCTGCTCATTGAACATAGGTATCGACACCCAATCACCGACATTACTGACGTTCTGCAGATCCGCGCGGTTTGGTGGCGAAACCATGGTATCGACACCCGGATCGTTCAAGTACGGGTAGTCGCGCAGCGTACGGGAGTAATGCACGTTGCCCAATACGGACCACTCAATACCCAGCTTGGTCAGTACCGGAATAATGCGTTCAGAAAAGCCCAGTTCCGTTGGGAAAAAGCCCTTCGATGATTTAAATGAGTCACCCAGGAAATATGGCTGAGCCAAGGTGACATTCTGATAGATAAGATCTTTAAGGAAGTAGTCATTACCCACCAGCGGTCCCATTGAATGGTGACCAGAGAAGTGGATCGTATCTAGCGAATTAAAACCATTGGTCGTCTTGGTGCTTTGCTGGGTGTTACGCCAGTAATCACCCCAACCACTGTAATAGTGCTCACCCAACAGGCCTAGCTCGGTGAAGCTCTGCACGTTATTGATCACCGATGCTGACATGGTGACATGGGTCTGGCTCAGCGGATGATTGTTGCGGTTGTTCTTCGCCGTATCTGCCGGCCAGCTTTGGTAAGCGCCGTACTTGGCATGATGTGAATAGTACGCTACCAGGTCATCATGAGGCATGGGTGCGCCACTGCCCGGTATGAAGAAGGTGTAATTGGGTGGCGGGTTTTGTTTCAGGTTAATGACCTGTCCGTCGTAGGTATAACGGATAGGTGAGCCCACCGGCAGCGCCTCGTACTTGCTGACATCATAGTAGGGCCAGAAGTTAGGCATGTGGTTGTGGTAAATATGGGTGGCCGCGATCTCCGCATGGGAGATTGGCGCACCCGCCAGTCCTATTCCTACACCCAAGGCCAGCGACAGGGCGCTGCGCTTGAGGAAGGTATTGTTCTTAGTTTTCATCGCTTTTCTCTTTCAGTTGACCAACTTAGGGTCCACTGCCCCGCGCCTTCTCTGCTGGCAAAAACTTCATCCTTGCACTGAATTCAGGGCGATCGAACCCGACTGCAGCTAATCGCAGTGTGTTTCCAGATTTAGTTGCCGCCCTCTCGCCTTAAGCAAAGAGGGCGACGTTGGGGAGAGCGTTTACTGAGTCGACAGGCTGTAGGTCATGTCGGCATCATTGACGGTCAATACCAGGGTGCCAGTGACATTGGTGTAGATATCAGCACCAGTCTGATCCAACACACCATCATCATTGTTGTCACCGAAGTTGTAACTCCAGTCACCGTGCACATCGATCTTGAAGCGCTGGTCTTGCTGACCATCAAAGTCGATAGTTAACTGCCAGGTATTGTCAGCAACCAGATTCATTGCTGTCGCAACCCAACCATTTGGCGTGCCACGGAAGAAGAGTGTGTCAAAGTTGCTGGTGAAGTTCTGACAGTCAGGTGCACAATCCACAGGCACGATGCTGTATGTCATATCAGCGTCATTTACTGTGATCAGATAGTCGCCAGTCACGTCAGTAAAAATGTCACCACCGGTTTGTTCCAAGGTACCGTCTGCATTGTTGTCACCGTAGTTCTGACTCCAATCACCAAACACATCCAACTTGAAGCGCTGGTCCTGCTGACCATCAAAGTTCACTTGGATCTGCCAGGTGTAGTCGGCAACCAGTGTCATCGCACTAGCGGTCCAGCCGTTAGGCGTGCCACGGAAGTTCAAAGAAGGCAGATTGCTTTCAAACACACCCGGGTCAACCACGGTCACGGTTGCAGTGGCTGTGTCAGTCTGGCCAGCGGTATCAATTACGGTCACAGAAACCAGCTCTGTACCTAGCTGATTGAAGGTAACCGTCGCTGAATCTGCGCTGTCGCCGGTGCTCCAGTCGTAGCCCGCAATGCCTTTATCATCGGTAGAGCCGGTTGCACTGAATACAACAGAGTCGCCTACATTCACTGTCACTTCGGTTGGGTTGATAACCGCCACTGGTGCTTCATCAATGCCATCAACCAGCTCCAACTCGTAGGTCATCGTGCTGTCATCCACACGAACAATGTATGTGCCTGCTACATCAGTGAAGATGTCATCACCGGTTTGTTCCAGGGTGCCATCAGCATTGTTATCGCCGTAGTTAACGGTCCAGTCACCATGAACATCCAGCTTAAAGCGCTGTTCGGCTTGGCCATCAAACTCCACCGTCGCTTCCCAGGTATTATCGGCAACACAGCTCATCGCCGTGTTAGTCCAACCGTTGGCTGTACCACGGAAGTTCAGTGATGCCAGGTTACATACTGGTGGGGTATCACCGACTTGGATTTTCACCTCAGCGGTGTCAGTCAAACCATCATTGTCTGTCACAGTGACGCTGAAGGTTTGCAGCCCTTCAACACTCAGAGTTTCAGTGATAGACGCAGTGGTTGCTCCAGTGTTCCAGAGGTAAGACTCAATCACGCCATCAGGATCGGTCGAAGAAGACGCATCCAGTGTGACGGTTGTGCCAACGGCAACCTGAGTAGGTGCTCCGGTGATCACAGCAGTCGGCTTCTCTCCGTTAGGCTCCATAAAGCCAACATGGATCGCTGCAGCAGCATAACCACCTACGGTGATGCTTGCCTGGCCTTGAGCGTTTACGTCGATGATATTGCCATCACACTCGTTAGCATGAGAAAGTACATCACAGTAACGGCCTTCCGCGAGGCCTGTACTGAAAGTACGCGTCAGACTGTCGCCCTGGTTATTGATGACCACAAAGCCTCGGTCACCACGGCTAAACGCGATTTGGTTGTTGCCGTTGTCCCACCAGTTAGCCACAGGCGCATTACCTGCTTGGTTGCGGAAGTTAACCATATTGGCGATATTGCCCCAGCGGTGCTGACAAACCCATTCACTGCTGTCGCAATCTACCGTGCCACTTGGGCGACCGGCATCACCATCATGGTGGAATTCAAAACTGGTATGAATTTTTGGCGTACCAAACGGATGTGCCAGCATGAACACACTTGCCAGGTTCTGTGCGCCATTTGGTTCGTCGTAATGAATAGTGCCACCACCACCATGGCCACGTTCACGGTCATGGTTGGTAATAAATACCCATGCTTTATCACTGCTGATAGACATCCAGCTGTCGCCAAAGGTCTCCAGCCAACTCAGTTGGCCACCGACAAACACTTCTCGCATCTTGGTGGCGTAACCGAACTCGGTCAGCATGTAATCCATCCAGTTGTAATCGCTCAGGCCAACCGCATCACCGTTATCGATCACTTCAAGGAATGCCCACGGCTTACCTGCTTTATCTAGGATGGTATTCAGTTCGCTGGGACGGATAGACTTCGCCGCATCAATACGGAAACCCATAACGCCCATATCTTTCAACTTGTTCAGGTAGGCAACCAGCTTATCCTGGGTGGAAGGGTTACCCGTATTGATATCTGGCATACCGCTGAGCTGACAATTCCAAACGGATTCTTTGTCACCCCACTCAATGTCATTGAAGCAGGTGTGGAAGTCGGTGCCCCAACCATCCATGTCTGGATAGTCAGCATTGTTACTGTTCCAAACTGACCCACCACTACCCACACCCGAGCCTGCAGGATAGTTCGCCATATGGTTGATAACGGCATCGGCAATAATTTCAACACCAACGGCATTACAGCGCTGGATCATGTCACGCAGTTCGGCTTCGGTACCACTGCGACTGGTGAAATTAACGAAGCTCACTGGTTGATAGCGTACCCACCAAGCCGCGTTTTTCGGGTCGTTTGGCGCATTGACATGTTCATTGGGAGGAGAAATTTGTACTGCGTTGTAGCCTTTTGGGCCAAGGAACGTCTCACACTCATTCGCGATCTCATTCCAGGTCCATTCGAACAGGTGCACAGCCACATCATTGGCCTGCACCGGACTCGAGAGTCCAAGTACGGCAGCGGCAACAGCGCTGGCGCCTAAGGTTTTACTTAGCCTTTTCATTGTTTTCCCTTGTGTCTTTATGGTTGCAAATTCAGCGTCCAAGGGCCCCCGCCAACATACGTCGGGCCAGGGCCGGGCATTTATCCGCTACCCGCCCTTCAAAAACAGCAAAAGCTAAAATGGTAGCGTTACCATTTGACGTGCATAAAAAAGCCCCAAAGCAAGAGAAAACAGCAGCTGTAGGCCCATTGATAGATAAATATTTGTCACCACAAATCTAATGGAGAGGTGGTGAGAACGCACAAACAGCGAGGCCTGAAATTGATTTAAATCAATATTAAAGCCACTCAAAACAATGCGTTACGAATACATATTTAGCTCTATCGGCGCAACGAGCTGAACACAATGGTATGTGAGGCATCGATACGTCAAATTTATGACGCCTATAACTTAACCATAGATAGGTTGGTTTTCAACCAAAGATGTTACTCAGGCGCTCTTTATGAGATCGGTATCATAAAGAGCGGCTAACATAGTTTTAACCGCTCTATTTCTCACCACGCATTGCGCTAGATCAATGCGTGGGCTGCAGGCAGTGTCGCGAAAGGGCTTTGCGAGTTTGAGGAGGTGATAAATCGAATAGCGTTGCTGATCAGGTCGGACTTCTCTTGAGAATTCAATGGCATAGAACCGCCGAGAAGTTGCGGCCATAACGCTGTGCCATCCAGCATTCCCTGCACCTGCTTGGCAAGCGAAATTGGGTGGAGGCAATCAATGGCACCCGCATCATTGGCATCTTTCAGCCACTGTGTCAGCGGCCCTTCCTGATGATGCAGCACTTCAGTCAGCAGGCGAGCTCGCTCCGGGCAGATGATTAATTCAGGTACCGCAATACGCACCAACCAGAGAAAATCTGGATTTTCGAATAGTGCCAGCTTTTCCTCTAACAGTTGACGAAGCTGCGAGGCCAGTGGCTGATCTGGCTTAAATCGAATGGTGACATTTTGAATGCACTGCTTGGATAACTCGCCAATCAAGCGACTGAATAGCTTGTCTTTATTGGGAAAGTGGCGATATAGCGTACGTTTGGAAACGCCCGCAGCATCGGCGATCGCCTGCATTGTCGTGCCTTGAAATCCCTTGGCTTTAAACAGCTCCATTGCGGCGCTCAGGATATCCTGATGTTTAAGTACTGACAGATTCATAACGCGGCAACTGATTTAGATGTATGAAAAAACGACACATTTTGAAAAACTTTTATAGTAAACGCAATCGTTTACCGTAGTGTGTGTTGTGATATTTTTGTTAACGAATATTAGTCTCTCCCTCTAGTTTCGATGAGAGGCCACCTACAAAAATAAAACTCTAGGGAACACTATGATTAAAAAGATATTGAAATGGGTCGGTGGCGGTACCTTAACCGTTCTACTGGCTGGCGGGGCCTTTGTTGCTCACGAATGGTATGCAGAGAAGCCCGTTTTTTTCCGTGCTTTCCTTGACCGCGAACTGGTGAAGATAGCATTCGACAGTCCAGAAACTCTCACTTCACTTGGCTTTTTAGAGTCGGTGGGGATCAAAGGCCATAACGCCAAGCTGGATGATGACCGCCCAGAGAAAACCGACGAGCTGTTCGCAACGATAAAGACTTTTCGCGCAGGCCTGGACAACTACCAAGGCTTGGAAGGTCAGGAAGCTCTGTCGCAGGAGATATCTCGCTACCTACTGGACACCTTTATCGAAGCCGAGCCCTACCGTTATCACACCTACCCTGTAAATCAGCTATTTGGGATCCAAAACGGCTACCCCAGCTTTATGGAAGCGCAGCATCAGGTAAATACCGTTGAAGATGCGGAAAACTATATTGCGCGTCTCGAAGATGTAAAACGCAAATTCAGCGAAAATTTGCAGGGTCTGAAAATACGTGAAGAACGGGGCATTATTCCGCCTCGCTTCGTGATCGATCGAGTGCTCGATGAGATGAATGCGTTTGTTACTACCGAGCCCAAAAAGAACATTTTGGTTGTGTCGTTAGCAAACAAACTGGAACAGGCAGAGCAGATCCCATCGGACCAAAAAGCAAACCTGCTGGCAACGGCAGAAGCTCGTTTGACCAGCCATGTCTATCCTGCCTATCAAACCTTCATCGACTATTTCACTGTATTGGCAGGCAAAGCAGGGACAGATGACGGCTACTGGCACTTGCCAGAGGGCGATAAGGCCTACCAGCTGGCGCTGAAGATGTTTACCACTACCGACTACACGCCCGACCAACTGCACCAGTTAGGCCTGGATGAGGTTGACCGTATTCAAGCCCAGATGCTCACTATTATGGCGTTAGAAGGGATTGATATTTCCGGTGGATTTACACCCGCGATGGCAACCGTGGCCGACAAACCTGAGTTCTACTACGAAGACAGTGATGCAGGCAGAGCACAGATCCTGGTTGACTATCAGAAGATCCTGGATGAAATCGATGCGGATTTAGACCAGGCGTTTCGGATTCGCCCCAAGGCGGGTATGGAAGTGGTGCGTATTCCTGAATTTAAAGAGAAAACCTCTCCTGGCGCTTACTATCAACAACCATCTATCGACGGTACTCGACCGGGCCGCTTCTTTGCCAATCTCTATGATGTAAAAGCCACCCCCAAATACGGCATGCGCACTCTGGCCTATCACGAGGGTATTCCAGGTCATCACTTCCAAGTGGCCATCGCTATGGAGCTGGAAGGGATGCCTTTTGTACGCCGCATGGCACCTTTTACTGCTTACACCGAAGGTTGGGCGCTCTACGCTGAGCAGTTGGCTTGGGAGCTGGGTTTCCAAAATGATCCTTATGACAACCTGGGACGCCTTGGTGCCGAACTGTTCCGCGCCGTTCGTTTGGTTGTCGATACTGGCATTCACCATAAACGTTGGACCCGTGAACAAGCCATTGATTATATGGCCGCCAATACCGGCATAGCCCAAAGTGACGTCGTCTCAGAGATCGAGCGTTACATTGTAATGCCTGGCCAGGCCACTGCTTATAAAGTCGGAATGATTAAGATCCTGGAGCTAAGAGCCAAAGCTCAGTCAGCATTGGGTGACAAGTTTGATCTGAGAGATTTCCATGATGTGGTGCTGAAAAACGGTGCCGTACCGCTGGATATTCTGGAACGTCTTATCGACGAATACATCGCAACGACTGCTTAATTCGACAGGTCAGGAGTGATGGCCTCGGCTATTGCTCCTGCTTTCTTCGCTCTCCTCCGCTTTAAACCCCGTCACTCCCCACCGTTATATATTTTTACAGTCTATTTTTTAACCAAAAGTTGTAAGTCCTATAACCTCATAAAAATTAGTTGGATAACAAGCGAGGTACATTAATTGCTTCTAATGTACGGGTAGTACATGAGATCGCATTATAGATTTCAAAGGGGTGAAAAGATGAACAAGATAAAGCTGTTCGCAGTGACTGCGTTGTTGATGTTTTCCGGTATGGTACAAGCTGCCCCAATCTTTGTAGGCACCTTTCAAACCGATGACGGACCTTGGTGGACAACCAATCCACCGGTTTACTCTGCGGTAGAAGCCGCCGCCATGATTTTTGGTGGTGATGCTTCAGATTACCGCATCTCAATTTCTGACTCGATGGACCCTCTCAGCATTACGGACACAGGCTGGTACACCATCATTGGTATCGCTGGCGGCCATGAGTATGCTGATGATTACAAACTTGATCTAGGTGGCGTAGGTTATGGCGCACCAGGCTGGCAAAATGGCGATGATATATCCGCTTACACTGGTGACAATGCCTACGGCGATCAATACACCATGTATGTTTGGCGCGATAGTGTCATGGTTCCAGCACCAAAAACGTTAGCGATAATGTCGCTGTTGATGATAGGCCTTGCCGTTCGTCGCTATATCAGATGATGACTTATTGATTTTGATATAAAAAAAACACCGCTGCTAGCAGCGGTGTTTTCTATCTGGTTACCGAATATAACTACCAGATTTTTTACACTTTGAATTGTCCTACCAAAGCTTTCAGACGCTCGCCCAGCTCGGCAAGGTTTTCACTCACCTGATGGCCATTAGCTGACGCTTGTTCTGCTTCCGTTGCATTATCAGCGATCTTAATAATGCTCTGGTTGATAGATTCACCCACAGTGCTTTGCTCTTCTGACGCACTGGCGATCTGCTCATTCATCGAGCTGATCAAACCAATAGACTCAGCAATGCCTTGCAGAGCCTGCGTCGCCGCTTCCGCTCGCTCAACCGCGGTCTCCCCCGCAGCACGACTCAAACTCATGGTACGAATCGCATCCTGTGAGCCTGCTTGCAGACGTTCTATCATCTCCTGGATCTCTGCGGTGCTATCCTGAGTGCGCTTGGCCAACGAACGTACCTCATCCGCTACCACAGCAAAGCCCCTGCCCTGTTCGCCAGCACGGGCCGCCTCAATCGCCGCATTCAACGCCAGTAAGTTGGTTTGTTCGGCAATACTTCGGATGACATCCAACACGCTCACAATAGCTTCTACATCGTTAGCCAGAGTTTCAATCGCCGACGCACTATGGCCGATTTCACTTTCCAACTGATTGATAGCACTGGCTGTATCAGACACCACATGCTGTGCCTCTGCGCCACCTTGGTCAGCTTGAGCTGCCGCTCTGGCAGCGTCTTCCGCTGAACGTGCCACTTCCGCGGACGAGGCACTCATTTCGTTCATGGCGGTGGCGACTAGGTCTGTCTCTTCTTTCTGGGTCTGAATGGAGTGTTTGGTATCGGAGGAGATCGTGGCCATCTTGACACTGGTATCCGTCAGTTCAGCGACAGAAGCACCAATATCGGAAACCGTTTTATGCACTTTCTCGACGAAGGCGTTAAACGCATCAGCCAAAGCACCTAACTCATCATCACGCAGTTTAACCAAGCGCTGAGTCAGATCGCCATCGCCTTCGGCGATCTCCAGCATTCGGTCTTTCACTTTGGTGATACGTGCCGTTAGCCTGCCGGACACCACCAGTACAAAACCAAAAGCGATCGCTAATACGACACCCGCAACAACAAAGTAAGCAATGATAATTGATGTTTTATCCTCCGCTTGCTGTGCTTCCAGTTCTGCCACTTTAGTGTCGATATGGTCGATATAGGTACCGACACCAATCATCCAGTTCAACTCTGGTATCCCTTCAGCATAACTAACTTTCAGTTTAGGAACGCTTTCACCTGGCTTAGGGAAACTATAAAAAACGTACCCCCCACCTCTTTTTGCAGCAGCGATGAGGTCCTTGATTAGTGCCACCCCGTCGCTGTCTTTTAGACCAATGAAATTATCACCCTTGCCCTTCTCACTCAGTCCGAGAAAAAGCCGAACCCCCTGATAGTCATACCCAAACAGGTAACCATCTTTGCCAAATTTGGCATGTTTGAGCAGCGCTTCAACGCGCTCCGCTTTTTGCGATTTGTCGAGCGAGCTGTCCTCTAGTATCGGCGCAGCCATCGCTTTGGTACTTTCAACAATATCTCGCAGCTTCTGCTTTTCACTCTCTAGTATCGTGTTGCGTGCATCTTCCACATTGGCTGCGGAAATCTTATTGATCTGATGTAAGGTCAGAACGGTCGACACAAGAAACATGCCCAATGTTGGTAACAAGGCTAACATCAGCATCTTACTGCGCATTGTCATAGTAATTTGTTCCCTAAATATCTAGTGTTCAGATCTGATGGGCTTTTCAATACTCAGCCCATATTAATCGCCATTGATTACGTCGCTGGATAGATGAGACATCAGCTCAAACCGAACCAACTGGTGCTGCTAAATTCTTCTGTTTTTTCTGACTACGATTCCGCTGTTCAGCAAATTTTGAAATCAATTTGAATAGTACAGCGTCAACGCCCAATCAGTCGGAGTTTAATCTTCTAATTCAACAAAGTAACCAGTATATGAAAGAGGCAGATTTCGATAGGGATGCGCTTCACACATCAACAGAATGGAGAGTGATATTGAGCCCGAACCTGAACTTGATCGGACCGGACTCAACACCAAATAGGAGTTTATACTTTGAACTGGCCAACCAGTACTTTCAGGCGTTCACCCAAATCTGCCAGATTCTCACTCACTTGATGACCATTTGCCGATGCCAGCTCCGCTTCCGTGGCGTTATCAGCAATCTTAATAATGCTCTGATTAATCGACTCACCCACGGTACTTTGCTCTTCCGAAGCACTGGCGATCTGTTCATTCATTGAACTGATTAAACCAATTGATTCGGCGATGCCCTGCAGTGCCTGCGTTGCTGCTTCAGCTCGTTCAACCGCGGTTTCGCCCGCCGCACGGCTCAGGCCCATAGTGCGGATTGCATCCTGCGAGCCCGCTTGCAAGCGTTCAATCATCTCCTGGATCTCAGCAGTGCTGTCCTGAGTGCGCTTCGCCAATGAGCGCACTTCATCCGCAACCACAGCAAAACCTCTGCCCTGTTCACCGGCGCGAGCCGCTTCAATGGCCGCATTCAAAGCCAACAGGTTAGTCTGTTCGGCAATACTGCGGATCACATCCAACACGCTGACAATCGCGTCTACATCATTAGCCAGAGTTTCAATCGCCGACGCACTATGGCCAATCTCACTTTCAAGCTGATGAATAGCGTTGGCCGTATCAGAAACCACATGCTGAGCTTCAGCACCGCCTTGATCTGCCTGAGCAGCCGCTCTGGCGGCATCTTCAGCCGAGCGGGCAACTTCCGCAGATGAAGCGCTCATCTCATTCATCGCGGTGGCCACCAGATCCGTTTCCTCTTTCTGGGTTTGAATAGAGTGTTTGGTATCTGAAGAAATGGTGGCCATCTTCACGCTGGTATCGGTCAGCTCCGCAACCGAACTACCAATTTCCGAGACGGTTTTGTGGACCTTATCAACAAAGGCATTAAATGCATCCGCCAAAGCACCCAGCTCATCGTCACGCATTTTTACCAATCGCTGGGTCAGGTCGCCATCCCCTTCAGAGATCTCCAACATCCTGTCTTTCACACGTGTAATGCGGTCTGTCAGTCGCTGGGTCACCATCAGAACAAAGACTAGGGCTATCGCCAAAACCAAGCCGGCAATAACAAAATAGATAACCAATGTGCTGGCTATTTGCTCAGACTGCTGCTGTTCAAGTTCTGCCACCTTGTTATCGATATGGTCGATATAAGTGCCTACACCGATCATCCAGTTAAACTCAGGGATCGCTTCGGCATAGCTAACTTTAGGCTTGGGAATATTCTCTCCAGGTTTTGGGTAGCTGTAAAATACGTAATCGCCCCCTTTCTTGGCAGCGTTTATAAGCTCCTGAATGAAAGCAACACCATCGCTGTCTTTAAGGTTGAAAAAGCTGTCACCTATTCCTTTCTGGCTTAGCCCCGAGAAAACTCTTATTCCATTGAAGTCATAACTAAACAAATAGCCATCAGGACCAAATTGAGCACTCGAAAGAAGCTTGGTGATCGACTCCTTTTTTTGTTCAGGGCTCAGATTATTGTCTTTGAGAATGGGTTCAGCGATACCTTTAGCACTCTCCACTAAGTCTCGAAGCTTTCGTTTTTCCCCCTCTAAGATAGTGGAGCGCGCATCTTCGACATTCGCCGCTGAGATCTTGTTTATTTCGTAGATGGTGAGGAAAGTAGAAACGAGAAACATGCCCAAGGTTGGTAGCAGTGCCAACAGTAGCATTTTACTACGCATGGTCATAAAAACGTGCTCCAGGGTTATGAGGCTTCCTGCAGGAACGAACCTCGAAGCAACTCCAGCGAAGAGGTAAATTAACGTGCTCTAATGTATTTAGCAGTTAATACAAAAAAATGACAAAACGAAATTAGACATTAGTCGACAAAGCGGGCCACTTGCTTAATCTTGTCTGGCAATATGATTTGCCACTTTTCCAACTGAGCACGACTGAAGACAAAGCTTCCCTGGGCGACACTGGCAGGGAAATGGCTCACTGGACGCCGATTCAAAATCAATAATGCTCGTCTCGCTGCTTCACTCCCCTGGGATTCCGCTGACATAACTAGGCCACCAATCGTGCCATTGGCTCCGATAGCAAAATCCCAAAAACAGAACAGAGGTAGTGCCGAATGAGAGGAAGTCCAGCTAAGTAGTGCGCGATCGTGAACTATGCCGCCAGCCTCCGCAGAAACCGACTGATAGAGGCCGACAATAACTGCATCAAATCCCTGTTCTTTTGCTGCCAGCACCGCCGCTTTCCAACTATTCTCGTCAGCAATTAATCTATGTTCCAACTCAATGCCATTCACAGTGGGGTTGGTCTCACCGGCAAACGATTGCTCGATAACTCGCTGCGCGGTACCACTGTTGTCCCATAACACCAACACTCGCTTGGGAGGAATAGTAAGTAAAGTTGTAAGAAATGCGATACCACGCTTAAACAGCGGCCGTTCAATAAACCCGGTCAGCCATTCCGACCGAAGCAATCCATAACTTCTGGCATCTGCATTGACCCCGAAATAGACCGTTGGCACCTTAGTCTCAGCAATTCTTACCGCCAACCGGGCTACCGCCTCATCATCAGCAATGATAACCAGATCAGGTTTAATCTCATTGAAGCGGGCCCAAGCCGTTTCGGCGTTTTCATCGACTTTCTCAGAGGGAAGTTGTTTGGCATTCAGAGACAGGTAATAGAGATCAGCTTTGCCAGCCAGCGTGGCTTCAAGGCCAGCCCGGTACTTTTCTACCCAGGCATATTCCGGATGATAAGAGTCGATAATCAGTATGCGATGTTGTGCAAACACCGCCGAGCTTAACAGCGATAGCAATAATACTGTAGATGTCGTTAACAGCTTGAGCACTACTACCCGACGAAAAATCAAAGAGCCAACTTCCTAATCTCCACTTCAAACAGCATGAAATATGAAAAACAGTCTAATCAAATTGTTTTGGTGAACTTCTGACCTGTTTCACATTTAGTCAAGCGCGCTTACAAAACAAGCGATATTTAATGGGCCAGAACTACTTTGCCAGCCTCAGCTAGTTGGCCGAATACTGAGTTATTTGCTTTGCTTATCAAAAGCGCACACGTACGGGGCATACATTTGAGTGTCGCACTCGATATTCCACGAATTACTAGTTAGTTAAAGTCTACCCAAGGTACAGCCTTTCTGGAGACCCTGGCACTGCAACTGGATAGGGTGATCGACGCTGACTACACCTTTATTGCTAGGCTGGATAAGTCGCGTATCCTATCCCGCACCCTTTGCCTTATCGCTGATGGTAAAGTCGCCGAAAACTTTGAATACGCGCTGTAAGATACGCCCTGTGCTGATGTCAGTAACGACAATATCTGTATCTATGAAGATGATATCTGTCGACTGTTCCCCAAGGATCAGCTACTCGAGGATATGGGAATCGCGGGCTACATTGGCGCCCCTCTGCACAGCACCCAGGGTGATGTGTTCGGCATCATCGTCGCTCTCTATAAAGATCATATCGATAATGCCGAGCAAGTAGCCGCGCTATTTGAACTCTTTTCTGGGCGCATTGCAGCAGATATTGAACGCATGGAACACCAACACGCGCTGGAGCAATTGAATGTACGCCTGGAAGAGCTGGTGGCTGAACGCACGCAAGAGCTATCCGATACGCTGTCGCGACTTAAATCAAGCCAAGCCAAATTGATGGAACAGGAAAAGTTAGCCTCTCTCGGACGCTTGGTTGCGGGGGTTGCTCATGAGGTAAATACGCCGCTGGGTGTAAGCATTCTTGCTAACTCTTCAATACAGGAGAGCACAGAGACACGTCTCCAAAGACTGACACAGAACGAGCTCAAGCGCTCAGAGTTGGAGGATGCGCTGCAAAAGCTTACTGATTGTAGCCAGCTAATCGCTGAGAACCTGGAAAAATCGGCCGAGTTAGTAAGAAGCTTTAAAAAGGTCGCTGTTGTGCAGTACACGGACGAAAAGCAGAAAATATCTATTGCAGACGCCCTTCATAACCTGAGTTTAACCATGCTCGCGACTTTCAATGAGAGAGGGATAGAGCTGATCGTTGAAAACCGCAGCCACACAATTCATATCACTACCTATCCTGCGCGGCTGTTACAAGTGATTAGTAGTCTGTTGAGTAATGCGACCATTCATGGTTTTCCAAAGCGACGTGCGGGTTCACAAGTCGTACTGCGGGTGGCAAGCAACAGCGAGCAACTGACGGTAAGCATTTCAGACAACGGCGTTGGTATGGACACGTATACACGAGAGCATGCCCTGGAGCCTTTTTTCAAAGCCAACCCACAACTGGGCAGCACCGGTTTAGGCTTGAGTATCGTAAACAACCTGGTGAAAAGTGGCCTTGGGGGAGAGTTCCAACTCACCTCGACGCCCAATCAAGGCACAATGATCGCCATACAGCTCCCACTTGAGAATGATGAAACACCCACCATGGGGGAATAAAAAAGGCAGCCATCTGGCTGCCCTTCTCTACAAATTCAGATACCTGAGATTAGTTACCGATCAGGCCTGGAATACCTGGCAGCTGACCAACAGCGGCAAGTGAGCCCACACAAACCACAAATGCGATGCCTGGGATCAGGTACTTGTCTTTGTTCGACAACTCTTTTGCACGTTCCTTGTCGCCGATAAAGCCCATGTTGTCGAGCAGCATGGTGGTGGCCCAACCAAACACAGGATTTACAAAGGCACAGGCAAAAATACAGATACCCGCACTCTGAGAATCTTTGTGCTTGTGGATCATCTGCATGCCCGCTTCCAGCAGCGGCAGGAAGACACCTACGATCAGTGCCACTCGCAATACCGGCTCCCACATCGCCAGGTCCATTGGGTAACCCAGCACAGCGGCCAGGATACACAGGATACCAGTCAGCAATGCGCCGCCAGGAATAGGGCGTTTAGCGATCGCCGCAGGGATCATGTAGGTCCCCCATGATGACGCCAGATTACCACCACCCAGGAAAGAGCCAACACCCTGACGAATAGACGCTCCCACCATGGTGTCATCCACATCCATCAGTACGCCTTTCGCTTCTTTCGGATAGTTCAGTTCCTGGAATACACGGTGACCCAGATAATCAGGCGACCACATTGCCACAGCCAGCAAAGCAAATGGCATTACCGCAATAAAGTGGTTCAGGTTAGGCCAACCCAGCTGCCAACCTGTGTCTTCACCCCACCAGTAGAATGGGCTGAAGTGTGGCAGACCCGGCTCTGACGAGAAGGCAAAGTCAGCGCCAAATGCAAACGCGACAATACCGGCCAGTGCTGAACACAGCGGGATTGCCAACCAACGCTTACCGACTTTCGCCAGATATGCGTATACCAGTACCGTGATGCCGATGACGGCAAACGAGATATAACCCTGATCGCTGGATGAGGCCCATGCTTCGGTCTTGTTAATCTGGCCCATCAAACCAAACGCACCGAGGTAGATGAGCAGTCCCCCTCGGACCCCGACCCCGGTGAGGGTCATTAACTTGGAGCCCCCCTTGGTATAGGCGAGGATCAGACCAAACACACACACCATGATACCCAGTGCCAATGGATGCCCTCCGGCCGCAGCAATCAGCGGGATCAGCGGGATCATCGGGCCGTGGGTTCCGGCCAGGTTGGCATTAGGGTTAAGGATGGCAGAGAACAGGATCACGAACAGCGCACCGGCAATCAGCAGCTCGTAACGTACGTTTTCAGCAACAAACTCCGCTGACAAACCGAACTCGGCAGCAAATGCCGCTACCATCGCCGCTACCATCACCACTTTACCAATGGTCGCAGCCAGTGCTGGTACCCAGTCCTCAATCTCTACGCTGTAATCGCGAAACGGCAGGTGAATGCCCCAGCGACGGAAGCTCATGATTTTGAGATCGTGGTTCAAAAACTCTTCACGGCTTTCGAACTCCTGCGCTTTACGGCGCATATCTCTGTAAAATGTCTTATTTTTCTTAGACATATACTTGTTTCCTAAATTTGGCGGGTTTGAGCTGCACAACAAAACACCTCTTTAGTTCTGTATGCCGGCCTTCGACCGGCACGAGACGACATCCCAGACGCTACAGAACACCTTTATGACTCTTCTGTGATAAAGGGGGTGCTTGCCGCAACTTGGCTACCCGCACATGATGAAAAGAAGCCCAACGCTTCTTTATGAAACTGGCAAATGTTAAAAATTTGTCACAGTGTACGAGCGCAAAACCAAAGCTTTTTGATTTAGGTTGCTTTATATGCATTTGAAGTCTGTATTTTGATGAGATGCTGGATCATGCGCACTGTTTGCGGCCAGCAACTATCGAATAGAGAATCATGAATAGCGCGTTTCTTGTTTTCGCATTTCTTGTTTTGGCGTTTCTTGTTCTTGCGCTTCTTGTTTTACGTAGTGGAGTGATATGAAAATTTCTGAACATGCCAACCGGACCGAACAGCTGTTTGGCATCAGGGCCGAAGATATCCACAAATGGATTGACGGTTTTTTCGATCACGACGGTTTCGATCATTATCTGCGAATGGGCAAGATAATGAACTACGACCCCTACGACCATCGCCGGTTCCGGCACTGCAAAGAGGCACTGGAAGAGGCCTACCAGGAGTTTGGCGACAAGTACTCACATAGCCAAATTAAGAACGTGATGGAAACCCATATCAAAGACGATTACGACGGCTACCTGCCCTCTCGTGCCGACTTTGAGAACGGCACTTTCACAGCCAAGTACCACGATTCGATGCACAACGAAGAACTCAGCGCCGTGCTGGATGCCAAGGAGCTGGCAGAGTATTTCGATGGCATCCGCGATAGCGAAGCCGCCGGTGACCGCTTTATCAACAGCTTTGGATTGCGCATCGTGATGCCCACGGTACTGGCGATAGTGCTGTTTGTGACCGCCATTATCTTTGTCATTGTGCCGCTGGTAGAAGATTCGATGATGGGTCAGAAACGGCAGATGATTAAGGAACTGACCTCCTCTGCCGTCAGTATTGTGGATAACTACATCGCATTGGAACAACAGGGCGAGTTAACCCGGGACCAGGCCCAAACCAGAGCCGCCCAAGAAATTAAAGCAATGCGTTACGGTGAGGAAAACAAGGATTACTTCTTTATCACTGACATGCATCCGCGCATGGTCATGCACCCCTACCGCGCCGACCTCAAAGGCGCAGATCTTACCAACTACACAGATAGCGAAAACAAAAGCGGCAAGCTGATCTTTGTGGAGTTTACCGAGCTGGTAAAGGCAAACCAGGAAGGCTACCTGGAGTACTTGTGGCAGTGGAAAGATGACGCCGACAAGACCGCACCTAAACTCAGTTACGTCCGAGGTGTCGACGAATGGCAATGGATCGTCGGCACCGGGGTCTACTTCGACGATGTGCAGAAAGGGATAGATAAGCTCGAACGCACCCTGTTTATTATCTTCTTTTTGATCACCCTTGGGCTGGCAGGAATCATGGGTTACATCATGGCCCAAAGCCGCACGCTGGAGAACCGGAAAAAGCGCGCGGAAGTGGCGCTGCATGAAGCCAAGGACAGATACCGGGCATTAGTCGAATCCTCAAACGAAGGCTATATCCTCGAAGCCGACGGCGAGATCCTCTACTCCAACAATCGCCTGCATCGCATGGTGGGTTACGGTGACTCCGAGCTCAAATCCCATGACATATGGAGTGAGCTGCTACCCGATACTCCGCAGAACAGCCGCGTGTTACACCATCTGCTTGAACTGTTTAACCACGCCGCTGAGCCTGGTGAGTTTGAAGCCCAGCTGCGCACGAAAAGTGGCAAGCCGCTGGATGTGATCCTGAGCTCTTCGAAGATATTCTTCTCTGAAAAACATGGCCACGTGATCTCATTCCGCCCCATCACTCGCAAGATCTACGGCGGCGCCTATGGCCTGGTGAAGCAGGTTATCGACTATCAGGGCCTGACCAGCCATATCGTTACCGATATCGGCCAAAGTGACAGCCATGGTCATGTCGTTGAGGCGTTAAACCAACTGCCCGACCTGGTGCGGGAGATGATTGACGCTGGCGCGCGCCCCGACAACCTGCGCCGCGCCATTGGCAGTGCCTACGACGCAGCTATCTGCCGTTTTATCGACCTGACCATCGAAGAGCTTGGCGAGCCCCCCGTACCCTTCTCTTTCATCTCGTTTGGCAGCAATGCCCGCCATGATATGACCTTGTTCTCCGATCAAGACAACGCCATCATGTTTCAGGCACCCACCGATGACACCAGCGTTAAAACCGTACGCCGCTACTTCCTGCATCTGGCCGAAAGAGTGTGTGGCATGCTCAATCAGGCCGGATACAGCTACTGCGAGGGCCTGATCATGGCCACCAATCACCAGTGGTGCCTGACGCTGGAGGAGTGGAAAGCTAATTTCACCGACTGGATCGAACAGGCCGAACCCGATTCGATTCTGGAGCTGAATGTGTTTTTTGATATTCGCGCGACTTACGGTGAAAAGACGTTGGTCGACGAATTGCAGCAACATATCCAGACACTGAACCAAAGTCATCCGGAGTTCCTGCCCAACTACGCAAGAAACTGCCTCTCTTACAAGGTGCCTCTTAACAGAGGAAATCAGATAAAAACCGAGAATGTAGATGGTGTGGAATCGGTCAATCTGAAAGCCTGCCTGCGACCGATGGAGATCTTCTGCCGTATCTACGCTCTGAAACATGACATTCGTGAAGCCAATACCATGACCCGGTTAAAACAGCTGGCCGCCAGGGAGGAGATTGACCAGAAAACCTTCCGCGAAATGGTTTATATCTTCGACCATATCTGGCACCTGCGCTTTATGAACCAGATTGTCGAATACACCGACCTGCGCAAAGTGAATGACGTGCTGGCCATCAACGACCTGACCGAACTGGAGCAGCAAAACCTGCGCAACGTACTGATGCGCGTATCGCTGTTCCACGAAAAGATTAATCAGGACTTTTTTGACGGCAAAGAAGGGTAGCCAGAGAACAGCGGCGCCTCTGCAGACTTCGTCCTGTATTCTGTGAGGTTAGCGGCATTGGTAGCTACATGGTTAGGCAAGCGCACAAATACCCTATATTTATCCTATAGTTATACGCTTAATCCTATCCACTACTCGTTGCAGAGCCGCGCAATGATAAGAATCGTCATACTGCTTTCTATCATCACCCTTGCAGGGTGCAGCCACTCCAAGTTCGAAAAAGTGGTCCCCACCACTAACGACACCTGGCATATACAGGCCAAGGGCGCTGAGATTCTGGACGAGAATGGGAACCTATTAGGCAGCACTCAAAACCAGAACCAAGCCGAGCTAACCTTGCCCATCAACTATGCTGACAGGCTATGGCTAGGCAGCCGAGATGAAAGCGCACTGGCGGTAAAACTAGGCCAAAATAATCAGGCACTACGAACCTTTGACCACCTCATCATCTACCACATCATGGTCGGCTACTTCGCCAACGGCGAGCCAGGCAATGATAGAGTCGGTCTGTCGCATTGGGTCGGACCTAATTATGCTGGCGGGGATCTTCAAGGAGTGTTGAGCAAGCTTGATTACCTGCAAGCGCTGGGGGTGAACGCTATCTGGCTAAGCCCCACCTTTCCCAGCTTTACGTCTCACGGCTACGATCCCGCCAACTACTTCGCTGTGAACGGTGCGCTTGCCTACCCGGGCCAGCCTGCAAAAAGTCTCGCGCTGCTCAAGCAAGTAATAGATGAAGCCCATCATCGCGGGTTGAAGGTTTTTCTGGATCTACCCCTTAATCATGGAGCCAGCAACTACGATCGGGCGAATGGAGATCCCAATGGACTACAACCAAAAACCACGGGCAACCGTCAGCCAGAAGAGGTGTTTTTCGACAGCATTGGTGCCAACTTCGGTTACTGGGACGAAAAGGATCCCAACACGCGGCGCTTTCTAAAAGACGCGGCGCTATTTTGGCTCAACGAGTTCGATGTGGATGGCTACCGACTCGACTATGTACTGGGGATGGAGAAAAGCTTCTGGGCGGAATTGTACCAAGAGATAAAAGCACAAAAACCCGATGCCTTTGTGTTAGGCGAAGTATGGTTAGACAACCATGCCGCCCCTACCGAACTCACCGAACACTACCGGCCAGTTGACGGCATAGGCTTGCAATTCGACTCGCTGATCGAGTTTCCCACCCGCTATGCCCTTGAGCGGGTATTTGCTGGCGGGCGTTCGCTTACCCTTATCGAGGAATACCTTCAAGCCGTCAGTGCTGCCTACCCGACTACCGCACATCCGGCCTGGTTCCTGGACAACCACGATATGCCTCGTTTCACAGTGATGAACGGCGATCCGAGACGTTTAGAAGCTGCGGTTAAGTTCATGTCAGCATTGAGCGGCCCGATGATCGTCTACTACGGCACCGAAACCGCGCTCACACACACCTATTTGCCAGACATGCACGCCAGTCGCGTACCCATGCCATGGGACAATCTCAATGACGAGATGCTTAGCAAATCCCAAACAATATTTCATACCCGACAACAACATCCCGCCCTCTATCGTGGCGGCCGATTGCCTCTTGTCGTTCAGGACGACTATCTGGTGATGGCCAAGACGACACCTGAAGAAATTATTCTTGTAGGCGTAAACCTGACGGATGCCCCGGTTAAAGTCGAGATTGAACTGGGCTCGTTACTTGACGAGCTTGGTAATGTCAGCCCATTGGCAGGCGATAGTGAGTGGCAAATGACAGGTAACAGCCTGACTTGGTTATTGCCTGCGATGGGAACGCACTTTCTTCATGCCAACTAAACACAGCTCAAACCGCTGAAGCCCCAAATAGTTACATTAAGTTTTGGAATAGAAAACGATAGCGGCGAGAATAATCGGCGCGTTTCGGTCACATTTCTGCCGACAGAGTTTTTGCCCTCGCACAGTTTAATTATCTGTAATGGTTTCAATTAAAAACCATCATTTAACCCTGCCCACTATTACCGCTAAAAAGGCCGCCAACTTCTAATTCATACCCTAGAGGAAGGCCATGAAAATCTGGACGCCCGTACTGGTACTCACCCTGAGTGCCGGATTGACTGCATGTGATGATGACGACACAGAGATCGTAGAGATCTCCCCGCAACTGGCCAGCGCGCAGCTGGTGGGTACTGTTCATAACTATCGCGACCGCTGGAACCCTTACAGCGAGCTGAACAACATGACGCGAATAGACGCCAGCGGCGATCAATTCACTGCCACCTACACACTTTCGCCTGAAGGTGGTCGCGCGGGCGACGGTATCTATGCCATCCGCTTTTTTACCGAGCACGAACTAGATCAGGTATACAAACATGACCTGACCAGCCCAAACAGACTGGTGACCGGCGATCAGCATACGCTCGGCAATAACATTGTATTTCAGGTCGCTGAAGCTGGTGATTACACCATCACCTTTGATCCCATGGACCAGAGTTTCACCATCTCACCTGAAGTCACTCTGATCACCGAGATTAGTTCAATGCAGGTGAATGGTTTTGCCTATGACGAAGAGGGCACCGAAGAACGTGTTGTGGACGGCCGTACCCTACCTGCAGAAGTGTGGGATGAAACCCGTGTCGAACATGATATGAGCGCCAATGGCGATGGCAGCTTCAGCAAGGTGATGCCGCTGTCCGCGACCGGCGGCCATGAAGGCAACGGCGTGTACCAGATCCTGTTCAGTGCCAACCATATTGCTGACTTTGCGTTTGGTGCCATCAACAACCGTCCGGGAGAACTGTCGGGCGGCAACGGCTATAACTCAAAAGTAGGCCTGGTTGAGGAAGCTTCGCTGGTATTTCGTGTAGATACCGATGGTGACTACACCATCACCGTCGACCCCACCACAGCGACTTACCATATCGAGCCTGCTGTCGAAGTACTGAACGACGAGATCACCAGTTATCAGGTCAATGGCAGTGTGGTTGCCAATGCGTGGGACCCCACGGACGACGCTCACCAGATGACACAACAGGACGACGGCAGTTGGGTGCTTACCGTGCCACTTGCAACCGACGGCGGTGACGCAGGCAATGGTAGCTATGTGATGAACTTCAGCAGTAACCAAAGCTGGTCACTGGACAGCACTGGCGCCGCTGGCGTTTGGGGCCGCGCGCTGCATGCCCTGCCGCAGGAATCCAATATCCTGTTTAAGGTGAATGAGACCGGTGACCATGTGATCCGCCTGTGGCCGGAGACCAACCGCTTTGAGATCACGCCAGCAGTGACGCCACTGCTGACTGTGGAATCGCTGCGCCTAGTTGGCTCAATGAGTGAATGGAACGCCAACGATCCTGCATTCAACATGTCGACGGCTGACGGCAAGCTGTTTTATATCGACGTTGCACTGACCGCAGGCGACGAGCACTGGTACAAATACACAGCCAACGACGCTTCCTGGGGCATGGTGTTTGCTGACTACAACTATGACGGCTACCGCGAACTGACGCTGCATGGCGATCCCGCAGCGTTCAACCTGATGGTCGAAACGGATGGCACTTATCGCTTCTGGGCCAACGTGCATACTGGCGAATACGGCGTCACCCTGCTCGACTAGTCGTTTCTCACTGAGATGACTTAACCACTCCCTCTGGCGGATGTTCGCAATCAGCGACATCCGCCTTTTCTATTTGGTCCTCTTATTATCCCTTCACGCTAATAGTTGCTCACTAATTATTCAACGCTGTGACCTGTCACGCATCAAATTATCAACATTTACACAACACATATGAAATAATGTTTTATATACGCATTTAAAGAGTTGGATGATCATGGTTAACCCCGTTTGGCTCAGAACCTATGTCGCCTTGTTGGATTCGGGCAGTTTTACTCAGGCCGCCGATTTGCTGGCCATGACTCAGCCAGGGGTCAGCCACCATATGCGCAAGTTGGAAGAGTACTATGGTACGCCGCTGCTTAATCGTTACGGCAAACGGTTTGAACCCACATTGCCGGGCACACGACTCTATCGCTACGCCAAGCGACTGTTTGACGACCACAGCAATCTGTTGAACAACCTGAATGACGACCATCCCAGCAAAGGCTGTTGCAGGCTGGCCAGTCCGGGCTCTTTTGGCTTGATGTTTTATCCCTTTTTATTGGCTCAACAAAAACAGGCACCGGATCTGAATATCGATTTTCGTTTTGCGCCTAACGAAACGATCAAGAAGATGGTGCTCAATGGCGAGATCGATGCGGGATTTGTCACTAAGTATGAGGAGTGTGAGCAGTTAAATTACCGCCAGTTTGGCCAGGAGCGACTGCATCTGCTGGTCCCCGAAAACCACAGGGAAGAGGGGTTTGCAGCGCTGGACCGACTCGGGCTGATTAACCATCCCGATGGTGAATACCATACCAACCTACTGATGCGCGCCAACTTCGCCGACAGCTATCCGGGGTTCGAGAAGCTCAAACAATCGGGATTCAGCAACCAAATCAGCATGTTATTGATGCCGGTTGCTGAAGGGTTGGGTTATACCGTATTACCGGAAAATGCTTATCTGGCGTCCTGCCAGCAAGCCAGAGTGCGCAGCTACCCACTTAGCCAGCCGATTGTCGAATCTGTCTATCTGGTTACCAAGCGCCACGCCACCCTGCCTGTTCGCTACCAACATCTTTTTGAACGTTACCGTTTGCAGTCGTCGGCAGAGAGTACTGCCAATAGTGAACTTCAATAGACAGATTGCAGACTACTCGTAAATAGCCTGCAATCGAAACGGATATTAACTCACCAGCTCCTTTATCTGACTGGCCAAGCGCAACAGTTCGAACCCCTTACCAACCTCAAGTTTCATAAACGCCAGGATCCCATGCATCACCACCAGGATCCGCTGATACAGCTCCGGTTGCTGTTGCATCATGTTTACTGCGGCATCAAAGCCTTTAGCGTCGTAAGTCATCAGCAGGTCAACCGCATGTTCCTCCGGTGTCCGCACTCTGGTTTTGGGTTCATAACCCAGCTCCGCGACCACCATCTCCGCCATTGTCCAAACTGACCAGGGGTTTTGTCCGGTGATCAGTTTGCCATCCTGAGTCACCTGCTCCAGATAAGTGCTGCCCGCTTGAAAATCAGCGCCCTGCTCTATCAACTTGGTTTGCAGCAGAAACGGGAATATCTGTTCTGCATCGGGGATCAGGAACAACTCTTCTTCGTTGGTGAAGCCGCTGATTCTTTTATTAGCGATCAGCATCTCGCCATTATCCAGCTCCACATTTACCAGGGCTGCAGGGCCATGGCACACCGCACTGACCACACGGTCATGTTGATACAGAGTTTTGGCAATACGTTGGACATCTGGGTTATCTGGGAAATCGAACATAGTGCCCTTGCCACCAACAAAATAGACCGCTTGGTAATCGAGGGGATCTATTGACGCCAGCGGAAGGGAGTTGTCGACTTGCTGCTGGATTGCCTGGTCATTAAGGAAGGCGTAGTCATATGCGCCCATGTCCTCACCATCAATCACCACCGGCGGTTTGCCGCCTTTCGGGCTGGCGATATCGACCTCAAACCCGTTGGCGATAAACACCCAGTAGGCACGCGCCAACTCGGTATGTTCATAGCCGGTGGTCTTATCTTCACCCATGCGATCCACACTGGTCACCACAGCCAGAATTTTGCCGCGATATGCAGGAATATCCTCGGTGATGTATGGAAGGTCGTGAACTTGGGTGCGCTTGAGTGCTTCAAAATGCGACTTGTCGGGCAACAAGCTTTTCAACCAAACCTTAGCGCCATAGAGTGATGCCAAAATGGCTACCACGGTGACCAGGGTCACCGAAAAAATCTTCATCTTTTTAGTCATGGGTTCTGCCTCCGTTTTGTTGCAGGCAGATTAGCGATTGTCAGGTGAAATCAGAGTGAAATATCGATAGAAAATTGCCCCTTGCCATGATGCAGCTGATAACGCCATTCCAGCGCATCCAGTATCCGGGTCACAAGATAAAGCCCCTGGCCGATCCCCTGACTCTGCTCACCTTTAATGCCCCTTTCGGTTAACAGAGATTTACCTCCTGAGTCAGTTTGATCGCTATTGGTTTCATGCTCTGCCAAACTGGATGTTGCATTGTGGAACAGCAGCTGGTTTTCATTGGCCTCAATGGTCAGCTGGTTATCAGACCCATGGCTGATAGCATTGTTGATCAGGTTAGTTAGCAGCAATGTCAGCAGGCTGGGATCTGCATCCACCACAAAGTCATCGGCGACCTCCAGTGAGAGGTCCAGTTCTATGCCTTGTGACAAAGCGCAGGTCATACCTACCTGCTCAATCATGGGTCGCAGTTGGCAGGTTTGTTTGGCAACTGATTCAGCTCTCGCCAAGGATAACAACACCTCTACCGTGTGTTGCATCTGCCTGCCCGCATCCCTCAGTTGAACAATATCCTCAGGCTGAAAGCCGCGCTGTTCTGCCAGGGTAATGGTGTTGTTTAATACCGTAAGCGGTGTTCGCAGCTCGTGGCTAACATCGGTCGTAAAATCCTTCTCCCGCTGCAGACTTCGGGATTGCTCATCAAATGCGTTTTGCAATGTGTCAGACAGGTAACCCAATTCATGTTTCAGGTGGGGCAAGGGTTGCTTGTTTTTTACTGCATTCGTCATCGCCATCACCGGACGCACCGTAAACGAAGCCATCTTAAACGCGAGAAAAATGCCAATGACCAGGGTAATCCCCAGCCCGAACAGGAACACAGTGAATATCCGTGGTGTATTGGTAACGATGAGCAACGGCGAGACCTCAGCCAGTAAGTAGCCCGTCTTACCCTGCTTTAAACGCAGCGTTTTTATATGGTAATGCTCTTTGGTGGAGGTAAAGATCTCGTTGTCTGTGATGCCGTCAGCCAACGCTTGTTGTGCGAAGGTCGGCAAGGCACTTTTTTTGGCATACACCTGAATAAAATCTAACCCTGATTCCACTAACACTCCGGTCTGTCGATATTGGTGCTCTATCTGAGCAGCTTCTCTGGCAAGCAGGCGATAGATCAACGCATCTTCGACTATAAACGCAGCCACAACTGCCAGGGCCAGATACAAGAGGGTTAAACCTAGCGTAAAACTGACAAACATCAGCACGGCGGCATGTTTAATACTACGAATCAGCATCACTGCTTACCTCCAGCCGATAGCCAAGATTCATTACTGTTTTCAACATGGCAGACGAGAACGGTTTATCCAGTGATTTGCGTAACGAGTAGATGTGAGACTTAAGCGCGTCACTGTCAGGCGGTTCATCCGCCCACAGGGTGTGAATAATCAGGGCACGAGAGACGGGTTGCGGATAGCTTTTTGCCAGTAGCGCCAACAATTGAAATCCGATACTGGTCAATTGCAGCGGCTGCCCCTGACGACAGGCGGTTTTATTGGAAAGATCCAGTGTTAACTCACCCACGTCGATGGTTTGGCTTTGATGCAGTTCGCTGCGCCTTGCCAACGCCTGACAACGCAACGCCAACTCTCGAAGGTCAAATGGCTTGGTGAGGTAGTCATCGGCACCACGATGGAAACCGGCCGATTTATCTTCAAAGCTGCCCCGCGCCGTCAGCATTAGAATGGGTGGAACAACCTGCGCCTGTTGTTTTATCGCCTCGCAGACATCAAGGCCATCCACATCTGGCAGGTTCAGATCCAGCAATATAACGTCAAAGATATCGTTCAACGCCAGCGCAATGCCCTGCTCGCCGTCACGGGCGTAATCCACCTGCCAATGCTGACCAGACAAAAACTCCACGATCTGTTTGGCGATCGTTGCGTTGTCTTCAATCAGCAGTATCTTCACAGGGCATCTCCGGCCTTAAAGGTGTGCATCACTTTATCTTGGTAGAGGTGAAATGTAAGTGAAATTTTGGCGCCGACCAGGGTTGTCGAACTCAAACATATAAACCCATCCAAGCTACCAAAACTCACATTCTGATGTGTTTAAATCATATATGAATCAAAGACCTCCGGTTTGGCTTCGTTGTAAGTTATACTCAAAGACGTTAGTCGTAGGCTTGATTCAACAGGACAAACACTCTTTTGAACAACCAAACACCCAATAGCGAAACAGATCAGCTCCGACGCGCCAAGGCTATCGTCAACGCATTGCCCGATAACGCCTTTGTTTTCTCTAAAGATGGAACCTGTATCGAACTCTATGTGGGTAATGACGAATCAATTCCCAGTTTCGACTACCAAAAATTAATCGGGCTCAATCTTACCGAGATCGTATCCAAGTCTTTGGCTCGGAAGCTGCTTGTCCACATAGAGCAGGCGATCACGTTTGGACGCACCGAAGTGATCATGCACTCGGTCGAACCCTCAGACTTGAACCCCGAATTCAATTCGGATGTAAACCTACAACGCACCATCTGGTACGAGGGGAAAATCACGCCATTAGCTTTAAATGGTGAAGCATTTGACTCAGTACTGTGGATAACCCGCAACATCTCAGAGAAGGTCGAGATGGAGCAAAAAATTCAGTATCTGTTGGAAAGAGACGAGCTGACCAAGCTATATAATCGACGCACTTTTCTGGCCAAGCTCTCTTCCTATTTTGAGAAGTTTCAGCTCAATGGCAGCAACTCGACGGTGCTCACTATCGATATCGATCATTTCAAACGCTGGAACGACAGATTTGGCCACTTGGTTGGTGACAAGGTCCTGAAACATGTCGCAGCTCAGTGCCAAAGCCACCTGCGGTCCACCGATATTGTAGGCAGATTGGGGGGCGAGGAATTTGCGGCAATTCTGCCAAAAACATCACCAGAGCAGGCTGTTGAGCTGGCGGAACGCCTGAGAAAAGCGGTGGAAGTCAATCCATTTGTCCACAACCAACAAAAAGTAGCTGCAACCATCAGCACGGGTATCTGTCTGTTTAATGACTCGGATACCTGCAAAACAGATATCCTTCACCGTTCAGACAAAGCCATGTACCAGTCAAAACATCAGGGCAGAAATCAGGTGACAGTTTATGCTGCCCCCCCCAAAAGACAGGGACTAAAACAAAAAAGGAGCCTGTCAGGCTCCTTTTTTATTACGATGTCACTATTTGGTGCGACTTGGCTTTCCTTTACCACCCTTAAGGGCTGGGTCTATAGGGTTGACCACCTGAATAGAGAGTCCTTTAACCGCAGCAGGTAACGGTAAGGTGAAGGAATCAACAAACGGCACCCGCTTACAGCGATCAGGCTCGATACGGATCACGGCAAGATCGGCGCTGTCGGCGTCAATGCTGACCACATCCAACATAAAGCTCTTCGTCGAGCTGCAGCCGGTGCTGATTGCAGAGAAGTAAACACCTTCAACTTTGACACTGGCGGCCACCAGCGTTTCGTGATTGCTGCTATCTACATTGGCAGACTCAATATCCGCGTCTGATGCGCAGGCGGATAGCAGCGCTAGGCTAGTCGCAGTGACCAACGTTTTAATCAAACCCATCAGTTGGCTCCCTTTACCAGCGAATTGCGAACCAACAGCACAAAACCGAGCAGGAATAACAGAGGGAATCCTGTGCTACCACCGCCTCCACCGCCACTGGTCTCAACAACGTCAGAGTCATCATTGTCTACAGGGGGTGTTTCCGGTTGTTCGTTGTCTGAGGTGAAGCGGATATTATCAATATAAACGGTATCGGCCCCTTCGCTGACACTGGCGTCCTTGCTGTAGACAAACTGTACCAGAGTCTCAGCTTCATCCAATGTAATGGAAAAACTTCTGAAACCACTATCGATACCAGATCGAGTCAACTCTGTGGACTCATTTACATAGACATAAAAGAAGTCGTAGTCCTCTTCGCTACTGACACGGTAATCAAACGTTAAGGTGCCCGTTCCTGCAACCTTAACCGCCAGCACCGATTCTTGACCATCTGAGATAGAGCCTGCCATCAGTCCCGTATTACCTACGGTGCTGTCTGTCGTCTGTACCTGCCACGGATAATCACTGCTAAACCAGTCACCCAGCGCGCTGTCAACATAGGCACCAATGTCCGTTGCTTCTTCTATTAGCACCGACATGCGGACTAGAGAGTTGACGGTTCCCGCCTGAGGATGATTAGTCTCGAAAGTCACTTCCAGCTCACTTTCACCTGCAACGCTGACCGTGTACTCAACAACCACCTCACATTGTTCACCCGCGGCCAATGCCTGACCGCCATTGCTTGCCAGTGAGCAGCTATCTGACACCGTCACCACATTGCTAAGATTGCGTTGGGCAACCGACACCGACTGCACATCAATGGCAACACTATCATCGTTCAGCAAAGTAAAACTGTGCTGATAGGTCCCCTGGGCCACATAACCTAATTGTTCAAATGGCATAAACCTGAGATCGGAAGTCACTTTCTCCAACCAGGTAGAGAAATGAGCGACATTAGTATACGCACCATAGGCTTGCCCACAGCCGTCTCCCCAGCTGGTTAAGCCGACCAACACAGGTTCTGAAGCTCCTCCAGCAACCAACGGGCCACCACTGTCTCCCTGACAGGTATCTTCCTGACGGAAAGAATTTGGTCCATAACCGGCGCAAATAGTCTCCTCGCCTATCTGAGCAAAATCACCACCTTGATCCTGACACTCATATCGACTGACATAAGGCAGCTCAACTTCAAACAGGGCATCAGGGTAAATTGGCTGTAAACTGCTATCCGGCTGCTGATTGCCCCACCCCATCGCAGTAAGCAGTTCACCCAAATTTAAGTTTGCCAAATCTGTATTGGTTGCCAGCGATACTGCAGGTAGATCTTGTGATGCTTGTAATTCCAACACCGCAATATCGTTCTGTAACGTCACCTGGTCATAGTCTGCGTGGAGATAGATTGCACGCACAGGCAATCGACTTTGCTCCGCTTGTTGAGAGGTCAAGTCTTGCACGCCAATTACGACGTCGATATCTTCAGGTGCCTCGTCGATGACACAGTGTGCAGCGGTAAGGATGTAACGATCCCCAATAAAACTACCGCCACAAAACTGCCCATTCCATACGCTGATTTGATCATCACCTCTAACAAGGGCAGTCATAAATGGCCATTGGCCTTGTGGGGACAGTGTGCCGTCAATGATCTTTGGGGTTGGCTTGGCGCTGCGAGCCTTATCGGGTGCAGCGTACGCGGAACTGAAAACAAGTAGGCTAGACGCGGCGAGCGCGCTGATAACTTTAGAATATACGCGAGTCATACTTCTCACTTCCCGTGTGAATGAAGCACTTATACTGAATTAGCCATCACAAAATTACAATGAAAAATCCAATCGATTCATTAGCCTAATGCAGCTAGACATGCTGCGCGGCAAGCCAGCCAGAACTCCATGCCCACTGAAAGTTGTAGCCCCCGAGCCAGCCAGTCACATCGACCACTTCGCCGATAAAAAACAAGCCGGGCACGTTTTTAGCGGCCATGGTTTTTGAGCTAAGTTCGTTGGTGTCAACACCACCCAAGGTGACTTCAGCCGTACGATACCCTTCAGTCCCGCCGGGAATTATCTGCCACTCATGCAGTACACTCTGTAACTTCTCTTTAAGTTTGTTGCTGATCTGGCCGATCGCTGGATTTCCCAGTTGATGCATATCCAGCCAGGTTTCAACCATGCGTTTCGGGAGTTTTCTGGACAGTGCGTTTTTCAGCGTAAGTTGCGGTTGGCTATTCGCCTGCTCCAGCAGCCAGTCGACGAGTGATTCGTCAGGGCTGAGGTCAAAAGTGACAGGCTCTCCAGGCTGCCAAAAAGAGCTGATCTGCAGCACGGATGGACCAGACAGGCCTCTATGAGTGAACAACATCGCTTCTTTAAATGCAGTGCCATCCTCGGCAGTAGCGTAACTATCGACACTGATGCCTGCGAGTTCAGCCAGTACCTCTTTCTGTTCCGGATGCAGTGTAAATGGCACTAGCCCCGCACGTGTGGGTAAAACATTCAGACCAAATTGTTCTGCGATCTGATAACCCAGCGGAGTGGCTCCCAACTTAGGCATCGACAAGCCACCGGTGGCGACGACAAGCGATTCACACTCAAATACACCCTGGCTGGTTTTGAGCTGAAACCCCACGTCAGTCTTCTCCACGGCCAGGATCTCCGTGCGCAGTTTGAGCTCAACGCCTGCGTCATCACACTCTTTGAGCAACATGTCGACAATCTGGTGCGCACTGTCATCGCAGAACAATTGGCCCAGGGTTTTCTCGTGATAAGCAATGCCATGTTGGTCAACCATGGCGATAAAGTCCCATTGGGTATATTGAGCCAATGCGGCTTTGCAGAAATGGGGGTTCTGGCTGAGGTAGTTAGATGGCTCAGCGTACATATTGGTGAAATTACAGCGGCCACCGCCGGAAATGATGATCTTTCGCCCTGCTTTCTTACCATGGTCAAGCAGTAATACGCGACGCCCCCGTTTGCCCGCCTCGGCGGCACACATCAAGCCCGCAGCACCGGCACCTATCACTATTACATCTGCTTGCTCAGCCATGGAAGGTCCAACTCATCACTTACTAAAAAACACGACATTTTACGCCACTATGTTGAGTACGGGTAGCCGAGCAGGAAGTACTGTGAATCTCCCTAAACTGATTTCTCAGATTGCCCCAAATGTCAGCAGTTAACGTTTAATGGCCTTAAAAGAGATAAATTTGAGCCTCTTAGGATCACAAAATCAGCAAGTTAGTAATTCAGCGAGACGATTCGGCGTTATAAATAGATTGAACAGTTGGTGCCAGCGCATTAGAAAAAACTAACTATAAGCATTGGCATGTCTGACCAGATAGCGCAAAATACGAACAATATTTAACAAATTATTAACTTAAGCGTGCTTCGCTTGAGTGACATTGGTTTTCCGTCCGCGATCATTGTCATTAGCAAGGCCTTTTAAGCTCTGCTTTTTGAAATTGACTCTGCGGAGGTTAGTTCCACTTATTAGCTAAGGTAAAGCGACAGCATGGACCACATTCACGCACTGCCAGTCGGCTTTCAACTCGACAACTATCGCATTGAAGGCATTCTTGGTCACGGTGGCTTCGGCATCACTTATAAAGCGGTAGACATCTATCTGAACAAGGTGTTTGCCATTAAGGAATTCTTGCCCAATGAGTTTGCGGTTCGTGCTGGCGATACCGTTGCTCCGAAAAGTCAGCAGGATGCGGATGACTTTCAATGGGGTCTGGACCGCTTTCTACAAGAAGCTCAGGTGCTGGCACGCTTTACCCATCCCAATGTGAATCATGTGCATCGCTTCTTCCAGGCCCACGGCACCGCTTACATGGTGCTGAATTATGAAGAAGGGATCACCCTGTCGAAAAAACTGCAGACAACACCGGTACTCGGTAATGAGGAAGTACAGCGACTTTTGATCGACCTCACCAGCGGTCTGCGTCAGGTGCATCAGGCCGGCATGATCCACCGCGATATCAAACCGGGCAACATTATTATCCGCCCAGACGGCAGTGCCGTGTTACTGGACTTTGGAGCTGCACGTCAGGCCATTGGCAATCGATCCGGTCGTGTTACTCAGATCCTGACTCCCGGATATGCCCCCATCGAGCAATACGCAGAGTCAATGGATCAACTAGGTCCCTGGACCGATATCTATGCACTGGGTATGGTGGCTTACCGCGCTATTACCGGTGTCGGTGATGACAAGCTGATGGATGCAGTCAGCCGTTCATTAACGGTAAGCCGTGGCGGTGCCGATATGCCTACCGCTGAGTCTATTGGCGCAGGCAAGTTCGCTCCAGGCGTATTACAGGGCGTCGACTGGGCAATGCAGGTTAATGAAAATCAGCGCCCACAGAGTGTTGAAGTGTGGCAGCAGAAACTTGGTATTGTTGCCGAATCGACACCACCGGCAACACCAGCGCCATCAGGTCATGCAGAACCTGCTGCAACAGTGATGATGGGACAGTCCTCCAATCAACCTGTTTCTCAGGGCTCTGCTCCACAACCTGCCCAACAATCCTCCGCAGCCCCAGTGACTTCTGCACCACCGCAGGAAGGTAACAGTGGCGGCGTCATGAAAACACTGCTGATCCTTCTGGTTGGCGTGGGTGTCGGTGTCGGTGGTTACTTCGTAGCACAAAGCCAACTGAAACCAGATATTGGTGGCGGTAAAAAAGCCGAAATCGTACAGAAAAAAGATCCAGTAGCACCTAAGAAAGCTGAATCTGGGCCGCTCAAACTGACATTGTCTCCGAGCACCGCCAAAGTTGTAATGACGGGCTCTGGCCGTTTGTTCAGCCAGGGGATGTCACTACCCCACGGTCGATATGAGATCCGAGTGTCTGCCGATGGATTCCAAACCAGTACCTTGACCATCACCCATGATGGCTCGCAGACCCCCATGGTATCGCTATCTGAAGTGGTGCCAACGGAGTTTCCATTCACCGTGGCACGCACGCCTTCTAATGCCAGAGTACGTATTCTGAATATCGGCCCGGCATATACAGATGGCATGATGCTGGCCCCTGGTCGCTACCGGGTCGAAGTAAGCAAAGCAGGTTACCGCACTTATACCGGCTGGTATGAATTTAAGCCTAAGTCTGGCGACAAGGGACCTAAAATCGACCTTAAGCGCAGTGGCTACATCGTTGATGCTTCTGGCAAAGGCGATTACACCAGCCTTAAGAGTGCAGTCGCGGCGGCCAAAACCGGCGATACACTGCTGATTAAACCTGGTCGTTACCAGGGCCCTATCATTCTGAATAAGGCAATCAAACTAAAAGGTGACGGCGATCGAAGCCGCATCATTATTACTTCAACAACCGAAAACACCTTTGCGATTTCGGCGGACGCGACAGTGGAAAACCTGACGCTGAAATACACTGGGACAAAAGAGAATCAGAATACGCTGTGGATCACTGGCGGCAGCCCGGTGATTCACAATAATGACCTGAGTAATGGCCAGTCCACCATTTTGGCGGCCAATGGCACATCCAAACCAACGGTTACTGACAACTATTTTCATAGCACACCATGGAATGCCATCAACGTTTACGGTGACGTTCGTGGTACTTATCGCAGCAACCATTTCCACGGTCTGGATAAGCCGGTATTTGTCTCTAGGGAGCGTTCAGCACCTAAGGTTCAGAGTAACCGCTTTACCAATAACAGCTCGAACCATTTCTTGATTAAGGGCTCTGCCAAAGGCAGTTACGAGAACAATGTGATACGCCGAGCTGGCGAAAGCTTTGTCGTGTCTATCTCAGGAACGGCGACCCCTACCATGTTAGGACTGGACGTTAAGAGCCCTGCAGGCCGTGTATTCTTAATTCAAGAACAGGCTCAGCCTGTGATTAAAAACAGCAAACTGACCGGGTTGGTGAATTGGGCACTATGGGTTGAAGGCTCTGCCAGTCCGCGCTTTGAAGGCAACGAAGTCGATGGCTTCGGTTTAACCATCTACGACACGTCCAGCCCATTGGTAATTAACAACACGTTACGCAATATCGGTGGCAACGGGATCAATATTCGTGAAGAAGCCAGCGGCACCTATCGTGGTAACAAGTTCTATAACGTAGGTTATGACGAAGACGATTCATATCCCACGATCTATATCCACGAGGATGCTGCGCCAATCGTCACGGGCAACCGTTTCTTCCAGGGTGGCTCACAGAACGTTCATGAAGCTGGAAGCAAGGCAAACGTTCAGGATAATTACTAGATTGGAGAGGAAGCTATGCCAGTAAGCGCATTCAGTATCGGTCGAAGATCCAGCAATGATGTCACTTTGCAGGACCCATCTGTATCCGGTTGTCATGCTGAGCTGGTAAGAGCTGCCGACGGGCGTTACTACCTCTGCGATTGCAAAAGTACCAACGGTACGTTTGTTGATAAACAGGGGCAGTGGCAAGGAATCACTCAAACCTTTGTTGAGTCTCACCATGCGGTGAGGTTCGGCAATGTCACCACTACCGTGGGGCAACTGCTACAACAGTTGCCCAGCCCACAACGGCGCCCAGATACTGGTGAGGTGCTATCTTGAAGCGCAAGGAGTACTGGCTATATTGCTGCGGCGCAGCCGTTGTGATCCTCACCCTACTCTCTTTTACGCTGCCTCCAGAGAGCAGCATTGCAGGTTTTCTGTTGGACAGAAATAGTCGCATGCTGCCCTACCCGTTCACCATTCCTGTATTAATGTGGCTGGTATTTGCATTTGGCATGGCGGAACTGTGGTTTCGCCTCGATGCAGCCAGTGAAGAGGAGCGCCAGCTTTCATTGCAGTTACTACCCGAAGATGAACAGACCATGCTACTCGGGAGAGATCTGGGAGCTCTCTACTCCAGACTACAAACCATCGCACCGGACTGTTTTTTACCTCGCCTGTTAAGACGAGTGATCCTGCAATTCCAAAGCAGCGGCTCACTTTCGCAGGCCAACACCATATTTAACTCCAGCCTCGAACTTTATCAGCATGAAATTGACCTTAGGTACAACATTGTTCGTTACATCAGCTGGTTGATTCCAACACTAGGTTTTATTGGCACTGTGGTTGGTATTGCGCTTGCACTGGCCGACGCGGGTGCCGCACCAAAATTCGATGACCCGGAGCTTCTTAAGCAAGTCACACTCAGTTTGGGACTCGCATTTTACACAACACTGCTGGCACTGCTGATGTCAGCGATACTTGTACTTGTCACCCATGTGGCACAAGGCCGGGAAGAACGCGCCTTGAATTTATCTGGGCAATATTGCCTGGACAACCTTATTAACAGACTTTACGAACGTCAGGGGGAGTAACATGCCCGTCTATCGAGATCAGAATGGTCGCATCATTGATAATCCGACCCAACAAGCCAGCAATCCGCTGGAGCAACCCACTCAAGTAGTAAGAGGTAATCAGCCAGCTCCACAGCAGACAACAGGAAATGGCAATCCGCTTGATACCCCGACGTCTGTCAGTCGTCCTGGCGTAACACCGCCACCAGTCTCAGGTGAAAACGCATTTGACGCGCCAACATCGCGCAACCCTCAGGGACAAGCTCCTGCAGCGACACCCGCTGATGGTGATCCAAAAACCCGAGTATTTCGCCCAGGGCGCCAAACCACAGCAGCTGCCTCAGGCGCTCCTGTGTCTGCACCGATCGAGCCTCAGGGGGACGCCATGGCAGACCCGCTATCAGGCTGGCTGGTGATCACCGGCGGTCCAGGTATGGGACACGCTCTGCGCTTGGGATACGGTGTTAACGCCATAGGTCGTGATCAGGACCAGCGTGTGATCCTCGACTTTGGTGACGACCAAATCTCACGCAAGCAGCATGCTTTGGTCACCTACGATCCCAAGGGTCGCAAGTTCTATCTGCAACAAGGCGGTGGCACAAATCTGGTTTACATGGACGACGCACCCGTGCTGACCCCAACCGAACTGAAGCCAGGTGTAGAACTCACCATTGGTGCAACAGAGCTGAAATTCATGCCGCTTTGTGGCCCTGATTTTGACTGGCAGGAGAAGTCATAATTATGGCTGATACGCCATTGATGGCGGGCGCCCAGATCCAGGGGGCTCGTGATTATCAAGAGGATAGTTTTGGTCATTGGCAGATCAATGACCAAGGTGATCTTCTGCTGTTGGTGGCAGACGGTATGGGCGGTCACGCTGCGGGAGATACCGCCAGCCAATTGGCCAAAGATACCTTCCTCGCCCATTACCAACAGGCCAAAGATGGAGGTGCTCCTGCAAGTGTGATCTTGCGAGATGCGCTCTATGCAGCCAACGACGCAATCACCCAGCATATAGATGAGAACCCTGGCCACGAAGGTATGGGATGCACGCTGCTGGCAGCTGTGGTCGCAGATCAATCAGTGACCTGGGTGAGTGTTGGTGATTCTCCCATGTGGCTGCTCCGTGACGGACAGCTTCATCGCCTTAATGACGACCACTCCATGCTACCTGTATTGCAGGGGTTGGTTGAACTTGGCCGTATGACCGAAGAAGAGCTTGCAACCGACAGTCGGCGAAACGCATTACGCTCCGCACTTTGCGGTGATCAGCTATCTCTGGTTGACCAGCCTGATACGCCATTCCCTTTAAAAGAGGGAGACCAGATCCTGCTCGCCAGTGATGGCGTGCAAACCCTTGCTGAGACGGAAATCGCCACCCAACTGGCGACACACAACTCAGATCCGACGGCAGGCGTACGCGCACTGCTCGGCGCGGTACATGATGTCCAAAGTCCTGGTCAGGATAACGCAACCGCAGTGGTGGCCAGCATTGTCTCTGGGGGAAGTGCCGCACCTGAACCCAAACAAGGTAGCAGTAGCAGCATGACACTTTATGCTGTGGGCTTAGTGTTCGCGATGGCAGCGGTACTCTGGTTTATGCAGCCTGTACCAGAACCGATGGTGCCAGCCACTGACACAACCCCAGCAGAGATAAGCGATGCTCCTGTCTCAGAGCCAGAAGCTGATACCGATCTGACGCCTGAGCAGGACACAGCTCCTGCAGATCTGAAGCCGTTAGTCACAGACCCACAACCTGAACAGGCCTCTCCCGAACTGATGCCCGAGCCAGAGGCACCAGAAGCAGAAAACCTGGATGAGCAGAAAGGGGCTGACCAGGCAGAAGCGGCGCCTGAGAAATCAGATATGGCCGTTGATGATGACACGGATACAAAAAAGTTAGATGAAGCGCCCAGCCCGATAGAGCCAAAGGCTGAGCAAGAAAAGAATAACGAGTAATGGAAGCACGATCATGAAACGACTGTTCACTCTGTTGATAGGCGCCTTGCTGGCCAGTTCGGCCATGGCAGCTGACATTCCTAACAAAGCTCTGCTGGATAGCAGCCTGGTGCTCAAGGTTTATCTCAACGATAACCCTCGAGCAGAAGCGACTGCCGTTGTCCTTGCCAAAGGGTATGTACTGACCGGCAGCGACGCGCTGGAAAAAGGACAAAGATTTACTGTGGTCGATGCAACGGGCGCGGAACTGGCAGCCATCAGGGTGAATCAGGACGATAAGCTGGGCCTTGCCCTGCTTCGCGTAGAAGGGCTGGATGCTCCGGCGCTGACCGTCGCCAAACAGCAGTCTGAACAGGGGCGTGCAGTTGGCGCGCTGCGCTTAGCCAGCGATAAAGACAAAGCACCCAAGACCTTTCGATTCGGCATCGGCAGCATTACCAAGCTGGTCCACGACAAAGATAGTGGCAAACGTTACATCGTTCATAACATCCCTCTTAAAGATGCCAGTCATGGTGGCGCCTTGGTGAACAACTGTGGCGAGCTGATTGGCATCAACGTGCCTGATCCTGATGCCAGCCTGTTTACCAGCAAAGAGGGTAGTGGCTTCAGCGTCCCTCTTGCACAAGTTCAGGCAATGAGTAAAAGCTACGCTGCAGCCACTGTGGCAAAAGAGGTTTGCCTCTCTGCTGCCGAACAAGCCCGACGAGCGGAAGAAGCATTGGCGGACACAGAGACCAAACTGAAAGAAACCGAAAAGAACCTGGGAGCAGAGCTCGAAGCGTTAGAAACCGAGCGTGATGCGCTCGCTAAAAAGCGTGCCGAAGAAGCTAAAAAGGCAGCCGAAGCCAAGAAAAAACTGGCGGAGCTGGAAGAGAAGCAGAAGCAGCTCAAAGATGCCTCCGATGAAGAACGTGCCGCTTTGGGTGCAGAAATTGACGCCCAAAAAGCTGTGGTAGCAGAAGCCGCCGCCAAAGCGGCAGAGCTGGAAACCAAGCTGACAGCGCAACAGGCCGAGCTGGAAGCCGCCAAAGCGAAACAGGCACAGCAACAACAGTGGATGCTCTATGGCGGTATTGGTGCGGCCGTCGTTGTGTTGGCACTGATCATCCTGTTACAGCTGAAGAAGCGCAAAGCCTCGGAGTTGGCGCAACAGCAGCAGATGACCGCAGAAGAGTTGCAACAGGCTCAGCAAAACCTGGCAGCGAAAGCCGCGCAGGAGCAAGCCATTGCTGCTATCCCAGACCTGATCCTGGTAGGTATTGATGGGGAGTCTGCCTCCCTGGCCGTGCGTATCCAGGGCAGCAGCCTGGGTAACTCAGCAGCAGGTTTAGTTCTGGGCCGTAACCCCAATTCGTCAGACTTAGTTGTCGCCCATAGCGAGATATCTCGTCAGCATGCACGAGTGATCTGGGTCAGTCAGCAATTGATGATTGAAGACTTGGCGTCCACCAATGGCGTCGCCATCAATGGTGTAACGCTGCCTCCGCAACAGCCTCATATTGTCCAGATTGGTGACCGAGTGCAGTTCGGTACCCTGATGTTTGAACTGAGACAGGCGTAACTCTTATGCAGCTATCCCTCAAGCCTATACTCCTTTTCACCGCGCTACTCGGGCTGCTGCTTCAGCCCGCGTATGCCGCGTTGAAGGGGGTAGATAAACTCGAACGTGGCGTAGTGCGTATCGTTAATATCATGGTGGATGGAACCTCCACAGGTACCGGTTCGTTGTTGAATAAAGACGGTTATATCGCGACCAACCACCATGTTATTGAAGATTACCAGGAGCTATTCATTATCACTCACAACGATGAGCAGCGGATTGAGGCAGAGGTCATTATTGACTCCCCGGCCTTGGACCTTGCCATTATTCGAGTGAGAGGGATCAACGGTCACCCGATAGCGATCAACGACAGTCGTTTGAATAAAACAGACCAGGTATATGCCTTTGGTTATCCGGGCATTTCAGACCAGGCGCCTGGCGGCAGCCATGCCATTCAGGCAACAGCGACTGAGGGCACTGTCAGCCGTATTTATACCGGCTCCTGGGGCGGCTCTCGCTCATTAAAGATTGTCCAGCATGATGCCGCGGTAAACCCTGGAAACAGCGGCGGCCCGCTGCTTGACGCCTGTGGCCGCATAGTTGGCACCAACACCATGGCCATTAAGGCACAAGCTGGTCACGGTGCGTTTTGGGCTTCTCATGCATCGGAACTGACAGCCATTCTTAAAGACCGTGGCATTGACTACATTCGCGACAATAGCGAATGTGTGACAGGCTCAGGCGATGGCACAGATGCACAGGCTCGCAAAGATGCGCTGACTGCAAAGTCTGCCGCCGAACTTGCCGAGCAGCGCGCTCGAGAGGCCGAATTGAAAGCAGCTGAACTGCGCCAGCAGATGGATGAACAGCTTGGCGAACGCGACAAACAACTTAATTGGCTGATCGACAACGTATTGCTGGCGGGCTCCATCATGGCGGGCCTACTGGTGATAACCCTGCTGTTGGCTGTCAAAGGAAATCGCCAAAAGGCAGCGCAAGTGGTACATCAGGTGGTTGAGCCATTAAGCCAACGATTCAGAGGTTCAGCGCCTGCGCGACCTCCCGTCACGCCGGCCAGTAATCCGGGCCCAGCACCTGTACATGCGCCAAGTCCACAGCTTGCGGCAGCAGGGGCCGGTGGCATTGTACTGTCGGGATTTAAAGGTCAATCAGACAGTGTCTGTCTTCAAGTTACCGCAGCTCTGCTGAGTGCAAATCCCAAAGGCTGCAGTATTGGTCGCCATCCTCAACTTGTTGACCTGATGCTTGATGATAACTCGGTGTCACGTCGTCATGCTCGAATCAAGCGTGATGCCAATGGCTTTACTATTGAAGATTTGAACTCAACCAATGGCACCCGTGTCAATGGCGTTGTGGTTCAACCCTTTAAACCTGTCGCATTGCCATTGGACGCGCAATTGCAGCTAGGTGATGTAAAACTACTGGTGTCACAGGGCTAAGCGATGCAGCGTCGCAATCGGGAGATCAACATATTCAGCATGTCTGCGCTGGATCTGTTTGCCTCAGGTATGGGGGCGTTTATCCTGATTGCGATCCTGTTGTTTCCCTACTTTCCCCATACCGGTGACAGCGCCGATACAGATGCGCTGAAACAAGCGCTGGAAGATGCCAACGCAAGCGCTGATGCTCAGTCCGCCACCATTGAAGAACTGCAACGGCAACTGGCCGAAGCGTTGAAACTACTGGCGGAAAAGCCGGAGCCAGTACCCGTTCCCAAACCCGCCCCTATTCCCAAACCTGTACCTGAGCCTAAACCCGTTCCCGGCAGCAAAACTCAGTTTCCGGATATGGACCTGGTGCTTATGCTGGATGTGACCGGAAGCATGGGCAAATCACTGAGCGCTTTGAAACGGGAAATAGTGAGTTTTGTCAGTGTCACGGACAAGCTCTCTAATTCAATTGGCATAGGCATTGTGGCCTATGGTGACCGCCAGTATCAGCGGCCCGTGACGGTGCATCCGCTGCGAAGAATCTCTGACTCACCTCAGAACTTTAATCGTCTGCGCCAGTTTGTGAATTCACTGCAGCTCAGGCATGGCATAGGTGGCGGCCGTAACGACGATACCCCTGAAGCGCTGTACGCCGGATTAAAGCAAGCGGTAAGCAGTCAATGGCGTCCGGAAGTAGAACAGCGCATGATAGTGGTGATCACGGATGCGACGGGTTACCCAGAAGAACGAAATGCGACCCTAAACCTGGCCAAGAAATTTGTCAGCAGCAAAAAGAGTCGGGTTTCTGTGTTGTTTGTAACTCCGGATGAGCCTGTTCCTTTGGATCTGAAAGATTTAGCGCGCTCGGGTAAAGGGACAGTCGTTGAAGGCGGGACCTCACTCACGGCAGGGATACTGCAAGCGATACTGGTAGATTAAACAACAACGGGCCAAAGCAGGAAGATGTGCCCACAACATGAAAGGGACAATAATGATAATAAGGACGTTGTGGATATTCAGCCTATTACTGTTGCCTTTTTGCTGTCAGGCTATTGATAAATCAGCACTTCAAGGCAAGTGGGTGATCACCGCAATCAACGGCCAGAAGGGAGAGCCTCGCAACGATCTTTGGGAATTCAAAGATTGCCAATGGATCGTTTGGCTGGATAACAAACCCATGCCTGCAGATCCCTATACCCTTGAAAACAATATTATCGATCTCGGGTACTTCCAGATCACCGTGCTGGAACTTTCCGAGCGAGCAATGAAAACCGAACAACTCGGTTTTGTATATACACTGAAACGTCTGTGACCTGCGTGGCTAAGTGATTCTCTGCACAAAATAAAGACCCTGGCATAGTCAGGGGTTTATTGTTTGCTTTAGCATCCCATCAATACCTAATGGATTGATAACCAAGGATGTTATGAAAAAATTTCTCTCGCTTTTCAGTACCGCACTGCTCGTATTTTTAAGCCAACCTGCCATCGCCGTTGTCGGCGGAGAAACCGTTAGCGATCAAGACTGGCCCTTTACAGTCAGCCTACGCCAAATAACAGACAATGGCTTATCTGACCACCGTTGTGGCGGCGCCTATATCGGTGATGGTTTGGTACTCACTGCAGCCCACTGCGTCGACCTAGCGCCAGCAGATGAATCGGTCGCCTGTATAGGCGGCTCAGGAAGTGCCGGCGAAAACAACTGCTTCAAACTTTTCGAATCCATCATCCACCCAGATTATGATGAGCGGCTTTACATCGCAGATTTGGCCTTGTACAGGCTCAGCAACACCTTCAGCAAAAAAGAACTGCCTTCAGTAGCGGTTATCACCGAACAATTGGATGCGCAAATTCAGCCCGGTGAAAGGCTACAGATTTTAGGATTGGGCTCGACCAGTTACGAAAGCTATACACCCGCTTACCAACTGCAGGGTGCTGACATTGAGATAGCCGACGAAACAACCTGCAATGACGTTGCACAGGTCACTGCACCAAGCGGATTCAATGCCAGCAATTACTTGTGCGGAGGCGAGCAATTTAGGGGACCTGCGCCGGGCGATAGCGGCACACCTGCGTTTGTTTTTATAGATGGACAATATCACTACGCTGCGCTGGTATCCCATGGCTACAACTACATGGGCATATTCACCCGCTTAGGGGATTATCTCGACTGGATAGAGCAGGTGAAGGCAGACCTTGTTTACAAGCCAGTATTGGATGTAGGGGACGACCAGACCTGGTTTCTGGACCAAGCAACAGATCAGATAGAGCACACTCAGGTGATTACCAACCACTCCGATGAAGAGGTGACAATTGAAGAGGTCCGCCTGCAATCGGCTGATACTAATAGCGCTTTTGGACTTGTAAGCCATGATTGCACCGTACTGACGCCTTCAGCAAGCTGCTCAATTTTACTGACAGTGGAGCGCCCTGCATATCATCATGATCATGACGATCTTATTGTGAGAGCAAGCCATGGAGATGAGGCCCGAAATTACTATATCGATCTTTTGGTTTACGCCGCAAGCGCGGTGCCAGGCATTGAAAGCTGGGAGCCCGCATTTCAAAACTGGACCGTCGGCAATATAGACAACTGGACCGCAATAGCGGCAGGTATTGAGCATTCTAACGACAGCTCTTACGATAGTTACCTTCGCGGAACCCTGACAGGCCCGGCAACACTCAGCTATTCTGCGGTTTTAACAGGGGCCAGTGGCTATACCCAACTCAGCGTATTCATGGATGGAAATATTATTACAAACTTAAGTGGCAACTGCGTTGGCGAATCGATGCAGATAACAATCCCCGAAGGTGAACACACCCTCAAATTCCATTTTAAAGACCCTTATCAGTTAGCAACGCCATCATCAGTAACACTCACAGACTTCACCCTATTAGCGGCCCCGGCCGAGCAAGCTCAATTGCGCTGCAGCTACCAAGCAGCTGCTTTTTGGGACGAAGGGGATGATGTTGATGCAGGTGGTTCAACAGGACTGGTTAGCCTACTGGCACTACTTGGGCTAGCGCTCACTCGCCGCAAGATAAAGTAAACGCACTTCAACAAAAACAAAAAAGGAGCCTTTCGGCTCCTTTTTCAATTGTCTTACAAATCTCGATGCCTAAGCACCCGGCTCCATAATCGAGCCTGGCTTGCCACCACGCGCCATCGCCTGTAGGTCTTTATCTATAAAGAACAGTAGCTTGCGATCATTATCCAACAGCTCGATTTTATCCAGAATGCCTTTAAACAGCTTTTCCTCTTCGTGCTGCTCAGCCACGTACCACTGCAGGAAATTAAAGGTACTGTAGTCAGAACTGGTGAATGCCACATGTGCCAGTTCATTGATAGCGCGAGTCACCAGACACTCATGCTCATAGATCTTTTCAAACAGATCTTTGAGTGACTCGAACTCGTGTGGCGGCGCATCGATGCCGCCGAGGATAGGCATGGCACCGGTTTCACTGACATAAGTGAAAAGACGGTTCATATGCTCCATCTCTTCATTTGCATGCTCTTTCAGGAACTCAGCGGCGCCTTCAAAGCCTTTGTCTTCACACCAGGCACTCATCTGCAAATAGAGATTTGAAGAGAAAAATTCGAGATTAATCTGCTCATTGAGCTTTTCGACCATAGGTTTTGCTAACACAACCAACTCCACTGCTTTTTTGTATGCCTATCCGGTTATTCTCCGGTGCATCTACGTTCAGATCAATGCGTTGTAATAATATTTTCTTATAATTCAATCTCTTGATAATGATAATTGCTCGCATTACGTTTTGGTGACGCACTGCCTTTGCGCAGATAGATGTTCACTGTATATGCTTGAGGCAACACAACGCTCGGAGCCCGTTATGATCATCACCCCGCAACTGACAGGCAATATCGCTCGCAGCTGTCACCCTATCGGCTGCCGTCAGGCCCTGCAAAAGCAGATCGACTATGTGAAGTCACAGGGCGCACTGAACGCCCCCAAACGCGTGCTTATTCTGGGAGCTTCATCCGGCTTTGGTCTCGCCGCTCGCGTCGCACTGACCTTTGCAGGCGGCGCAGATACGCTGGGTGTTTCTTTTGAACGCGGGCCTTCCCAGAAAGGCGTGGGTTCCGCGGGCTGGTACAACAACTGTTTCTTCAAACAGGCGGCTGAGAAAGAGGGCCGTAAAGCCATCAATGTGATTGGCGATGCGTTCCAGCCAACGCTGCAAACTCAGGTTGTCGAGCAGATAAAGCAAGCGTTCGGTCAGGTGGATATGGTGATCTACTCACTGGCCACGGGTCGTCGCGATATTGCCGCCACCGGTGAGAGTTTCCGTTCTGTGCTTAAAACCACGGGTGAACCGGTTGAGGGCTATACGGTTAACCTCGAGACCGCGGCACTGGAGTGGACCAAGATCCCAACAGCTACCAGTGAAGAAACCACTCACACTACTAAGGTGATGGGCGGTGAGGGTTGGCAGGAATGGATAGATGCCCTGCTTGAAGCCGATGCCCTGGCGCCCGGCGCACAAACCCTGGCCTTCAGTTATTTGGGGCCGGACTTGTCGGCACCCGTTTATCGCTTCGGTACCATTGGCGTGGCAAAAGAACATCTGCACGCCACAGCCAATCACCTAAATGAGCAGCTCAACACGGCGATTGGAGGCAGTGCTTACCCTGTTGTCGCTAAAGCTCTGGTTACCAAAGCCAGTGTGTTTATCCCGGTGATGTCAGTTTACCTGGCGCTACTGATGAAGAAGATGAAAGCCAAAGGCAGTCACGAGGGTTGCATTGAGCAGTGTTACCGGCTGTTTGCCAGCAAGGGGGCTGGTGCAACGGCAATACTGGATGAAGACAGACAGTTAAGGCTGGATGATTGGGAGTTAGATGACGCGCTGCAAGCCGAGATAGCCCAAATCTATCCAACCATCACACCTGAGAACTTCAAACAGCTAACCGACTTTAACGGCTACAGACACGATTTTATGGCGCTCAATGGATTTGAGCTGGAAGGGGTCGACTATCAAGCCGAGGTAGATATGGAAGCGATGGCTGCACTCAAGCCATGACGAGTCAGTGATAAAAACGCGCCGGGGGCTCACTGCCCCCGGTCTCCTCTCGTTCCATCATTAAATACTCTTCCCAGGCATCCAACTGGGTCGCCTGTTTGTCCGCCTGCCGCTGTGCCTTCTGACTTCTGCCATGGGCACCGCCTTTTCGCATCAGTGGCGAACACGCATGTAGGTTGCGTGGTTTACTGAGTTTTACTTTCATCGTTACCTCCCTTCTTTTGGGTATGGGTATGTGTAAGAACAACAAATCGTTTGCTCTACCCTTTGACACACACCAGCTGCTTGAGTGTATGTACCACTTCTACCAGATCATTTTGATGTGCCATCACCTGATCGATATCTTTATACGCACCCGGGATCTCATCCAAGACGCCTTTGTCTTTACGGCATTCGACACCACGGGTTTGCTCTTCGAGATCTTTACGGCTAAACAGCTGTTTGGCCTTACCTCGGCTCATCACCCTGCCCGCACCATGAGAGCAGGAGCAGAAACTCTCCTCACTGCCTTTACCACGAACAATGTAGGAGCGGGTTCCCATTGAGCCCGGAATAATCCCCAACTCATCCTGTCGCGCAGAGATCGCCCCTTTGCGAGTCACAAACACCTGCTCGCCATAGTGAAACTCCTGCTGCACATAATTATGATGACAGTTAATCGCTTCATGGCTGACATCAAACTCAGGCAAGTGAGGGGCAATGGCACGAAGCACTAAACCCATCATCTCCTGCCGGTTCACTCTGGCGTACTCCTGTGCCCAGTTCACCGCCACCACATAGTCATTAAAATGAGGTGAGCCTTCACTAAAGTACGCCAGATCTTTATCAGGCAGGTGTTGCATATGCCCTTGCATATCGCGCTTAGCCTGTTGAATAAAGTAACGGCCAATGGCATTACCAATACCGCGGCTACCTGAGTGCAGCATGATCCAAACGTCATCTGATTCATCGACACACAGCTCGATAAAGTGATTGCCCGAACCCAAGGTGCCCATCTGTTTCACCCAGGTCGCATGGGGCTGACGCAGCATCTTCAGCAGCGTCGGATGTCGTTCGAACAGCTGTGCCAGTCCTTTTTCCAGCGGTTTGCAGGCCTGTGCTCTTGCCGACACTTGAGAATGCGCGCCGGCACCCACCGGAACTGCGCGCTCAATCGCCTCTCGGAGCGGCTTTAAATGATCCGGCAGTTGCGATGCTTTTATCGACAACCGCACCGCATTCATACCGCAACCAATGTCTACGCCCACCGCAGCGGGAATAATTGCATTGAGCGTAGGTATCACCGACCCCACAGTTGCACCAATGCCCATATGCACATCAGGCATAGCAGCAATATGGCTGTGAATAATTGGCAGTTTGGCAATGTTCTTTAATTGATTAATTGCACCATGGTCTATTGTGTCCGTATATATTTTTACGGGCACATCTTTCCCATTGCCATTTAATATCTTTTTAATAGGCATAAAAATCCCCTTCGCGATATTTATACATCGCGAATAACATTATATTTTTGGGACTTAACAAGAGTCGCGCTGGATTTTGGGTACAAAAAACCCCGGCTTTATGGCCAGGGTTCGTATTGACGTGTCCTGGCTTGCAAGTCCTGTTCATTGGCCTTGCAAGCTCTAGTACTTGAAAGGCCATTGTTAACGGCTGATATATTTAACCTCTGTCATTTCAAGTACTCCTTTTAATCTGATTTAAACTAATTGAGGCGAAATAATAGTTTATAAAATCTCACTGTCAATGTTTTATTTATATTTTCCCAAACAAAGTACAATTCTCTCATTAAAAACAGATGTCGTGCTTAACATTTTTTTATTAATTTAAGAAGACGATTGACTTCACGGAGCGATGTAAAAAAGGAACTCAAAAAGAAAGAGGGCCCAGTGGGGCCCTCTTGGTCGGCAACGCATCCCTGCTTCGGGTGGAGATCGCATCCGGTAATTCTGAGTTGATAAGGGATTCATGAAAAAACGACTACTCCCGACAACATCAACACAACCCAAAACACGATCCTAAACGCCTGGTACTGCTCAACCATAACCCCTCCGACTTACAGCGCTGATTTCAATGAAGTTGGAATTACGTCTTTGGTTACTTCTCTGCGCTGATTGCGGTTATGAGAAAGCTCTTGTTCTACAGAGTCATCTAGTTGTGACTCCATCATTTTCATTAGCCTGGCCAACTCATGTTGAGGGCGAGCAACATGGAACACTGAGTTTCGGCTTATTTGTGCAGTCGCATCACCGGGCGCTCTGCTTTTGAATACAACTTCGACATCTTCGCCACGCAAAGATCCGGAAATATCACAAAAAATAACTGCGGAAATAGGGTGCATCCCTTGGTCCAAGCTAACTTCGCCATTCATTAACGCTTCATCACGAAATCCCTGGTAAAGGTTTACGCTGTCAGAAAACAGCTCTCTGCCATTTACTCGCATCGAAGCAAAACAGCGAGTAGCGATCTTGGGTTCATTGGCTCGTTGCATCGAAAGTCGGTTCACATTGAACGAAAGCACAAATTGGTGGCGTCCTTTGGTCAAACTGGCATACACACCGTTCATCTGATATGCCCCAACAGGTGGCCGCTCAATTTGATTGTAGCGATGACGCGCTAAATGAAAGCGAGACTCATCCATAACGAAGCTGCCCAGATCCGAGCCTTTCAACTCAGGAACCGCTTTTCGAAAATCAGGATTCTTGTGCACTCTCACAACCCACCCCGGTTGCAAGCGCATATTGTTCGCCGCATTAGAAAACAGATTCTCGCTTCGCGCTCCAGGCTCAAGGGTCCGGAGTACATCCACCTCTCCCTGGAGTTGCTGAAAGTTTTTATTTAGTTGATTGACCTGCTTCTTAACCTGCTGATAGCGCATGCAAGCCCAAGTGCCACCGAGAAAGACCATAATAAGACTGATGATAGAGAGTGAAACAATGTACTTAGTCACACTCTTCTGGCGACGTTTATTGATATTGAGATTAGCCATAACAAACTCCTTTATCCGACCACCCTTACCCAATCAACCACTGTGCCAAATCCATAAAAACCATATTTTTCAAGATGATAAACTTATAAAGAGCACTACTATGCAGAGATTTTATTTGCAATTTACAACATCACCTTCGTTGCAAAATGCAAAATAATTGCAATTTGCAATATCCCCTAATTTCTACCTCCAACTTAAAAAACGTACCTTTCTTATTGAAATTATTGGTATTTATGCGTGATCTACCAAGTCGGCATGAGGTTTGACTCATTCTCCTGTGGCATCAACGGGCATTACGCCTGTGCATTCGGGTTAAGGAGTAAACGACATGAAGTACAGATCCAAAATTCTTTTGCCACTCGCCAACGGCACCCTTCTTTTTTCACTCTGGGCAACGTCAGCCGAGCAGAGCCAGGCGATAGAAATTATCGACCTGGATGTCGATGTGGAACTTCAGCTGCTGATGGACGTTTCTGGCAGCGTCAGCCATCAAGAGTACCTATTGCAGCGCGATGGCTACGCCCAAGCATTCAGCAATGATGAAGTGCAACAGAGCATCCTGCAGGGCGAACTGGGAAAAATCGCGGTTCAACTGGTGATGTGGAGTGGTGAAAACCAGCAAAGCATCATGGCCGACTGGACATTGATCGACTCCGTCGAGTCTGCTTTGGATTTCTCATCTGCACTTGCTGAGCTTGCTCGGCCTTTCTGGCATATGACGGGGGTAGGAAGTGCTATCGATTTTGGCACAGCACAATTCGCAGACAACGGATTTAGTGGCAATCGAAAAATTATTGATGTATCCGGCGATGGCATCGAAAACAGCGGTCGAGACACGCAATTAGCGAGAGATGATGCGCTCACTGAAATCGATACCATCAACGGCATTGTGATTAGCCCTTACCAATCCGTCAGTGATTTCTACGTGGACGAAGTCGTCGGTGGCGAAAATGCTTTTCTGATGCAGGTAGACAGGTTTGAGCAGTTCGGAGACGCCATCCAACAGAAGCTTAGTTACGAGATCAGTGGCGATGGTATTCCACCTCAAGCCACGCGTGTCTCGGTGCCTGCACCAGGCTCACTTTATTTGAGTTTGATGGGACTGATATTGGTCGCAGCCGCCTGCAAACGAAACAAGGAGAAATAAGATGAGAATACTCGCACTACTTGTCCTATCCGCTCTAATGATTGGTTATGCCCTTGCTAGCGAACAGACAGAGATACGTTTTGGCGAGGTCCGTTCAGACGTACCCGGTAGCAAACCCACATTCTCTGAACACAATCGATTTGTGATAGCGCCTGAAACCCTATACGGCTTGATAGTTGAAAAGCCGAGCGGAGAGCCCTTTACGCTCAGTACCATACATTACATCCCCAAGCAGGGACGAAATGGCCAGTTCAACAAGATATCAAGCCGTATGGTCAATGCGGTTGGTAGCAGTGCTGTATGGATGAAACCCCAACCCAATGATCCGGCAGGTCTTTACATGATGGAGGTATATGTCGATTTGCGTTTAGTCACAACTATCGAGTACGAGCTTTATGAGGTCCCATAAGGTTATGAGTAAATTCCATCCAGATAGTCATAACAGCCGGCGCTTTCCCCGCGTTGCCGTTCGCAAGGCGGGGATTAAGTTAAGATTCAAACCCAGCGGTTGGCTGCATTGGTTTTCCCCTTGGGGCTATGGATTGCTGGTAAACCTGGCCTCAGAGGGCGTCGGGTTCAAGTGTGATACACCGCCAGCATCGCAACGGTGTTATTCGATGGTTCTTGGCTACGGCTCAAATGCCTGTTGCAGGATCAGGATTGTCAGGGTTGAATACTATCGCGGAGCATTTTACTGCGGCGCACAACTTGCTGAAAAAAGTTCACTACTGAAGAGGTTAATCGCTCGACTGAAGCCGACTCAAGCACGTCAGGGGGCATCTGCTCAGCCAAGCAGGCCCTTAAGGTTCTCCTGAAGCTGCTCCGCTCTTAATGGCTTGGCAAGCACCTTGGTGACACCGACAGATTTGAAATGTTCAGCTTCATTGAGGCCCGTATTTGCGGTCAACGCATAGATGGGTACGTCAGACATCGGCTTGGGCAGCTGCCTTATCTGGCGACTGGCTTCCAGTCCATCCATCACTGGCATGCGAAGGTCCATCAGCACCAAATCAAACTGGCTGTTACTGACAGCTCTGACAGCTTCTTCACCGTTGTCCACCAAGCTGACCTCATGACCAAGCTGTTGAAGCATCAACTTAATCACCATTTGGTTACTCTTACTATCTTCCGCAACCAGTATCTGGAGTGGCTGATTGGCACTTTCCAGTTCAGGGATGTATTCACTTTGCTCACTACCTGATTTAGACATAGGCAGGCTGAACCACACGCGCCCCTGCCACCGCTCTCCATTTGGTTGTGTATCGATACCTATAGTGCCGGCCATGGACTCTACCAGTCGTTTACTTAAAGCCAGCCCAAGTCCACTGCCCTGATGAAGCCGGGTACGGCTGTTATCCCTTTGCTCAAACGGATTAAACAACTGCGCCACCTGCTCTGGCTCGAAGCCAGGGCCTTGATCTTCTATCGCAAAAACTATGTTGTTGGCCATCAATGACGCCGCGAGTCGGACAGTGCCAGAGTCACTAAACTTCACGGCATTGCCCAGCAAATGAAACAGTACCTGGGCGATACGCTCCACCTCCGGCAGCCAAACATCTTCAACAGCACCGGAGATCTCGCTTATCAGTGTCAACCCCTTCTCCGCCGCTTTGGTTCGCCACAACCCTAATGCGTGATTAACCAGATCAATCAGTTTCCCGCTAACTCGGCGTGACTCAGAAGCTTCAAGAGCCAACTCTCCTTCAATGCCTTGATCCTGACTCAAGGCCAACAGATCTTTCAATAAGGCATCGAGTAATGCAGCAGACTGTGACGCCATATTCCATTGCTGTTTCTGGGTTTCGGTCAGTGGCTCGGCCGCCATCAGCTCCAGTCCACCGACAATGCCACCAACCGGGGTAATCAATTCATGCTGCATCATCGCCAGGAAGGCGCTTTTGGCCTCAGCCGCTTGTTGAGCCGCCTGCCAAGCCTGCTCCAATGCAAGTTGTTTGCGTTTGATGTCAGTAATATCCCTGGCGGTACCGCGATAACCAATAAACCGCGCCTGTTCAAACCTTGGTTCACCGCTGACTTCAATCCAGCGCCGCTTGCCCGGCATAGGTTCTATTTCAAAGCGCAGTTTTTGGAACGGTGCTCTCGCCGACAGCTGTTTTAACAAATCACGCCAGCGCCCCTGCTTCTTTTCTTTAGAGCTGCGCAGCCTTAACCAGCGCCTGCCCAATAGGTTTAGTTCAGCGGCCTGTTTTGCTAATCGATCGGGCTGCGTCAGGTAAGTCAGTCGAAGTCGACTATCGGTCTCCCAAAACCAGTCACTGGCACTGCTGGCAAAGGCTTTAAACCTAAGTTCACTCTCTTTGTGGGCCTGGGTACGTTGAGCAACCAGGTTTTCAAGATGATGGCGAAAGCCAAGATTAATCAGCAGTTGTGACAAAAAAGGGCGAAAACGCGACACTAAACGACGGGCTTCGTGGTCAAAGCTATGTGCTTGGCTATGCAAACAGATCAGCAGAACCTGGCGCCGACTATCCGCAATCGAAGTAATAATGGCACTTCGCGATATCTGGCAAACAGAATCAGGCAACGCCTGCCATTCAGGTAAAAAACCGGTATCAAACAGCAACAGGGTTTCGCCTGACAAGGCTCGGCCAAATGAAGGTGATGCTGGCCAGCGCGCGATCATCAATGCCTTATCGCTGGCAACAAGAGGAGTATAAACGCCCTCTTGAAATTCAACGATAAGCGCATTCTCCAACCCCGTAAAAGGCGCCAGCATATCGACTAAAGCATCCGTGAGTTTTGACGGATCCGCTGCCGCAGACAATTGCTGCAACCCTCGAAGCAACGCATCATTTTCCGCCTGGAGTTTGTGCGCCTGACTTCTCGCTCGCACCAGTTGTTGCGCCAATTCATGGTAAGACTCTGCCTGCTCCAGTTTATCGTCGGGCGCCATCTATGCCTCCATGAATACAACGCTGGCAATCATCAGATTGCCGTGTGCAAATTCACCACCGATAAACTGGCCCTGCTCGCCAAAGGTAAAGGCACCGGCGAATGGTGCGCCCTGCAGCACCTGATTAATTGAATCAACCACTTCGGGCATCTGCTGCTGAACGGTCAGCATACAACCGGCACAATAGATATTTAATCCTCCAATAATGCGATGACGCGACACATCCAAAGTCTCTTTTGCTTCCTGAGCCACCCTTCCCGCGCGCCCGATCAAGCTCTCTATGGTGCCCTGCATCAGCACCACCTCTTCACCTTCTTCAACTTCTGCAAACAGACGCAGGCCCCCTTCTTCGGAGACATGTTCCGGGTGAGCCAATTTGTAATAAGCCACACCATTGACTTGCCCTACATACCTGCCCAAAGGAGAAAGGGTTGTGGCCGCCAGAATGCTGCCATTTTTTTCCAATTCGTCTCCGAGCACGCCATGGGTCAACTGATTGTAAAGTTCAGCAGCTGGCGCATCATCTAATTGCTCCAGATGGCGTCCACTGGATTGGGTCACAGTGGCTGTTACTGTCGTAGGCAAGTAACCAGAATGGAAACTGAATCCCAGCTCACACGAAGGGTAAAACAGTGTCACAGCGACACCGTTCTCACAAAGATGGCCATTGGCACCAATTAACCATTTTTGTGCTACATCGTTGTCTGCGGCACTGCCGCCGATCACAGGCATAGAACGCCCAAATAACTGTTCAATTGCGCTAAGTATGCGCTCTTCCTGTCCTGGCGTACCATGCAGCCAGACCAAGGCTGGTAGCTCTCCAACACGGCCTGCCGCGGCCATTGCGCTATGCAGTACCCTTTGCACTGCCTCTTCTACTGCATTATCAGCATACGGCTCAACGGCACAGCCAAAACTACCGCCGGGATCGTGACATGCCCAAATAACCAAGCCATGGCCACAAACACCATGATAGCCATGTTCGGTCATCGCACCCTGACAGGAGGTACATAACATCAGTTGCGCTGCTGGATAGTGGCTTTCCAGACAATGAAATATTTCGTCGGCATCCATTGCACTGGTGGGATAAATCAACAACAAGTCAGCAGCGGTATCAAAAATCGACTCCAGCTGGCTAATGCACTCATTAACCGCGGCTGGTGTCTCTGTTTGGGTGCTGAATGCTGTCGCTATCCGCATAGGAGTCCTCACTTGTTTCCAAAGGCCTGTAATGCCTGACGCGTTTCACGCCAGATCGGTGCCAACTTCTTGATTTTTTGCTCGAGCAAGTAAACTTCTTCTGTCATTGCCCGTTGCTCGATCTCCGCGGCCAAGTCGCTAATAGCCAGCGCGCCAAACGTGGCCGCGCTGGAGCAAAGGGTGTGACTTTCTCGCAGTAGTTGCTGCCGGTCGCCAGACCACGCCTCAACCTCATTGATTCTCGCCTGAGTTTCATCGATAAAGCATTGGCTTAGTTGGGGCCAAAGTTCAGCCCCCGTATCTGCCAAAAGGTCGATTAACACCTGTTCAGACAGGTAACTGCGATTGTTCATCCAGGGCTTTCCACTGTTTTATTTTGCGGTACAAGGTAGAGGGATTGAGTCCCAGCTTTTTGGCAGCCTCACTGACTTTGCCCTGATGCAGGTCTACAACATGCTCAATAAGGTGGCGTTCGTAGTACTCGAAGCTTTGTACCGAATCCAGGGTATCTGGCAGCCAGACATTTGCTGTTTTTGCCAGGAGCGGTTCGGCTACAGACGAGAGGCGTTCATTATCTGAGACCGATTTTCGGATTCCGTTTAGTTCAGCTCGGGGCGTCAGATCAGGCAACATCGCGCGCTCTACCTGCTCACCGTCGTGAAGTACGGTGACGTTGCGCAGCACATTTTCCAGCTCACGCACATTGCCTGGCCAGGGGTATTGCTTCATCCATAACTGGACATCACTACTGAAGCCTCTAAATTGCCGGTTCTCCTCACTGGAAATTGTCGACAACAGCTTTTCAGCAATCAGCAGCACATCATCTCCGCGCTCACGCAATGGCGGCAAGGCCAGAGGTATCACATGCAATCGATAGTAGAGATCCTCCCTGAATCGACCTTCACTGACTTCGGTCAGCGGATCTCGATTGGTCGCGCACACAATGCGCACATCCGCGGTTTGCAGCTTGCTGCTTCCGACCCGAGAAAACTGTCCGGTTTGCAGGAAACGCAGCAACTTGCTCTGCAAATCCAAATCCATCTCGCAAAGCTCATCCAGGAACAATGTTCCGCCTTCAGCACGCTCTGCCGCCCCTTCCCTATTGCTAACTGCGCCGGTAAAGGCGCCTTTAACATGACCAAAGATTTCACTTTCCATCAGTTCGCGAGGAATAGCAGCGCAGTTGATAGCCACAAAAGGCGCTTTGTTACGTGGACTCCTTTGATGCAGCGCCTGGGCACAAAGCTCCTTGCCTGTACCACTTTCACCAGTAATAAAAACCGTTGCTTTGCTGGTAGCGGCGCTTTCAATGATCCGGTACACCTGCTGCATTGGCAGGGATTTGCCAATCAGCTTTTCGAAACTTTCAACCACAAAAGTCTGATGCAGCGTTTCAACCAAGGCATCGAGCTCAGAAAGGCGTAACATGTTCTCGGCAGTCACCAGAAGACGGGCTTTAGACACGGGCTTCAGCAGGAAATCTTTTGCACCCAGCCGCATCGCCTCAATCGCATTTTCGACTGAACCATGGGCAGTGATCACAACAACCGCGGTTGCCAACTCCCGTTCTTTTACAAACTCAAGAATTTGCTGGCCATCCATGTCGGGAAGCTTTAAATCCAGCAACATCAAGTCAGGAGGCTGACGAGTCAGCGCCGCCAGTGCGGATTGGCCATTGCTGAAGTGGCTGACACGGTAACCTTCCTGCTTTAAATAGCTTTGATAGACGAGCGCCAAAGATTCACTATCTTCAACGATCATTATGCTGGCCATCAAACATCCTCAAAAAGCTATGGTCTAACCCTAACTGCTAGACGTAATACACTGTTAATTCAAGCTGTTTGGTTCGATTATGAGGCCCAGCTAAAAATGTATTAGCTTAAAGTCAGACAAAGGTTCTTTAAGGTAGAAAATTGGATTCAATCACACAGGCAGCCCTGGGGGCTGCAGTTGGCGGCGCAATTGGTGGAAGGCAGCTCGGTTGGCGAGCATTCGCATGGGGAGCAGGCTTAGGCACCTTGCCGGATCTTGATGTATTTATTCACTATCAGGACGCGGTCGATCAGGTCACCAAACATCGAGGCTTCAGCCACTCAATTTTCGTTCTCTCTGCATTGTCACCGCTGATTGGCGCAATTGTAAGCAAGCTGCATTCTTGGCGTTATTGGTCAGCAACTTTAATGGTATGGCTATGCCTGGTGACTCACCCCATTCTTGATTGTTTCACAAGTTATGGGACACAACTATTTTGGCCTCTCGAAACCCCGCCTATTGCCTGGTCAACCATATTTATTATTGATCCACTCTACACCCTGCCGTTGCTTGTTGGCATCGGCATAAGTTTATGGGCATTTAAAACAAGAAGGGCTGACCCAACCAGCGCAAATCTATGGGGCCTGGGTGTAAGCCAGGGTTATCTGGTACTGAGCGTCATACTGATGCTATCAGTGAGGGCACAAGCGGTTCCCATTCTGGCGCAACATAATGTCTTTGAGAGCCCCTTTCTGGCACCCACCCCCTTCAACATTATGAGTTGGCGTGTCATAGGTAAAAACGAAGATCAGCTGCTTATAGGCTACTTTAGCTGGCTCGATCCAAAACCGATCACGTTTAACGCTTATCCTCACAATCAGAATCTTGCTGATAAACACGCACTACCAAAACTGGCGAGGCTCGATTGGTTTACTCATGGGTACTATCAACTGCAAGACGACCAGGGACAACTGAAGTTTGTTGATATGCGATTAGGTGTAGAGCCTTACCTGCCATTTCGCTACCTGCTGGCTGAGCATTCTCCAGCGGGATGGCAACCGTCTCAAACCACAACCCGTTTACCCCCACCCAAAACAGGTAAAGCCCTTATCCCAGAGCTAATTGAACTGATTCGAGGTCAAAGTCTGCCAATTGCCGACCTAGATCAGGTCGACAAGCCTGCAAACTAGTGAAGGTTCACTGGCTGAAAGAGCCTGATGTCAGGCTCCGTTCAGCTGTAGGTTTTAGTGACTACGTAGACGCATCAAACCAAATATGCCCAATGCGAGCAGTCCAACGGCAGCAGGTGCCGGCACGACAGATAACTGGCCACGGATCTCTCCTGAACCGTAATCCAAGGTATGCAGGTTAAGATACAAATTTCCCGCTACCAACTCGGTGAGAATCGACGCATCAAAAGCAATGTCATCAGCCTGCACCATTAACCCGTCAACCGCACCGGTAAAGTAACTCATCATGTTAAATGGCACCACCACACCGCCATTCGCGCCCGCTGGCGCATTATGTATGTGGAACGGTCCCAATACGCCAAAGGCAAGCCCGCCATCTGGAAACGTAACACCAGCCAGAGCGATGCCTTGAATAGTAGCGACCATATCCAGAGTCAGGGTATCTGAATCAAACACCAGAGAGGCATACCCCATGGCTGAACTCGGCAAAGGGTTACTCGGTGAAACTTCCTGTGCATAATCCAGGTACGCGACAGCCTTATATAGGCCAGCGTTAGCAAAGGGCACCATGCCTAGCATCATGATACCAATCAGCGTCTTTATACTGTTTCTAGCGATCATCTTCTCGTCCTTAGCATTGGTTGCAAAACGGACGCAAGCGACTGACAAGTTTCCAATTGGGCCCGGCATTATCCTTACGGAGTTTCCGGTTAAACGGATTGGTTACTACGAGAAGTTTTGGGTATCGACGCTCCTGTGCATTGGCATGCCACACGAAGTGTTTCGGGTACCATGCACCCGCGTCATACGACCGCCATGGATGGCGGAAATGCCGAAAATGCAGGAGCAATTTTCGGCCGTACTTCCTGTACATCGACGCTCCTGTGCATTGGCATGCCCCACGAAGTGTTTTGGGTATAAAAAAAGCGGTGCCACCGGCACCGCTTTCCCTTCATCAAAGCAAACCATTACAAACCCAGGAACGGTCTGCTTTGCTTGAACCTGACATGCAATTAACGCATGACGTTTGAATAGAACGCCGATCTCTAACGAGACCGGCTGAAAACTGCACTTATTTTTATTTTTGCTGTGCAGACGTGTTGGGTGATTTTTTTGTCAGACTGGCTGGCATGCAACCAAATCAAACATCACTCCTAACACAACCCCTCTGGAGATGGGGGAGAGGGTCATCAAGGATCCTCTTCATTATCGTTATCTGTTTTGTTTAACTTTTTGCTGGGCTACATGGTAGCGATCCAGCGCGACTATTAGTAATACCGATGTGGTATAAAAAACCAAAATGAATATCAAAATTATAGAAAGGAATAACAATCCTTTGTGTACACTATTTTTTACAAAATAATTTACAGAGGCAGTGCTTCAGCAGCGTAGCCAAGCTATCAGGATCGAAGCACCGAAGTGGGGACTTACTCCAGCTCAAATTCCACTAGCACCTGTACCTCAATGTTTTGAGAAGCAGGTTGATAACTATCCATTTCAGCGGCGGCAGTTCTCAGTCTCGGCATAGGTACCCCTGCCTGCTGGGTTTGTGTATCGATGGTTTCAACATCTCCCAACTTTGCTCCCAACACGGCGGCAAGTTCCTTTGCCTGAGCTTGCGCATCTTTCAAGGCTTCCAGACGCGCTTGGTGTTGTAGTTTGGCTAACTGACTGAACTGCCAATGTACTCCCTGAACCTGAGTCGCACCACCCGAAACCACGTTATCCAAAAGGGAGGCCAGGAGAGACGCGTCACTAAGAACAATCCGGATCTGGCGGCTAGCCTCCATCCCGAGCAGTACTCGTTCTCTTTTCTGGTAATTGTATTTTGGGGACAAACGCAGGTCAGCGGCGCCGACATTTTCCGTTGGGATATCCAACGCGGCGACTGCATCTAATACATTGCGAACCGCAGCGTCAGCTTGTTGTTTGGCTTGCTCAGCCTTATCTGCGAGCTTAACCACACTCAGTTGCACAACAACCTGATCTGGCACTTGTGACACTTGTCCCTGTCCGACAACTCGGATGGTGCCAGCCTGAACCTGACTCGCCAACACCATTAATAAGCCGACCAAACTCCCTTTTATCGCCTTCATCAACTATTCCTCACCTGAGTGTTAATTAACTGGCCGTACTGGCGGCCTCCAGCCCTTTAGTCAGTGCGTCACGTCGGTTCAACTTACTGGCATTAAGCGTCTCCAACTCATGCACCTGCTGAGCCATCTCTTTCATTGATCGACTCAGCTCTTTCTCCTCGCTGAGCAGTTCTGAGCGGCGTGCTTCATAGGCTTTATCCAACTCAGCCAAAGAGACATCCAGTTGCTGCTGATACTCACCAAACATGGCGCGCTTTTCATCTGACTGCTGTCGACGCGCCTCTTCCAAAGTAGTGCGTTTTTCCTGACGCAACAACTCCATGTTTTCTCTGTGGCCCGTAATCAACTGTTCTTTATCAACACGGATCTTCTCGCGCATCTGCGCATGTTCCTGTTTCACCTGTGCCAATGACTTGTCCCGAGACTGCACTCTCGCGTCAAGGTAAGAGCGATACTCGTCAGATGACATGGAATTCGGATCCAATGCGCCAATATCCGCCTTGTACGCTTTGTGAACATCCTGAACCATGATGTTGTAGTTGCGGTCATTATCGACCATGGCTTTGTCTAATGCGCGGCGTCGATCGGCGAAAGTTTTTTCGGCATTGGTGAAACGTTCTTCAAACTTCACGTTAAGCGCAATCAATTGCTGCTTACGCTTTTCATTCAACTGAGACTGACGTTGGCGGCTCTGAGTAGCAAAGCGCTCCTCGATCGCCTGACGCTTGCCTTCAAACTGCTGCTTCAATTTATCAACCCGAAATCGGTTGGTATCACGCAGATCGCTTAGCTGCGCCAGCATCCCTTGATGTTCTTTTCTTGAAAACTGTAATTTTGACGTGAGCTCTTCAATCTCTATCGCAATCTGAGCAAGCTCTGCATTGGCGAGTTCAACCGCCTTGTTGTATTCGTCACTGCCTATAACGACGTCACCGTCCTTTTTGGGCTCACCTTCAGGGCCAAAAGCATCATCATTAAACGCAATGGAAAGATCCCAACCATGAGGCCCTTTTTTGCCATCAGCAACGCCTACCACGGGTTTGCTATCACCTTGAGCACGACCAACAGATACCACCCGGTTGTCACCAAGCTGAAACAAATATGTGTAAAGATCCTCTTTAGGCGACAATTTTACTGTGAATTGGTACTGCACCGCACTATCACCGACCGACGATTCGCTGTTGATTGCGACACTGCCAACCTGCCATGGCTGCCAAACAATATGACGCTCGATAGCTTTTTGTACCTGTGATGCATCCGGAGCATCACTACACCCGGTAAAAAAGAGCAAACTGCACAGAGCTATTCCAAGAAGACGCTGAACCATTCAGAAAAATCCCTAACGAAATCGATTGCCAAACCGCTCCGATTCTATGGCTTAGAACAGCTGAAGTCTGCGCCGCTGGTCAAAATTTAGAAGTTACAGAAATGCAAAAGGCGCCCTAAGGCGCCTTTTTAAAAGCTTGCAGCTTTAGTTACGACAACACCATATCCACTTCTGGATTGACGTCTTCATCGTAATCAACACCTTCTACCCCAAAGCCGAACAACTTAAGGAAGTCGGCGTGATAGCCTCGATAGTCAGACAACTCATCATAGTTTTCTGTCGTGACCTGTGGCCATAACTCAGCAACCGCATCCTGAACATGAGGAGCCAGCTCTTTGTCATCAACACGCAGACGGTTGTCTTCATCCAGGTTCGCTGGACCAACATAAACCTGTTGGAACAAACGCTGGATCTGCTCAATACAACCTTCGTGACTGCCTTCCTCTTTCATCACTTTGTAAAGCAGAGAGATATACAGCGGCATAATAGGAATGGCTGAGCTCGCCTGCGTTACCAAGGCTTTCAGCACACTAACGCGCGCTTCGCCTTTCAGGCCGCTAAGCTTGTCAGTGATCGCCGCAGCGGCACGGTCCAAATCTTCTTTAGCCTTACCGATAGTCGCCTTGCCATAGATAGGCCAAGTCAGTTCTTTACCGATATAGCTGTAAGCAACCGTCTGTACGTTGTCGGCCAGTACGCCGGCTTCTTGCAGCGCATCCAACCACAACTCCCAGTCTTCACCACCCATCACTTTAACGGTATTGGCGATCTCTTCATCATTGGCTGGCTCAACGGTGACCTCTTCAATCTCCAACTTGCTGGTGTTGAGCGTGCGTTCGGTGTAACCCTTACCTATGGGTTTCAACACAGAAGAGAAAGTCTCACCTGTTTTGGGGTCGGTACGACGAGGCGATGCAAGGCTGTAAACAACCATATCAACCTGACCCAGGTCCTGCTTAATCAGCTCGATCGTCTGCTGCTTGATCTCGTCAGAGAAGGCATCACCGTTGATGTTCTTGCTATACAGACCTTCAGCTTCAGCTGCTTGCTGGAATGCTGCAGAGTTATACCAGCCTGCGCTGGCAGTGCGTTTTACTGTGCCAGGCTTTTCGAAAAATACACCCACGGTGGCGGCGCCACTACCGAATGCGGCAGTGATGCGAGATGCCAGGCCATAACCTGTAGATGCACCGATCACCAAAACCTTCTTCGGGCCATTGGCAATAGTTCCCTGTTCCTTGGTGTAGGCGATCTGCTCCTGTACGTTGGCAGCACAACCTTTTGGATGAGAGTTAGTACAGATAAAACCACGAATTTTTGGTTTGATAACCATGGTCTGTTCCTATGTTCTGGCAAGCAAAAAGGCGCTGCCCGGTAAAAAGCTGCGCCTATTATGTCCGAATAGTGTGCGCTGACCAAACTTACCCCGAGTGGTCGGAGTAGCAGCGTCAAATAGCAACTAACTATCTATATTGGCACTCTTTTCTGCCTGTGCCAGTTGATTCTCAATTTTTACAGCCTGTCCGGGCTGGAGACGTTCTGCACCGCGGATAACCACCCGCTGCCCTTCACCGACGTCTCCGATAACCTGGATCTGATCGCCATCAGCGATACCGGTATCTACTTCGATTCTGACCGCTTTGCCCTCATCGTCAACGGAAAACACGTAGCGTTGCTTACCGCGCAATACCAACGCATCACGTGGCACAGCAATCACATCGGTTGGTTCACTGTTTGGAAGGGCGACTCTTACCGCTGCCCCCACCGGCCAGTCAGTCTGCTCTAACGCCAGCCGCAATTCCATGGTACGAGAACGGTCATCGCCAACAGGGATCAAGGTGCGAACCGACACCAGAATGTCTTTCTCCAGATAACGAACCAAAACTGAATCACCTTTTTTCAGATAGCTGGCCACACTTAGCGGCGCCTGCACTCTGACTTCCCGTTGGGAGATCTGTACCAGACGCACCAGGTCTTCACCTACATCTGTGTATTCGCCACGTTGCTGTTCGCGGCTGACCACCATTCCCTCATAAGGTGCTTTGACCTTGCTTCGAGTCAAGCGGTGTTGTATCTGGGCTCGGCTAACTTTTGCCTCGACCAGTTCCTGAACGGCCATGTCTCTTGAAGAGGTCAGCTCATCCAACTCGTTCTGCGACGTGCCTTGAGAACGAGCGACTTCGATAAAACGAGCTAATTTTTTATCTAAAAACGTTAGCTGAGCTTCAAGCCGAGCAATTGACGCTTCGGCGGCTTCCAACTCAAGCAGCAGATAACTGTCATCAATGCGGGCGATCACCTCGCCTTCTTTCACCTGTGTGCCTACTTCTGCAATCCAGGTAAGGCGACCACTGATCTCTGCCGCAATCTCAGCGTCATGGCGAGAAGCCACAGAGCCGGGCAACCAAAGCTGTGACTGCATCTGTTGCTGCTCTGCTGTCGCCAACCAAACCGACGCAGGGGGAAGCTCAGCCTGAGCAGAACCAAATACGGTCAGTAGCATGGTGGCTGCCAGTAACTTACACACTTTCATTATCTAACTCCTTTTGCTGCCACTGGCCATGGGAAAACGCTCCGGCATATCCAGCACTTCGGCCTGTTGCAGAGGCTTCTCGCCTAAACGCAACAAGGCGGGCAATAGCAACAATGTAAACAACGCGCTCACTGACATTCCGCCGACAATAACCGTCGCCAATCCTCGATAAATCACGCTGCCGGTACCCGGCATCAACACCAGAGGCAACATGCCGAAAATGCTGGTCAGGGTACTCATAAATATCGGCCGCATACGCAGCTGCAGGGCTTGTCTAACAGCTTCTTCGCGATTGGCGCCATTCCGCTCAGCACTGCGCGTTTGGTGCACCAGCAAAATGGCATTATTCACCACCAGGCCAAGCAAAATCACAAAACCAATCATGGTCAGTAGATCCAGCGGCTGGAAGCTAATCAAATGCAGCAGGCGTAATGCCAACACCCCACCCACCGTCGCTAATGGAATCGACAATACCACCAGCAAGCTGTCCTTGGGTGAACGGAACAGGCCCGCCATTAGCAAGAACAGCAACAACAGCGCGACCACAAAGTTTTCTGACATATTGCGTAATGCGCTCTTAAGACTGTCAGCGCTGCCGCCATAGGTAATGGCACCATCATCGGGCATCCTTTCGATCAGTTCAGGCTCAACTTCAGCCTTAATCTTGTCGATTGCTTCCTGCAGCGTCACGCCCTCCGGAGGTGACACGCCAAGGGTAAAGGTTCGACGTCTGTCGATACGCTGAACCTGGCTTGGGCCCACGGTACGCTCGATGTCTACCAGTTCACCCAGGGTGACCTGACCACCCTCGGGCGTCGCCAACGGCATCGCCGCCAGCGCCTCAGGAGATTGCCAATCCTGACTACGGAAGATGATGTTCATCCGTTTGTCGCCATCGAAATATTCGCCAACATAAAGGCCATCACCAAACGAACGCACCAGACGTCCCAAGTCTGCCCGATTCCAGCCCACTTCCAGCATACGCCGGTCATTAGGCACCAAGCGAAGCTCAGGTTCGGCCAGTTCCAGGCCCGGGTTGGGTCGCACGTTGGCACCCGGTAAAACTTCGTTCAATCGATTCATGCCATAGCGGGCAACGTCGATGAGAGATTCGGTGTCCCGAGACTTAAGGTGCACAGCGATATGGCGTCCGCCACCAAAGCCGCCAAACAAGTTGCCCTGCTGAGCAAAAGCCATGGTATCAGGCAGCCCCTTCAGCACTTGGTCACGAACAATCGCCTCCATCTCAGATACACGATCCTGATCTTTTACCCGAACGCCCATGGTGCCGCCGTTGGGCCAAAGAATGATGTAGTAGTTCTTGAGTGCTGGCTGCTGCTCCCCTTTCATATAAGGATCGAGACGTTCGACAATGGTCTGCACGATCTCTTTATCCAGCGTTTCCATTGACGCGCCCGGTGGGAAGTTAAACCAGGCATCCACTGCGTCTCGTTTCACAGGAGGCAGGTAATCGATGGATGGCAGCATTAATACCGTTACCGTTATAGGCACTGCCATCATGGAAACAATCAGTACCCAGCGCCGCTTGGCCGATTGGGTTAGACGCATGACAATATTGGTGATCCGCAGCCATAAGCCCTGCAGACGGTCCGGGATCGCATCCCGCACCAACCAACGACTGGCCGCGGCCGGTAATATGGTCACCGCCACAAGTAGCGAAATAGAAACCGCGATGGCAATAGTCAGAGCAAGATCGGCAAACAGTTGGCCTTCCACGTCTTTAAGGAAAATTACCGGAATAAAGATCGCTACCGTCGTTGCGGTGGACGCCAGCAACGCCCCCCATACCTCAGATGCACCCGACTCAGCCGCTTTTAATCCTGTAGCCCCTTGTTGCCTGTGCCGGACAATGTTTTCCAACACAACGATGGCAGCATCAAGCACCATACCCACGGCAAACGCCAGTCCTGCTAACGAAATCACATTCAATGAACGGCCCGTCAGCTTGAGTACGATAAATGTGGATAACAGAGAGACAGGGATCGCCAGAGCAACCAGTAACGTTGCTCGTGCCTGACGCATAAACCACCACAGCACACCCACAGAAAGCAGCACGCCAATACTCAGGTTACCGCTTAAAAGATTAATCGCGCGGAGAATAAACACAGAAGCATCGAAGGACTGCACCATGGTGAGTTGCTTCTCAGCAAGCACCTCTTCGCGCAGTCTGGCCACTTCCTCTTTTACCAGCGATAAAGTAGCCAGCACGTTAGCGCCACTTTGACGGTCGATCCGCACCGAAATCGCCGGATTACCGTTCTGGATGGCCAAACCCTGACGGTCACCGCGTTCAATACTGATTTCTGCAATATCGCGCAGATACACAGGACGACCATCGCGCCATTCCAGAATCAGCTCTCCCAGCTGCTCAGGTTGATAGCGACCAGCAAAACGCAGAGTGTATTGACGACGGCCGACATCAACAAAACCACCGGAAATGTCATTACCACTGCCGAGCAAACCGCCAATGGCGCTGACATCGATCCCCAGGTCGGCGGCAAGATAGGGATCAAACCTTACCTGCAGCTCCTGCGGAGCGCCTGCACCACTTTCTAATCTGGCGCGACTAACACCTGGAACCGACTCTAAGCGGGGCCTGACCACATCTTCAAAAAAGGTCAGGTAATCGCCAATCGGTTTATTGTTGCCCGGTAACGCCTGGATAAAGAAATAGGTCAGTGCCGGGGTATCACCACCCCATCCCCCCAACATGATGGTCGGTGGATCACTGTCTCTCGGCATCGGCGGCAGACGATTCATCCTGGCAATCACTTCAACCAGGGTCTTCTGCATATCCGTTTCCAACCCAAAGGTCAGATTTATCCAACTGTTACCGCGGTTTGCCCATGCCGACATCTCTTCGACTCCGGGCAACCCCTGGAGTACCTCTTCTTGAGGCTCAAGGATCTCAGACTCAATCTCTCGCGGTGAAGCAGCGCGCCAAGAGGTCATGATGGAGATCTGCGGACGCTCAATGGTAGGGAAAAGTTGAACCGGCAGTTGCTGTAGGCTGTATGCACCCAGCAGCGCGATCATGGCGACCATGATCAGCACACCTGCCGGATTCTTCAATGAACTGGATGTAAGGACCATAACCCTGTCACTACAATGATGATGGCAACAAGTATATGAGTGAACTGTTAATGCCGCGCGAGCAAAGAGTTACAAACTATTAACATTAGTGTGGATATAGAAAGCATGGTTAGTCAGACAGCGTACAACTGTACTTCACCACCTCGACACCTGTCTGATGAAGGTACTGCTCAACCTTGGACATACCCACCGAGCGCATCACCGCGATAGACGCCAGATTATCAGGCATGGCTATCGCCACCATGGTTTCGCCTTGCGAGACTCGTCGACTATTATTGATCACCCACCCCGCCGCTTCTTTGGCAAATCCCTGCCCCCACTCGCAGCGAAACAGACGATATCCCAACTCCAGCTCACCGGTCTCTTCACCATCAGCATTTACAAACGGGCGGTTATGCACCCACCCCAGAATACGACCATCATCTTGGTGTTCCATTATGAAGAAGCCCAAATGGGATGCACGTTGACTGATCGCCTCCCATCTAGGCAGAACGTTATCCCGATAGTGAGCCAATGGCGTTGGTTTGCCACCATTGATGAAACGCATTACTTCCGGGTCGCTATCCAACGACGCCAGCAAATTCAAATGGGTTTCGTCCACCGGAAGGTAATTAATGCGTGTTGAGCAGCATAAGGTCCCCATCATTACTCCTTGCCGTAATCGGCTCCCTGTTCAGCAAACTCAGCTTTGAGCTTGGCTTTTCGTGGATTGTGCAAACGTACCGCTTTTGCTTTCAGTCGTTTCTTTGCGCGCAAGTTGAGTATCTCGACACCAAAAGAAAATGCCATCGCAAAGTAGATATAGCCCTTAGGTATATGAACCTCAATACCTTCCGCAATTAAAGTGAAGATAAGCAGCACTAGGAAGCTAAGCGCGAGCATTTTAAGGGTAGGATGAGTATCAACAAAACGGGCTATACTGCCAGCGGCAAGCATCATCACCCCTAAGGCGATCACCATGATCTGAGCGATCACAGAGATGAAACCAGCATGTTTAATGGCACCACCCTGCTGCTCTCCTTTCAATGAGCTATGGATCTCATGGGTGCTTTTCGCCAAGAGGAACAGTCCACCGCCGATTAGAATCAAGTCACGGCCACTCAGCGCATTATCCAGTACAGAAAATAGCGTGCTGGACAGACTCATTACCCAAGTGATCGACAGCAACAAGCCAATACGCGCAACGAGAGCCATCCAGGCTTCGGGAGAGGCCAGCCACTCCAGATTAACTTCCACCAAAGCGCCGCCAGAGCAGGCGAAAGGAGTTGAAGATGTATTAGTATTAACAGTGGCCCAGCTATTGCCTAAGAAAAAAACAGGCCGGTAATGACTTAGAAAAAGTAGCTGCCGCCCAAACCTACCCAGCCAACATCAATATCTTCACCTGTTACATATGCGGCCTTGGTATGGATAGCGAAATTGTCGGAGAACTTATATTCAGCGCCGATTTTATAATAAAAAGCGCCGCCATCATCCACATCAACGCTGCCGGCATCGTTGTTAATATCGACACTCTCAATGCCCCAACCTAAACCAAAACCAAGAGAGAAGTTATCTGCGACAACCCATTGCGGTGCCCAAGAAACGTAAGTCACACTGACTTCACCCGTACCTTTAGCGTCTTCATTTCCATACCGGCCGGAATAACTGAATTCACCCGCATCAACATAACCCAGCTCCCAACCAAGCCAGGAGCTATAGTGAAAACGCACAAACAATTCGACGCCAGCATCTTCATCATCTTCCAACTCCACGGGACTGGTACATAAAATACAGGCGAAACTATCATCAAAATACGTTTTAACCGCTGTCACACCCACCGAAATCTGGGGCGATGTCAATTCAGCGCTAGCAGGTAGGGAAACAAGCAATGCAGTAAATAAAGAACAAACGGTGGCGGCGTGAAACTTCATTCTCAACTCATCCTTAAGACTACGATTTTTTACTTAATTAGAAGGCCTAGTACTTTGAATAAAAAACGCCACCGGCGCAAGCGGTGGCGTCTGATAATTTGTTTTAGAACAACACGTTAAGCTTTTGATAGAGCTTGTTCAAGATCAGCAATAATGTCATCGATATGTTCGATACCAACGCACAGGCGCAGCATTTCAGGCGTAACACCGGCTGCCACCAGCTCTTCGTCCGAGAGCTGACGGTGAGTGGTACTGGCAGGGTGACAAGCCAATGACTTGGCATCACCGATATTCACTAAGCGTTTAAACAGACCTAATGCATCATAGAATTTCACACCGGCATCCAAGCCGCCTTTAATGCCGAAGGTCAGCAGTGAGCTGGGTTTGCCATCAAAGTATTTCTTCGCCAACGGATAGCGATCATCTTCCTCTAATCCGGCAAAGCTCACCCACTCAACTTTCGGATGTGACTTAAGGTAGTTGGCAACCGCCAGTGCATTTTCACAGTGTCGCTCCATTCGCAGCGACAGAGTTTCAAGACCCTGCAAAATCAAAAACGCATTCATCGGCGAAATAGCAGACCCTGTGTTTCTGAGCGGTACAGTTCTGGCACGGGCAACAAATGCCGCAGGACCAAAGGCTTCTGTATAAACTACGCCGTGATAAGCAGGCTCAGGCTGGGTAAACATCGGGAACTTCTCTGCGTAATCACTCCAGGGGAAGCTGCCACCGTCAACAATCACACCACCAAGGGCAGTACCGTGACCACCCATATATTTGGTCATTGAATGCACCACAATATCTGCGCCATGTTCGATCGGTTTGCACAGCACAGGCGTAGCCACTGTGTTGTCGATCACCAGAGGCACACCGGCGTTATGAGCGACTCGTGCAACACCTTCGATATCGATGATATTACCCGCCGGGTTACCAATGGTTTCGCAGAACACAGCGCGGGTGTTTTCATCAATACAGGCAGCGATCGCAGCCGGACTGTCATTTTCAGCAAATTTTACTTCGATACCCAACGACGGCAGCATATGGGCAAACAGGGTATAGGTACCGCCATACAACTGGGGAGGTGAAACAATATTGGTGCCCGCGGTTGCCAGGTTGATAATGGCGTAGTGAATTGCAGAGCTACCCGCAGAAAGGGCCAAGGCAGCCACGCCTCCTTCCAGCGCTGCTACCCGCTGCTCCAACACATCGGTCGTTGGATTCATAATTCGGGTGTAGATATTGCCCGGCACTTCCAGGTTAAACAGATCGGCGCCATGTTGCGCATTATCAAACTCGTAGGCGACCGTCTGATAGATAGGCACAGCAACCGATTTTGTAGTGGGATCTGTCTGGTAACCGGCATGTATCGCTTTAGTAGCGTCTTTCATCAGTTTTCCTCTTAGCTTGTTGAGCGTTGGCGCTCTGCCAATCTTGGTGCTCAATCTATACTTTTGTTATTCGGTAATCTTGATATGGTCAGGTTGCGACGCAACCCTATCCAGCCATGCGCGAATGGCGGGGTAATCCTGCAGCGAAAAGCCGCCCTCTTCAGCCACATGGGTATAGGCGTATAGTGCAATATCCGCAATGGTATAGCGTTCAGCCACCATAAAAGTGCGCTCGCTCAAGTGTTGCTCCAAAAGCGCTAACGCCTGAATGCCTTTTGGATAAGCACGTTCAAGCTCTTCTTGATGGTCTGCAGGGTTAACAAAAACACGCCAGAAACGGCTGGTGGCAATATATGGCTCGTGGCTGTACTGCTCAAAGAACATCCACTGCAAGACTTGCGCACGCTCGAATGATTCTCTTGGCAAATATGGCGTGCCTTCAGCGAGATACCAAAGCACTGCATTGGATTCAGGTAGGGTTCTACCATCAGGAAGCTGCAGCAGTGGCACTTTACCGTGGGGATTTAACGCGAGAAACTCTGCGGTGTGACTTTCGCCCTTGAGCAAGTCGACAGGTATACGCTCAAAAGCCAAATCCAATTGGGTCAACAATAATCGGATCTTGTAGCAATTGCCCGAAGCGGGCATTTCATACAGGCGATACATGACACGGTTCCTCCCATGAACTCAAACAGTTAGGCAAAAACCGTTTTAGCATGGCAGCAGCCGTTAGGGATTACCAGCTTGAATTTATTGCGTCAGCGTTCAGTTAAATGGGCTCAGGCAACTATTTGCATTTCACAGCCGCCTGCTCAGATAAAGACTGGCGCAGGAGCTCACCCTCTTCATAGGCACACTGACTTACTCCGTCTTTGCTGTTAAATCGTGTTTTACACTGCTCGGTGACTAATTTATGTTGCTGCTCAGTCAAAGACACTTCATCAATCAGTAGGTATTCTTCACACTGTTGAGGGGTCAGCTCAGTCGCGTACACTTGTGTTGCGAACAGCATGGCCAATACAGTAATGCCAACAGGGCGCTTGGCAGTTAAAGACATCATTGGACTCCTTACGAGCAGCTCTTTCGGCTGCCTTGCTCAAAATCCGAACAAGGATGCCATTTTAACAAAGCCTAAAAAACGAGCGCTCTCACATTGTTAACAAAAACGAAACATCTGCATTTCGCCGAAACAGTTGAATAAAATCAGCAACACGCGGTGTTAGATGTCAGATTGGCGAAGATAATGTCACAGAATTCTTACAATCCTATGTCAACCAAGCGTCCAGACAGTCAGGACTTTGCGGATATTTTTCTTAACGATCGTCCGCTCATCGACACCCGGGCACCGCTCGAGTTCGCCAAAGGCGCTTTCCCTAATGCCGTCAGCCTGCCGCTGATGACGGATCAGGAGCGAGCTAAAGTCGGCACCTGCTACAAAAAACATGGCCAGGATGCAGCGATTAAACTGGGGCATCAGCTGGTCAAAGGAGAAACAAAGCAGTCAAGAGTGAATGCCTGGGCGGCTTTTACCCGGAAACATCCTGAGGGATTCATTTACTGTTTTCGTGGCGGGCTGCGCTCGCAGATAAGTCAGCAATGGCTGGCCGAATCCGGACATCCCTACCCAAGAATCATTGGCGGTTATAAGGCGATGCGGCGCTACCTACTCGATCATTTAGAAGCGACCACACCTCTAACACCCATGGTCATTCTGGGAGGGCGCACAGGTTGTGCTAAAACTCACCTGCTCAAACAACTACCTGACCAAATAGACTTGGAAGGGTTAGCGCATCATCGCGGCAGTGCATTTGGTAAACGTTTGGGCGGACAGCCAGCACAAATCGGTTTCGAAAATGCGTTTTCCATCAACCTGCTGAAATATCGTCACCATTATCGAGCCCATGTCTCGATTCCGCCCCTGGTATTAGAAGATGAAAGCCATCTGATAGGTCGCTGTGCCCTGCCTCCCGTGCTTCAACAGCAGATGCAGCAATCACCGCTGGTTTTGCTCGAACTGCCACTGGACCAGCGCATTGAACATAGTTATCACGACTATATACTCAGCAATCTCACGGAGTCGCAGCAGGCATTGGGCGAAGAGCAGGGGTTTGATAGTTTTGCCGAAGGCTTGCGCAAGGCGATGAGTAAACTAAAGCGTCGCTTGGGCGACCTGCGTTACCGGGAGATGCTGGCACTGCTGGAAGATGCGTTGAGTCGTCACCTTAGAGGTGAACCAGAAGCCCATAAACAGTGGATATCACCGCTACTGGTAGAATATTACGACCCTATGTATGACTACCAGTTAACTAAAAAAGCGCAGCGCATTGTTTATCGAGGTGGACCAGAAGAGATCTCCGAGCTGTTGCAAAACAGTGAGCAGCGCCAACAATTGCTGCACCAATTAAAATCCAATCATCAGACAAAAGGATAAGTGATGAGTTTGTTTCGCAACATGCTGGTTGCCCTGTCGGCACTACTTTGTACCCTCGCCGTTCAGGCACAGGTATTTACCTTCACCGCCATCCCCGACGAAGACGAAACACGCCTACAGCAGCGCTTCAATAAAGTCGCTGCCTACTTGAGCAAAGAATTAGGCGTCGAGGTGAAATACATTCCGGTGAAAAGCTATGCCGCCGCTGTCACCGCTTTCCGCAATGATCAGGTACAACTGGCTTGGTTTGGCGGCCTGTCTGGTGTGCGCGCCCGGGCCCTGGTTCCTGGTTCCGAGGCTCTGGCACAAGGTTACGAAGATCAGTTCTTCAAAACCTTCTTTATCGCGCACCACAGTGCAGAGTTGTCAAAGGATGAAAAATTTCCCGTAAACATCGTCGGCAACACTTTTACCTTTGGATCCAAAGGCTCAACTTCAGGTCGACTGATGCCGGAATTCTATTTACGTCTATTGAGCGAGAAATCGCCTGAGGAGCTATTTGCACGGGTAGGTTATTCAGGCGACCACAGTCGTACCATCGCTCAAGTGCAATCTGGCGCTTATCAAGTCGGTGCGGTGAACTTTAAAGTTTGGGAGAGTGAACTCGCCTCAGGCAAAGTGGACGCCAATAAAGTCCGCGTGATCTGGGAGACGCCAACTTACCCAGATTACCAATGGAGTATTCGCGGCGATGTCGATACTCGTTATGGCGAAGGCTTTAAAGAGAAGGTGAAGGCAGCACTATTGAACATGACGGATCCTGATCTGCTTGCCAGTTTTCCTCGCAAGTCATTCGTACCTGCAAGTAACGCGGACTACGGCCCGATTGAAGAGACCGGCAAAGCGATCGGCCTGCTCGATTAATGGCACAGCCATCACTGACGCTGAGTGGCGAATCGCTCAGCTATGAGGGCGAGCAGGTGCTTGCCCCTGTCACTCTTTCTATCCCCCCCGGAGAGCATGTGGCATTAGTGGGGCGCTCGGGGGCAGGAAAAAGCTCTCTGCTCAAACTGCTTTATCAGCAAGCACCGGAGCATATCGCACTGTGTCCACAAAGCTATGGCTTGGTGGGCAATCTGTCGGTTTACCAAAACGTCTACATGGGTCAGCTGAACCGGCACAACCCACTTTATAACCTGTGTAACCTTGTTCGCCCCTGGCGCAGACACAAAGCAGCGGTGCAGCAACTCTGCGACACGCTCGGGCTGGATGAGAAGATTAACTCCCCCGTCGATACGCTCTCTGGTGGCCAACAACAGCGCACTGCTATTGCCCGCGCCCTGTATCAACAGGCAGGTATTTTTCTCGGTGACGAGCCTGTGTCTGCGGTCGATCCGCTGCAGGCAAAACTGCTGATAGAGTTGATTCAACACCAGCACGCCAGCTCGGTGATTGCTCTGCACAATCGCCAACTGGCCCTGACCTGTTTTGATCGCATCGTAGGCCTGCAACACGGGAAAGTCGTATTCGATCTACCAAGTTCGTCGCTCACAGCCGAGCAACTGGACCAACTTTATGTGGCATAAGGCCGCACAGCTTCACCCCATGGCCAGACTCACCCTGTTAATTCTTATGGCTGCGCTGGTTTTACTGCCTTGGGCAGACCTTAACCTTTATCAGGTTGAGCCAGGCGCAGAATTAGGGCGCATGATGCAAGGACTTGTATCACCCAGCCTCAGTGAGATTGACACCCTGACCCACGCCAGCCTGATCACCGTCGCCTTTGCGCTGATAGGTGTCGGCATAGCCGCCCTCCTGGGTATGCCGCTGGCATTGCTTTTTCATTTTCGTGTCATACGCGGGTTGTGCGCCTTTATTCGCGCAATACATGAATTGTTCTGGGCGTTGATTTTTATGCAGGTGTTCGGGCTTTCTGCGATAACCGGCCTGCTGGCGATCACCCTACCCTACGCCTGCACCTTCGCTAAGGTTTATGCGGAGATACTGGAGGGCATTGATAACCAAACGCCGTTGCCGTCAGGCACCGATAAGATCAGTCGTTGGTGTTACAGCACTATCCCGGCCGCGTGGTCAGCGCTGGTTGCCTACACCCGCTATCGCTTTGAATGCGCCCTTCGCAGCAGTGCGATTCTAGGCTTCATTGGTTTACCCACTCTGGGATTTCACTTAGATACCGCATTTGCCCAGGGCGTCTATGATCAGGCGGCGACCATACTGCTGCTGTTTTTTGCCCTGATTGCTACGCTCAGGTTCTGGCTAAAACCAGCGCTAGTTCCCGTTTACTTGGTGGTCTGTCTATGGGCACTGCCAGAAACACCCCCTGTATACGGTAGCTATTTCTGGCAATTTTTCACCCAGGATATCTGGCCCAAGGCCTTACTCCTAGGAGACTGGATAGGCGCGTTGAACTGGTATGCCAATCAGCTAGTGTCGGTAGCCATGCCCGCAGTAGGACAAACTCTTGTACTCACCCAACTCAGCTTGGCTGCGACCTGTTTGCTCACCGTGGCACTAGCCTGGCTGGGTAGTCGTCAGTTCGGCAATCCCATTTCACAAACCTTGGGGCACGGCATCTTACTGGCGCTGCGGTCAACGCCCGAAATGATACTGGCATTCGTTTTCCTGCTGCTTTTTGGCCCCTCCATGTTGCCAGCGATACTGGCCCTGGCACTGCACAACAGCGGCCTCATCAGCTACCTGGGCAGCCGTATCACAGACCATGTGAAGCTGCGCCAGGACGCACCCAAAGGCATTGACCGATACAGCTACGAGATCCTGCCCCGCATCTACCCGCAGTTAATGACATTTCTGCTCTATCGTTGGGAAGTGATCATGCGCGAGAGTGCCATCCTTGGCATTTTGGGGATCACCACCCTTGGCTTTTACATCGATTCGGCATTTGAAGATATTCGCTTTGACCGTGCAGCGCTGCTGATAGTGATCAGTGCGTTGCTAAACGTGCTGGTGGACAGTTTGGCCAGACGCCTTCGTCGCAGGGCTGGATTGCGAGAACTCCGGATGGGTTAGCCACCCTATATTGATAAACAACTAAAATACCTCAAAAGGCACCGACAATAACAGCTTGAGATCTCTTTCTGAGGTAAACATGTTGGCGTAGTAGAAACTGCCCAAATCATCCTGATGATTGCGATAGTGGGTGTAGTGCAGTTTGATAGATGCCCCCCGCCAAGGACCTTCTGACACCGTGTAACCAAGATCTATGTTCCAGGCGCTTTCCTCCCCTTTAGCTGCATCAGAATCCTCTTGGTGATTAACCCAGCGTACCGCATCCCAACCATAAGCACCGGAGGCCCCGATCTGCCAGCCTTGCAACCCCCACTCAGCAGGAAATTGATACCAGACGCCTGCAAACAGCGCTTTTTCACCATCATTATTCCAATCTGAGCGACTATCCCACCACAGCTCTAATGCGCCCTGGGAGTTAGCATAGCCCCGGGTAAGGCGAGGTAAATAAGTACCTAATCCCTCCGCCTTGGTTGCCATAAACTCCAAACGATAAAGCCAGTTCTGGTCGGTAACTGAAAGCGTTAGCGCCTGCTGCCAGGCTAACCCATCGTAAAGTGGATAATCTGGGTCATCCTTGGAATCGGCACCATAGAACTGATAGCTGGCAGTGACACCATCCAGCCAATCCCAGCGATTAGCCACTTTAAAGAAATAGGCATCCACATAGTCTTCAGATTGCCCGGCACTGAAAGCCACCGACCAAGTATGATGTTTAGGGTGATAGATCGCGCCCAGAGCGTGGATGTAATCGATTCGGTTGCCACCACTGACAGGGGCCTCATCCCATGCGTTAACTCGTGAAAAGTTCTGAGTCTTCAGATACCAGGGCGCTTTATATTGGTCAGCCCAGGCGTAGGTGATGGTCCAGTCTTTAGGGATAAACTTGGCCTGAACGCCGCGATAGGTGCCCGGCTGAAATGACCAATTCACACCGATAATTCCGGGCACATGCATCGGGGCGTAGCCTGCCTTGACCCGAAACCACTTCGGCTGATTGCGGTACTTGAGCACCAGGCGGGACACACTCACACCGTTTTCTGCCGCGTCACTGTTCTCTTCACTCCAGCGGTCACCGGCAAACGAGAACTCATTTTCAATATTGCGTGGTAAGTCGTCATCGATATAAAGATCCAACGCAGAAAATGCGCTGAAATTCAGGCCCCACTGCTGCCAGAGCCAACCCGACTTAAACTTCACATCCGCTTGTGCGGTGCTATGGTCGAGGTCATCAAAGAAACGATTGGAATTGCCCGACTCATCACGACGCGTTCTGTTTCGGTGGATAAAGGACCAGCCTCCAACCAAGGTGGATTTATCGGCCAACTCTTCGGCGAGGCTTGGCTCATCAAATAGGGGATCTTTTTGGGTTGGAGCCCGCTCGTCAGCGAGCCCTTTACCAACAACCAGAAGCAATCCGGCGATCGTAAATACAATCTGCCTGATCATGGTTGATATACGGTCGCAGGGATCTGCAGCCAATAGTGCGCCTGATAGATAGGGGTGGATTTAGACAAATCAGGGTTAGCCACCTTAAACACGATGGACTCCTTCCACTTGCTTAGCGGAAAGGCCGACTGAGTGACAGGGTTCTGTTCCAGCAGTTTTTTTAGCTCACCACTGTCAATCGCTCGCTGCAATCCCAGCTCGATACGGGCAGCCAACTCGTAATTATGCTGGCCGGTAAAGAAATACAGCGGAACAAAATAGTGCAGCAAAATGCGATCAAATTTAGCTAATGGCGCATCAGGATGTTTTTGATTGAAGGCTTCCAGCTCACCATATCCTTCAGTAATTGCCCGAGGGAAGTAATCACAGGTGCCGTCACGAACAAAGTGAAACATCTCTTCATACCCTTCCACTCTATATACACGGTAGCCTTGATTTTCCAACAGGTCGGCATCCGGCCACTGAGCGCCCTGACATGCCACCAGCGACTTCAACTGCTCGGGTTTGGTGAAACTATTAAACTCATCAATACGATCAGGGTGCACCAGCATCATGCGATACCCGAGTAAGCCCATCATCAGCGGCACACGAATCGCTCGAAAAGTCGTTTCACGTTCTTCGGTCGGAGCCGACGCCACCAAGTCGAGTACGCCGGGAAACTCCAGCAGGTGCAGAATCAAGCCTTGGTTGAGGGGGATCGGCATCATCTCGATCTGGTAAGGACCGAAGTCATCAACCGTGTTTTCCATCGCGGCTGTGACGGCGTCCATCAAAAAAGCATGGGAAACGTCGGTTTCTGACTGCTTTGGCACCATTCGCAACACATCAACGCCCGGCCCGGACGCATGCGCAGCAAACACATTGATGCCCAGAAGCCAAACCAACACCATTGCCCAGCAACTCTTCATCTCAACCCCATTGTCTTGGTGACAGGCTTTTAAAGCGTAGCAAATCATATAGATAAGGATTGAAGTTCCAATCACTTGGACGGCTATTCGCCCAAGAATTCGTGAGCTGACTGGCAAATTGATTCGCCATCCCCCTATTTGTACATGGCAATAGGGCATACTGCCCCGGTCATTCAATTGGATCGTTGAACCAGTATGCCAAGTAAAACCCAAACCAGCTTTTTTCGCCGTCTGCTACTAGCCCACCTGATTTCTAAAGGGATCGCCACCATACCGGCCATTGTTAAAGTGACGGGTATGCCGAGGCGTACAGCGCAAGACACGTTAAGTGCTCTGGAAGAACTGGATATACAGATTACGTTTGTTGGCGCAAATAAGAACGGGCATTACGAAGTGCAGGATTGGGGAGCAATTAATCCAGATTGGATCGCCAAAAACATTGAGATGATCTGCCATACCCTTGGCTACCCTACTTGTAGCATCACAGGCCGAGACAGATAACAATACGAATTTAGATGACTTGGACAAAGGAATTGACCAATGACTCATCAAGTATCATCAGAGGAACAAAGCACTAAGCTTTTATCTATATACAGCAACGGCTATGAATGCGACTTCCGCCCCGAGCGAAGACAGAACAAGACAATCTCTTTAACCTTAGTCGCTGCTATCGCATCTCTTCTGCTTGGCTGCGTTCCCACCGTGAAACCTGAGCCTGAATACCATCCCAGGCAGCTTCATTACAACAGCCTAGCGAATCCCCCCATAATCCCTAGGAAATTCACAAAAGTAGACGCGCACCCCGTGGTTTGATCTAATTAGTTTCGCCAATAGCACACCATCTCAAACCCTGCACTGCGGCAGCGGGATGCACCGAATTCAGACCCGACAGGAAATGCTCGCTTAGCAATGTCCACAAATTCAAAAATTGACGCCTTAGTAACTTGATGGCGACAGCTTTTCATTCACCGAGTTAGGGCGTCATATACAAGGGTGTGTCTCCCCTAGCGCAACATCAAACGCATCGACGGGTTGTTGGGTAGCATTTAGCTGATTACCGAACCATTAGTGATTTACCGTTGGTGGGCGAAAGGTTTATGTGGAGCCAATCCCATGTCCGTTGTATAGGTCGATAGTACGGATGTAAGTAAGTACCTGCGCAATAGCGACTCTGCACGCTTCCGTGTCAGTGAAAAGCCGCTCTGTCACACTCTATGAGTCCACTTTTGAGTTTAAGGTTTACAACTTACACCATTGATTATCACTAATGCGGGTTATCGTAATACCTTGTGCAGGGAGATCACATCTTGTGCTGGTACTGGTTAGGCCGCTTACGTGGTAAGGCGTGTTATCAGGTCGATAAGCAAAGGGTACTAACCAACGCCCTGCATCACTCGGCGAACACTAAACCCAGATCTATTGGTACCGTACAGATACCCAAATATGAAGCCAATGCCCTGTTACGTATACCTGTTCAAGTCCAAAGATAGGCAGCGCAAAAGCTCTGTAAAATCTTGAGATGTTCTGCCACTTGGCAGGCTATCTCTGGTCACGAATAAAGACTTAAAAGTCGAACCCAAAAGGCTGATTCCCTCCCTTCAATTCAGAACTGGTTAATAAAAACCTCGTGGGGCATCGGTCTAAATAAAAACGCAATCGAAACCATTAGCGAATGAGCACGCCCAACAGTTTCAATGACAACTTTCAGCTATGAATTAACGTTTCGGTTAAACGCTTAGCGTAAAAGCTTCGCTAAATAAGGATATCATAATCGAACATTAATTAACCAAAAATGATACATGAATCATCACTGTTTAACCTTCTGAATATGGCAGGCTCCCGCTTCTTTATTGTTGTAGTGCGCTCCGATTTTACCTGAATATAAACGCATAACATTAAACGTAACATCAAACTAAACATAGCCAATCTATACTCTGGGCAGAGGAGACGCAGCAGCTAAATCCAGTTCTGATATCACCCAAAATATACATATTTTCTCGTAAATACATGTATTTAACATACCAATTATCTATTTTAACTTTTAATGACCATTGTCAATAAAAGGTTAAACCTTGATTGACCAAATTTTACTAATTCAGATAATGCGCTTGCACCCAAGGAGGGGATATAGGGCAATTCCTTTGTTTAATACTTCATTTAACAAGGTTAATCGCTCGCTCCTTCCCTAAGCAATGGGCGCACAATGGTATCGATAACATTTATGATGCCAATTTAAATAATTGCGTTTAAAAAGGAGATTGGCATGGCCATCCGCAACATCAAGCATATGCGTCGTCAACTAGGTCAGGGTATGACTGAATACATCATTATCACGGCATTGATCGCCATTGCCGCTATCGGTACTTACGGCTTGTTTGGAGAAACCCTCCGTAATCAGGTAGCCGCTGTTACAACCGAACTATCTGGTCAAAACAGTGATGCTGTCATTCAGAAAGCACAAGACGATGCAGACGCAGCTCAAGCGTTGGCTGATCAAGAGTACAACCTGAGTAACTATGACGACGGTGCAGCACAGTAGTCGATAAGTTACTGATTCATGGATTTGAGTTTGGAGGCATAGTTGATAGGAAACGGACGTCTTATATCTAAACAGCGCGGTAATGTGATCGTAATTAGTGCGCTGTTTCTGATAGCTTTGTCTCTTGCATCTTTGATGGTGTATGACTCAGGGCGAGTCAATAATGAACGCACAAGACTGCAAAACACCGCTGATGCAGCTGCCTATTCGGCCGCAGTGATTCAAGCACGCGAGTTAAATTTCCACGCGTATACAAACCGTGCCATGATCGCTAATCACGTGACAGTCGCCCAGTTAGTGTCGCTGTCATCTTACCTACAAAACAATCAGCAAATCTTTTGGACATTTGAGGGCATTGCTGACTGGCTACGCTATATCCCATACATCGGTCCCGCAATTGACGCCTTTTTCACCGTCGCAGAACGAGTTTTTGGCTATCTAAATTTAGGCCTGCAGCGGGCTGGTGACGGATTAATACCGCTTCAAGAGGGCGCAGTTTTTGCTTTGTCCTACGCACAAACCTTAATGCATGCGGCAACCACAGGCGGCATGTTTTTCGATGTTTTTGAGGTCATCGATCAAAATGACAGTGAGGCCTCAGCCGGTCTTGCTGGCGGGCTTTTAACCGCAGACGATATACGCGTATGGCTCAACTTTGTTCAAAAGTACGAGGTTGAACGCGCAGAACAAGCCTATGGGGGCTCAGATGGCAGCACTGGGCCAACCTGTCTTTATTACAATCAAAATTGTGATGACGACGATGGCGTCGATAATGAAAGACACAAAGAGCGAATGGACGAATTTCGCCAAGTGACACTGGCCAGTCGAGACCAATTCTCAACCACCAGAAACAACCGATTCTGGAGAATCAACTGGCTACCCTTCCCGCTGATAAAATTAGAATTCCGCCAATATGGTGGCACAGAAATGGGACGTGCCGAAGGCAAAGATGCGCCCTACTACTCATGGTCAGCCAAAGACACATTAAGTATGTGGGTTCAAAAATGGAAATTCTCCTGGCGTGGCCCCAGAAGAAAGTGGAGCGAGACTGAACTCGGCTGGGGAAGGCAAGCTACTTACCACCCAGATGGCTTTGACTGGAGCGTACCTGTATCTAACGACTACACCCCGCCTTGGTGGTGTAACTATGCGCCTTATGCCTCCCAATGTCAGGGACCTGACCTTGAGCAATATTGGGGAGGGGCCCATAAAAATGATGATGCGGCAGAAAAAGTCGATAAGCGAGACAGAAAAACAAGGTATTGGGAAGGAACGACCGATAAATTTAATGGCTCTCGCCACAATTACCGAGGCCGTTTTGATGGTATCGGACACCGAAAAGGCGGATTGGGGGCCAATGGCCGATTCGGTTATACCGGGCTGAAAGACTTCCATGGCTTAGCTACCAACGAACAGACATCGAAAGCGGTACCGGTTCGCATCTACCTTGAGAAAGGTCATGACAAGATTAACACCAGTAACAACATTGATGATGTCGCAGACAGCACTAGCCGAAATACGCTGGAATCAGCTCAAGGTTCCGGCCTGAACCTGGCTCGAGTCATGACGTTATCCAAAGCGGAAGCCCATTTCCTGCGCGCGTCAGATATATCAGGCTGGCAACGACGTGACGGCAAATTTGAGTATGGAAGTCTGTATAACCCTTATTGGCAACCACGCCTTTCTTCCTACAGTAATTCCCAAGCTGGTGACACTGTCGACGATGCTACGGGACTAGACCCAGATTGGAGACCCATACCATGATCTCCTCACCAATAAAATCGCAGCAGCAAGGTCAAGCCCTTGCAGAGTTCACCATTGTCGCCTCACTGATTTTGGTACCCGCTTTTCTTATGCTACCGGTGATGGGCAAGTATATGGAAACCCAACATAAATCCCAAGAAGCCGCACGATATGCTTCGTGGGAACGTTCTGTTTGGCTCGCAGATTATGCTGACGGTGTGCCGCAACGAATTACCAAGTCAGATAATCAAATCGGTCACGAAATTACCGCGAGAATCCTAGCGGAAGGTGATCAGAGAATCGATTCTAACCAGGGCGCGTTTGACGACTCGCTATCCCTGGACCCGATACTTTACGCTTACAACCCCGAAACAGAACAACGAGAGTTACTTATCGATGCCGATGGGGATGAGCCACTCTATGTCAACGTTTCAGCCTCAAGTGGACGTATCAATGGGCCTTACTCAACCGCCATCGATCTGACCGTTGGCAATCTATCCCGCTTCACTGATTTCGATGTCAACGTTAACGGCTTTGTCAGCAGTCAGGCTAGCATCAAGATGAAAGACTTGTCTTGGCTCAGCGCATTTGATTGGAGCAATAACGGGCTGGCAGCACCTTTTGAAATCTCTTCAAATCATTCCATGTTAACAGACGGCTGGAATGCAGGAGGCCCCTCACACCAAGACCGAACCGTCTCTGCGTTGGTGCCGTTAGATATGTTTGAACCCCTTCTAAACAATGTGGTAACGACGGGGCTCAGCTATGTTCCGTGGCTAAGCTATCTTGACGACATAGAGCTAGGCATAGTCGAGCACGACGCCGTGCCCAATCAAGATCCCAATCCTAATCGCGTATTAAAGGACTAGTTGAATGCGATTTTTTCTCCTCGTTATTACTTTTCTGACTGCCACCTTGGGCCTACAGGCGCAGGCCACCGACTGGCCAACGTTCCCAGTTCCTGATAATGCGCAGGTAACCATCATCGCCCAGGAAATAAGGAATAATGGACTGCCTCTCCATATTCTCGAACTCAGAACAGATAAAACCATGGCCGAAGTCATGAGTTTTTACCGCCAAGAGTGGACAAACAACACAGGTGATGTCGAAGGTTTTATTGAGCAGGAGCTAAATGGCGCACCACTCATCAGCCACTACGATCCTAGTGAACAGATGATGTTTGCTGTGCAACTTAATAAAGTTCAAGGCATTACGATCGGCACACTTTCAATCTCCTATATGGGCATTTTTGAAGATGAAAGTGATTTCTCTCCCGGTAAAGGCCTCCCAGTACCGGCTCGCTCCGTCGTTATTCAGGACTTCACAGCCGCAGAGATGGTTGGCTCCTCCCGAACCGCCACCATTAGAACCAAGCAGTCCATTGCTATGGCTAAAGAGTTTTATCTCAAGCATTACATGAACAGGGGCTGGCAGAACATCAGCTACCGCATGAAAGACTCGCGCTCAAAAGGCATCCTGCTTTTTTCTAGAAATGGTAACGAAGTTCAACTGATTTTTAGCAGGCCCAAAGGCAGCGATGTAACAGACATTGTCATGGTACAAGTCAACAAAGGGAGTGGGTTGAAATGAAAAGCCAGCGCGGCATAGCCATGATCGAATACATGCTTGTTTTTGCAGCTCTTTTGGTCACTTTGCTGACGCCTTTAGACGATAACTATATGCCCTCCCAGAATGGGCGAAACATTATCGAACGTCTCAATGACGCAATTCGACAAAATCAAACCGCGTACGAAGAAGCAACTTCAATCGGCGTGCTTCGTTAGTCATTCAGTATCAGAAGTAGTAGTAAATAATGGCAATCAAAATCAATGACAACCTAAAATCCTGGGGCCTACTGGCCGCCGGGATCATTCTCGCCGTGATAGCGTATTTTAGTTCGCAGTCTTACCTGCAAAGCGAAAAAGAAGAGCTGCTATCGAATATCCGCAAAAAAGAGGCTGCCACAGTGGAAGTGGTTGTTTCGAGCAAAAAGATCAATGCAGGTGATTTCATCGGTGCCAGTAACATGGCTGTCGCCAAGGTGCCGGCGAAGTACTTACCTGACAGCTACGTCAGCCCACTGGAGTTCACTCAGTATGCAGGCAAAGAAATGCTCGTTGATATGTCAAGGGGTAAACCGCTGTTAAAGATTTATGCTGGCGGCGAAAAGGCGGGACGTTTTTCGGACCTCATAGCGAAAGGCGACCGCCCTCTTACCTTAGAAGTTGATAGCCTCGAATCTAACGAAGAAATGATCGAAGTGGGCGACCACGTCGATCTGGTTTTGATGGTAAAAGGAGGGGAAAACAACACCGTCGAAAAGCTCGATATACTCGCCGAGAATGTGAATGTCATCGCCACTGGCGCTCGACGAAGTGCTTCCACCAGCGCACAAGGTAAGACCATCGCACCCAGTGATTTCTATGGTTACAACACCATCACCGTCGTTCTAGAAGCGGAACTCGCAGGACAAGTTCTCCTTGCACAAGAAAACGGTGATTTGGTTGTGATGCTCCGCAACCAGGTAGACACAGAAGAGCTTGATTTTGAGGAAATCGCATACGGTGCAACCTCCAACGTCTCTTCAGGGAGCATCCAGTATTTTGCTGGCTCGCTTTCAGAGAACGGTGGGCTAATCACCGCGTTTGTCCCCGTAATTTCAACCACAGACCCAAGTAAAAAACTCAAACGTTGGCAAGCTCCGGTAGCCACAACAGAAGAACCAGAAGAAGCAAGCCTTGCTGAAAGCAAGTAACCTTTTTTGTGCATGGAAGTAATGAATGAAAGCAGTATTCAAATTATGTGTACTTGTCATTGCCTGTTTTACTCTTTTTGCTCAGGCTCAGGTATCACAGTATCCAAAGATCGGTGAATTCAACGTTCAGCTATATGTCGGCCAAGTTTTCACGCTCAAGGTTCAAGATGTTGAACGGATTGCTGTAGGTAACGACCAGGTTTTAAGTACATCAGTCCTCGCTGAAGGCGAACTGATGATTATCCCTAAAATGCCCGGTAAAACTGAAATCTATGTTTGGACTAAGGGAAACAGGCGCAGCGAATACGACGTCACCGTTACCGCATTGGATATGGACCGCCTCACGCTGGATGTGCGCAAAATTCTAAAAAGTTTTAATGGCGTAACCGTTCATCGTGAAACAGACAAAATTATGCTCATAGGGCGAGTCACGAAAGACGACCTAGAGAAAATTGATGCCATCGTAAAGGGCCTTCCCAATGTGGTAAACATGTTAAGACTCAGTGATTTCGAGGAAATTCAAGAGCTTATAGAGGGTATTGAAGGTGTCGAACTCGCTAACCAACGTGGTAAATCCGTACTTCGAGGAGCCATCAAAGCGGCTGACGCTTTTAAAATTGAAGAAATTCTTCGCCGATACCCGAATGCAATCTCTTTTGTAGAGCTTGAACAAGTCGAGATGAAAAAAATGATCTCGATTCGAGTAGAAATTTTAGAGCTGCAACGTAACGCGCTTGAAGAGTTAGGCATTGAGTGGGTAAGTCAGATAGCGGGGCCATCAGCCGGCGTAGCAGGCGCATCAATCACTAACGATTTCTTCAAAGTAGTAAGCCCTGGCGCTGAAGAGTTGGTGGAAAACATCGCAATCTCTGATGGATCTCTTTATGGGTCATTAGGCATGGCCTCTTCCATTACATCTCAAATCAACTTAATGGCCCAAACAGGTCAGGCTCGGTCCCTCGCACGCCCAATGCTAAACACCCGCAGCGGTGAGAAAGCTGAATTTCACGCCGGCGGCGAGTTCCCCTATCCAGTCCGAGATCAATTCGGCCAGGTCACAGTGGAATTTCGAAAGTACGGCATCATGCTCAACATCGAACCCGTAGTAAATGAACAAGGCAAAATTCTCACAGACCTGCATGCCGAAGTAAGTTCGCTCGATAACTCAACCGAAGTTGAAGATGTCCCCGGTTTATTTAACCGAGAGATATCAACCGTTGTTAATGTTGATTCAGGCCAAACCATTGTACTTTCAGGTCTTGTGCAAGCCGAAGATTCTCTCGTTTACGACAAAATACCCTACCTCGGCGACCTACCTCTGCTAGGAGCTCTCTTCCGCTCAGAAAACTTTATCAATAAGAAAAGTGAGATGGTCATTCTTGTGACACCCGCAGTGATGGATCCCAACGGCACTAGCTTAGAGACCGAATTCAGAGATCAGCTGATTGAGAGCTTTAATGGCGACATTCGCCCTATTTATGACGCAGAATTTGAGATGGGGTTGTTTGACTGATGTTTACAGTAACGGTTGCAACCAAAAAAGGTAGCAAAGTTGGTGATTTCCCCTGCGTAAACAATGAGTGTTACCTGGGAAAAGATCCTGACAACCTGATTATCTTACGAGGATGGGGAATCAGTCGCCAACATGCCTGCATCTACCTGCAAGATAAAGATGTCTATGTTCGCGCATTAAACAAGAAATCTCCCATCACAGTGAGTGGCGAGGCTGGCGAACATTTTGGTCCGCTATCACAAACCGACATGATAGAAATTGGTGGTTACTTGATCCAGGTAGCCAGTAATAACGGCGGCCAAGCGGAGTCCCAGTCCACGCAGCAAACAAAACCCAATAACCCAACACAAGAAGAAGTAACAACTGAAGCGCCAAGTGAACATGCCACATCAATAGAGCAGCCACACAGCGCCTCAACAGAAACGATAACAAGCGAGGATAACAGTAACTCTAAAGAAAAAGAGTACTGCCAATGGCGTGCCATTGTGCATCAAAGCCTCATTAAACTGCTCGACTTACGCCGTATTGATGTTGACGAAATGTCAGATACGGAGCTCCGGAAAAACTCCATTAACTGGATCACTGAAGTGATCTCGAGTTTGGAGTCAATACCGACACATATCAACAAAGACAAGTTGATGAACCAAGTGCTTAATGAAGCCGTTGGGTTGGGTGCACTTGAAGAGCTCCTCGAAGATGATGACATCAGTGAAGTCATGGTGAATGCAGCTGATGAAATCTTCTATGAAAAGAATGGCCGCCTTATAAAGTCAGAAGTCACATTTACCGACGATAACGCTGTAATTTCAGCAATTGAGCGCATTGTCTCTCCCCTGGGTAGACGAATCGACGAATCAAGCCCAATGGTTGACGCACGCCTTAAGGATGGCTCACGTGTGAATGCGGTGATCCCACCCTTAGCACTAAAAGGCCCTAGCATCACCATTCGTAAGTTCATGAAACAACGACTGGACACCTCTGATCTCGTGCGTTTTGGCAGCCTTAACGAAGAAATGGCGGAATTTCTACAGTTTGCTGTATTGCAAAAAAAGAATGTCGTTATTTCGGGGGGGACAGGCTCTGGTAAAACGACTCTTCTGAATGTGCTGTCCAATTACATTCCGGATGGCGAGCGAATTGTGACAGTAGAAGATGCCGCCGAGCTCAAACTTTACCAGCCCAATCTCGTTTCATTGGAGGCTCGCCCGCCAAATCAAGAAGGTGCAGGTGCAGTTTCTATTCGTCATTTAGTTAAAAACTGTCTGCGTATGCGGCCAGACAGAATCGTCGTTGGAGAGTGTCGTTCGGGTGAAGCCTTGGACATGTTGCAGGCAATGAACACTGGCCACGACGGTTCGCTGACGACACTGCACGCTAACTCGCCTCGAGACTGCATCTCTCGCCTTGAAGTCATGGTTATGATGGCGGGAATGGATCTGCCGGTACTGGCTATCCGAGAACAGATATCCTCTGCTGTTGACATTATCGTGCAACAAACACGGTTCCCTTGTGGTTCAAGAAAGATCACATATGTCGCCGAAGTAAACGGCATCGAAAACGGGCGGCTCATGCTATCCGAAATTTTCAAATTTTCGCAGAGTGGATATGACGCTAATGGCAAAGTTCAAGGCTACTTTGAGGCTACTGGCCTAATCCCTGATTTTTGTGAAGACCTAGCTAAGCGCGGTATCGACATCAACCTAAATATGTTCTCTGGAGCAAATGCCTAATGATGTTAGTGCTTAGTTTGCTCGCTGCCGCGTCGGTTTTTTTCCTGGTGATGTTTTTTTCCAGAATTGGGCAATCATTCGCGGAAGTTTACCAGTCTCAAATTGAGCGACATGCGAATACAACGCTTGCAGACATGTATCTTTTCGTCTCGCCCAAACGATTGCTTCAGATAAATTTAGTTTCGATGTTTGTGGTCTGGTTAGTCACGCTCATCATTTCTGAAAATCCTGTATTTAGCGCGCTGGCAGGCGTCGGGGCGGGATTTGCACCTCGCATCGTATACAAAAAGCTCAAAGAAAGGCGAACGAAGCTGTTTCTAGCGCAACTGCCTGACGGATTACAGACCATTGCGACCTCAATGCGTGTTGGCGCCAGCTTTAAGTCCGCATTAGAGCAGATGGTCAGAGAGCAACTTCCACCAATATCTCAGGAGTTTGGCCTCGTTATTAGAGAGATCCGTATGGGTGTTGAATATGACGAAGCCTTTCGCAACTTGGAAAAACGCCTACCGCTTGATGAGGTCAACCTGCTGGTCTCGGCAGTGCTAATCAACAAAGAAGTAGGGGGGAATCTGGCTGATATTTTGGCAAAGCTTTCCTCTACGGTGCGCCGAAAGTTGGAGATGGAAGGCAAAATTGACGCCCTCACCGCGCAAGGGCGAATGCAAGGCTGGGTGATGACCGGACTGCCGGTATTTGTGGGGTTAGCACTAAGCCATATCGAACCTGAAGCCATGGGTCGGATCACCACTGAGTTGAGTGGATGGGTGGTGATTATCATCAGCACTATCTTGCTCGGCATTGGTTACTTTTTCATTCAAAAAATAGTGAATATCGACGTTTAGTATGAATTTCTCAATTATTGCGCTGAGCGCGCTATTTATGGTCGCCACCGTGCTCATCATATTTGGGGCATACAATGTACGCAAAATCATGCCCCGCGAGGATCGTGAATATCTGGATCCCTTGCCGTTTTTGCTGCGCCCAATATGGCCTTTAGTCAATCTTATTGCGACCTACTTTGGTGAGCGACTGCCGGTTGACGAGCTGGAACGCCAAGCGAAGATGCTGCAGCGTTCAGGCTTAGATTACCTGTTTACACCGGAACAACTTTTTGGAATACAAGTAATTTCAGCGGTCTGCTTTAGTGCCGGCTGCTGGATAGTAATGTCTGTGCTGGGCAATGCTGGTTTTTTACCTGTCTCCCTTGCAGCCCTTTTTGGTGCTGTATTTCCTCGAATTTCGTTAGGTGATTACCGCAAGAAGCGCGAAGGTAACATTATCAAGCACTTGCCTACTTACCTCGATTTCTTGGTCCTGACCGTAGAGGCAGGCCTCAACCTGACTGCAGGCTTAGCACAAGCAGTAAAAAAAGGGCCCATCGGTCCACTGCAATATGAGTTTTCTAGAGTCTTGAGGGAGATTAAGGCCGGGAAACCAAAATTGGATGCTTTAAGGGCAATGGATGACCGGCTCGGTGTCAAGGAGGTGAGCAGTTTTGTCTCCGCCTTGGTTCAGGCAGAGAAGTCAGGCGCCAGTATTGGCGACACGCTAGCAATTCAAGCTGAGCAACGTCGGGTCGAGCGCTTTCAACGCGCCGAGAAAAAGGCATTGGAAGCCCCCGTTAAACTGGTCTTTCCATTGGTCGCATTCATCTTTCCGGTGACCTTTATCATCATCGGCTTCCCAATCGTCATGAAGTTTCTTTACGAGGTTTAACGTATGCAAAGTCAGCTACTGAAAGGTACCCGGGTGCTATTCAATGACGTTACCGTTGCCAACAACTTTTTGGCCCGCTTAAAAGGTCTGTTGTTTAAAGACGGCCTTACCGAGCAAGAGGCGCTCTGCCTTACACCTTGTAACGCGGTTCATACGTTGGGAATGCGATTTCCAATCGATGTCGCGTTTCTCAATAAGGACAATATTGTGACGAAGATAGTGCCTGAAATTGGCAAGAGAAAAGCAACATCCGACAGGCGCGCACATAAAGTCATCGAATGTAGTGCAGGTCTGTTAAACAAACTCGGTGTAGAGGTCGGCGATGAACTCAGCTTTAAAAATCTTTAGTCGCGCTGTCACCGCGATTATTTGCCTGTTTTTAATGGGTGGCTGCGTGTCACATACGCAACGGGTGGTGGAAGAAAAACCACTTGATAAGCAGATCTACGAAACGCTTGAAAAGGCCGACGGTTACTACAAGCAAGGTCGTTTGGCAGAAGCGGAAACCGAGTATCTAAAGATCACGCAGCAGTATCCAAAGTACAGCTACGCCTGGTACAGATTAGGCAACATTTATGTTCGCACCGGTCATATGGACGCAGGGGTAAGGTCTTATGAGCAGGCAATCAAAGCTGACCCAGAAAATTCCCGAGCTTGGTACAACCTATCACTCACTCGGGTTAAGCAAGCCATTGCTGTATCGGACGATGGTCTTTCTATCATTCCAATAACGGACAACGATAGAAAGCGCCTCGAAATCTTGCAGTCTCGCTTGCTAGAAATCATCAAATAGGGCCTGCACAAATGCTCGGAAGACATGCCTCTAAGAGAAAAATCGCGGGTCAGTCCATGGTAGAAACGCTCATTGTTCTGCCGTTGGCCGCTTTGCTCATTTTCTCAATATTTGAGATTGCCCTGGCCTATCGCGCCAAAAGTACACTAAGCCGTGCCGCATTTGAAACCGTCAGAGCTGGCGCTCTCAACTATGCATCAATGGCATCGATGAACAGCCAGCTTGCAAAGTCCTTAATCCCTCTTTATGTCGATGGCGATGCCGGAGTGACAAGCGTAGGAATGGCTTGGGCCGAGGCTGAGTTGCTGGTCAGAACCGGCGGGGCAAGGGTGTCCATTATTAGCCCGACAAAAGAAGTCTTTGAAGCCTTTAAACAAGAAACTTTTGTTCCCGATCTTAATAGGAACGAGTGGATCATACCGAACGACAACCTCACTTGGCGCTCCACCGCTCAACGATCAATAGGATCTGGTGATGAAAGTTATCAACTCAACATGCAGGACGCGAATCTACTTAAAGCAGAAGTTCGCCTGTGTCATGAACTACTTGTACCCATTGTCGATGACATCATCGTAGCAACACTTGCCGGACTCATGACTATTGGCGCCGTCGACATTGACCCTATGTTTGGTCAATGCAACCTCGCCATGTCAGCAGTGACAGGCAAGAGCTACATCGTTTTATCTGCAAACTCAATTTTTAGAATGCAAACCCCGGTCCTTGGTAACGACCTTCCGTAACGAATAGGGAATTTTCAATGAAGTATCTAAAGCCCATTATCGTTAGTTTAATACTTAGCACTTCTCACACTGTACACGCAGCGCCTGAGTTGAACTTCGATTTATCTAACTCCGCTGTACTATTTGATGAGAGGACTGAGATCCACACAAAGGTCGATTTAATCGCAGGCAAACTAGAAGAGGTATTTGATAAGGACAACAACAGCGAAGGCATTCGCCCTGCCGAGCTAAGAACAGAAGTTGGCGTGGCACAGTGGCAGGTGTTCGACTTTGGAAAACAACAATCTGCACTCAGTCTCTCTTCGACATACATTGATTACGTTCAGCAACAAAAGGACATGATCCTATTTGAATGCCATGGTGAAGCATGCGGTGCCGTTGAAGCATGGGAGCTCTTTTTAAATGCCAACGAGTTAGGCAAGACCGAATCTCAACACTACATACTGACGCTCAAACAAGGAGCTGTGCATAGCGAGATCACTGCAGCTTACTTTAATGATGTCGGGCAGTATCCCCGCCTGCTCAGTGTAAAGGTCATCAGTCAGTCTGAAAGTGTTGGCACATCACCACAGATATCAAATATCTACTTTGAAGAAGGTAAGTCATCACTTGGATTCCCTCAGAAGAAGCTACTGAAAGAACTCACTCACCACATCAAAAAAAATAAAGAAAGCAAATTTTTACTTGTCGGTCATACCAGTGTCTCGGGCTCATTGGAATCTAACCAAACACTCTCAGAAAAACGTGCAAAAACCGTTGCTAATTATTTAGTTGACCAAGGTATTGAGCAACACAGGCTAAAGCATGTTGGTATCGGTGAGTTGGCCCCTACAAGCAACTCAACCAACCCCATTGAATCGCAACAAGACCGCAAAGTCGCCGTATTTGAAGTAACGGAATTTTAAAAATGGACCTCGCATTTAGATCTATCAATTTGGCAGTTCTCCGCTCAATCTTCGTCGCGATGGCATTCGTCATTGCATTGGTATCTTGCTCTGGCTCATCACCAAAACCAGGGGAAGAAGACGAGCCAGAGTATACAATCACCGCAGTTATCGTTACGTGTCCAGTTGACTCACCTAGCATTACTGATTGTGTGGCAGTAACTGACAACGCACTCACTTCAAGTGACAACGCGTATCTGAGTATTACCGTGAAGGATAAGGCTCACAACCCCGCGGCTAATCAACTTGCGGAAGTGGCATCCACCCTGCTCTCACCCGCTGGCAATGGTGCTGTCACAACGGACGCAAACGGCCACGCCATGATAGCTATGCTGTATCAGAACATGGAAGGTGCAGGACAAGTTAGCGTCACGGTTGAAGATGTAGAAGAGACAATCAACATCTCAATTAGGCAAGTGTCATTGTTTTTGGGCTCACTGGTCGATGGGCAGTATATATCTGGCAACATTGAGCGTGCCGGAGACCCTGACGCCCTGCTGTCAGCAAGCGGTTCCACTACCTTAACCGTGCACGTATTTGACGAGAACAATCAAGCACACACACAACCAAAGCAAGTCTATTTTTGGTCCAGATGCGCGTCAATGACTGACGCTCTTGCCAGCCTGACACCTACAGTATGGACTGATGCTTCTGGAAAAGCCGTGGTGACGTACTCGAATCAAGGGTGTAGCGGTAGTGATACCGTTTATGCCACGTTGACCAGTGATCAGGTGCCGATGGCGCAACTTACGCTACCGTTGGCGGAACCTGAGTTGTCAGACCTGCAATTTGTCTCTGCCACACCTTCACAAATTGTACTCAAGGGCACGGGCGGCGCCGGTCGCTCCGAGGTTGGCCAAATCAAGTTTAAAGTCGTAGACCAATCCGGTAACGGCATCCCCGGCACTTTAGTCCAATTCTCTCTAACCACTAACCTAGGTGGACTTGAACTCTCAGAACTTGAGGGCTTCAGTGACGCCAATGGCTTTGTGCAAACAGAAGTGCATTCTGGCACCATCCCCGTATCTCTTCGTGTCCGTGCAGAGATCACAAGCGAAGGCGTCTTTGCACTGTCTGATGTAATGACCGTCGGCACAGGTGTGGCAGACCAGAACAGTGTTACCTTATCTGCAACGGAGTACAATTCAGAATCGCTCGACTATGCTAACCACGAAGTCGATATCGTCATTTCATTGGCTGATCACTTCAACAACCCTGTTCCCGATGGTACGGCCCCTGTATTTCGCACCGAAGGGGGCGCAATCACAGCCGCCTGTGAAGCGGGTACTGTTGATGGTCAATGTCAGGCCAAGTGGATTAGTTCAGACCCCACGCCAGAGGGCATTCAACTTGGGGATAGAGACTGCATAGGCCGAAACAGTGCTGGCGAAGACATCCTGATTTTTCCGGCAGGTCAAATGCTACCGTGCCCTGTTTCAGCGCGACCAGCAACCGCCTTCGAAAAGGCGTTTCACGGTGGTTTTGGCGAACCATACGCAGCTCGCATCTCGGTACTTGTCACAGCAATTGGCGAAGAATCCTTTGTCGATGAAAACGCCAACGGCGTTTATGACTGGGTTGACCAAAACAGTAATGGCTCTTATGACCAGGGCGAAGAAGAGCAACACTATCATGACCTGACAGAAGCTTTTCTTGATGACAATGAAGATGGAGTGTTCAGCTTAGATAGCAGCGTAAACCCAACCGGTCCCTACTGCTACGATGACGCCACAAAACTATGCCTGGAAAGAGAGGGTGGTCAACAGGAAGAATTCATTGATTTTGGCGGCCCGCAAGGAGGGTATCCTAATCAGCCTGATGGCGAGTTTAACCTAGCCAATGGCATTTATAACGGCTTGTTATGCTCTGATGAAGCAGAGCAACTTGGACTGTGCGTCAAAAACCTTATTCAAGTCAGAGAAACCATCACCCTTATCAAATCAGGTTCAACCGCTTACATATGGATTGTTCCCTTCGGCGGTAAGCCAGACGGCGCTACCGTTTTTGACGATCAAATTACCGGTTCGGCTGAAGACCACGTAGACCTTGTCAACCATGCAGCAGTCCCAGTAACCATCTGGGTATCAGACATCAACAACAATCCACTGCCACACGGTACGGAAGTCAGAATTAGTACCACCGTCGGTACAATTGAAGGCCAGGCCAGCTTCTCTGTACCTAGTACGGTTCAATATGGTCCTCTGCACTATCGTGTGAATGTTCTGAGGGACGAAGAGGAAGAAGAGGAAACACCAAGTGGCCCTGAGTCAGGCGTTCTAACCATTGAGACTGAAACACCTAAAGGGCATGTTTCCAGCCGAAGCATACTCGTAAGGGGTTGATGTAAATAGAAATACAACACCAAGCGATGAAGCCACCACTGCTTGGTGTTGTCCGTAGCAATCAGAAGAAAGCCAACGCACTCTGCAAACAAGGAAGTGCCATGAAAACACCAAAACTAACAACCGTTTCACTCAAGAAACAGCTTGGCAACAGCATGTCAGAGTACATGCCCTTGCTCGCGTTGACCCTGTTCCTAGGCGTGGGCGCCTATTCTCGGATGGGAGAGGCTGTCAGGTTTCAAGGAACCAAAGTCGCCATGGAACTTGCAGGTATTTCAACAGACGGAATGCAGGGGCCCGTTTTCAGCGTAGGCCCCGGTGCTGGTAGCGGCAATGGAAACTATGGTGGAGGCAATGGTACCGGAGGTTCAGGCGGTTCAGGTGGCGACTGGAACTCCGGTGGTGGCTGGAACTCAGGTGGCGGCTGGGGTACTGGCGGTTCAGGTGGCGGCACCGGCGGCAACAATGGAGGTACCGGCGGCGACAATGGCGGCGGCTCAGGCGGAGACAATGGCGGTTCTGGCGGCAACAATGGTGGTACCGGAGGTTCTGGTGGAGGCTGGGGAGGCGATAACGGCGGCTCAGGGGGCGGTTCCGGCAACGATAACGGTGGCAATGATGGCCCTGGCGACGGTAACGGCGGCACGGGCGGATCAGGATCTGGTAATGATGGAGGCTGGAATGGAGGCTCTGGCGGTACTGGCGGTGACTGGGGAAGCGGAGGTACCGGAGGCTCCGGCGATCCTGGGTTTCTTGATGGTGATAGTGGTCGTTGGAATGGTGGCAACAGTGGCGGTGGCTATTGCCCCATGCCTGGTGGGGACGCCCCGACCTACTCAGGTGTAGGCAACCCGATCAATTCGGCGACCGGAAACAAATTTCAGAAAGAAATCGATTATATTGGCAGTGGTGTATTTCCATTAGCTTTTATCCGCTATTACAACAGCTCAGACACAGATCGTGTCAGCACAGTCGGCGCAGGTTGGCGCCACTATTATCATCGTAAACTCTTTGTTGAGGTAAATGATAAAGGACGTCCGCGCGTGCTGATGCACCGCAATGATGGCCAACAAGCGCGCTTCATTTATTACAAAGAACAATTTGTAGCCGAGCCTGGCGTTGTGGGTGCCCTGCTGCCAATCCGTGACAACGGCCAGCTTGTCGCATGGCACTACACGTTGGGCACTGGGGAGACCGAAAAGTACAGCCGCGATGGTAGATTACTTTCCTTAACCAGCCGATACGGACGCACCCATACGCTTAACTACAGCGATGACAGGCAATTGCAATCTGTTGTCGATGATGTGGGCGCTGAGATCTCATTCCAATACCAAGATGGAATGCTAAGCGCTGTCACCTTACCGTCAGGAAAGCAGATTAGTTTCTCTCATGATAGCCAGCGAAACTTGGTAGGTATCTCTCAGATAGCGCCAACAGGTGAAATCTCAGAGCGCAAATATCATTATGAGGATGAACGTCACCCCGAAGCGCTTACAGGTATCACCGACGAAGAGGGCAAGCGCTACGCCTCCTGGCATTACGACGACGTGAAACGTGCGATCAGTAGCGAACACGGTAAAGGTGCAGAAAAAGTTACTTTGGTATACCACGATGATGGCACTACCACTGTAACAAACGCGCTGGGCCTTGCATCAAAATATCATTTTGCAGAGATCAGCGGCATCAGGCGAACCGCCCAAATCGAAGGTGATGAAACACTCGGTTGCGACGCCACAAAGAACTTCCATTTCTATTCAAGCGATGCTTTTGTGAATGTCGCGGTTGACGCCAATGGTGCAGGGACACTCACAGAGCGAGAACGCCGCGGTTTACCAACCAAACAGCGCACCGGCATGGAATGGGATGGTAGTAACTGGATTGAAACCCAAAAATCCCAAGAAACGCTAACAACATGGCACGAACGTATAGCCGAGCCGGTTCAAATTATTTATCGAGGAAAAGATGCCCAGGGACAATGGCAAGACTACCTCAAAATAACCAATGAATACGATCAGCGCGGGCGTATTGTATCGAGGACACTGCAAGACCTCACCGAGTCAGCTAACGATCCTAGTCGCACTGATACCACCCGCACTTGGCAGCACGAATACAGCTTCTATGACGTTGATGAAACACAAATCAAAAGCTGGGCTATTAATGGACCAAGGGCACCAGAAAATGGCCAGGACGACATCACGGTCCAGCACTTTGACCGTAGCGGCAATCTCATAAAAACAGTTAACGCATTAGGGCACACGGTCCATTTTAGTGAGTTGAATCATTTCGGGCAGCCAACGGTTCTCATTGATGCAAACGGCACCCGTCACACATTTGATTACAACCCGCGTGGCCAGTTGCTCTCTGCAACGGTTCATGGTGAAAACGGCGCCGTCACGCAGAGGTTCAGCTATCAAGCTAACGGCCTTCTTGACCATGTCGTCAGCAGTGATGGTCAACAACTGACACTGAAATACAACGATGCTCGCCAACTTATTCAATTAGGCAATCAGCAGGGAGACAGCATAACGCTCTCGCCTAACCGTCTGAATGGCCAATGGCAGAATGCCAGTGTTAGTAATAGACAAGGCGCCGTAGTACAAACGAGTGCACGTCAATTCAATGCGCTTGGGCAGGTCATCAAGGCGCTGGGGAACCACAAGCAAAAAACAGAATATCGATACAATGCAAGGGGCCAGCAACTCAGTCAGTCTCAAGCCAGGGCAGAACAAACGCTACTGAGCCAGTTCAACTATGACTTGCTGGGTCAACTTGTCCGCTATCAGGATCCAGAGGGTGGTATCACCGAATTCACATACGATGGGCAGCAGAGGTTATCCGTCGTCAAAGCACCAAATGGCGCGAAAACCACATTTATGCACAATGGCTTTGGAGAAACCATTCAAACCATTAACCCTGACAAAGGCACGCAGCATTACCGCTATGATGCAGCAGGGAATCTGATAGAAATAACGGCGGCCCCATCAACGACAGGGATTGTTTACCGTTACGACATGCTAAATCGTCGTATTGCGTTAGATCACGTCACAGATGAACTGGACACCCAATATCGATATGACCAAACCGATCCTGAGCATGGCGCTGGCATCGGACGCCTGACCCATATTAGCAATAGTGCCGGTCAATTTGACTACGGGTATGACCGACTCGGAAATATCATCAGAGACAGTCGCCTTATCGCTGTCGCTGACAAAGAATACCGTTTTAGTCTGCAATACCAATACAACCAAGCCAATCAGTTGGCGAAAATGATATACCCCGACGGCCTGGCAATCAGCTACACCTATGACAAGGGTCGATTGGTGGCAATGCAGCAGTCTCAACCAGGAAAGCCTGAGGATACCCTGCTTCAGAGTGTGCGTTATCGCCCATTTGCTGGCCCATATGCTTGGACCTATGGCAATGGCCTGAAAACAAGTCACACCTACGACAAGGATGGAAGGCTTACCCAGAGCAAACTGACGGATCGCAAAGGACATACTCACTGGCAGCGGCATTATCAATTTGATAATAGCAACTCACTTACTGCCATTAAATCTGACAACAGCACAACCCATTATCAGTATGACGGACTGGATCGTCTGCTTTCAGAAAGCAACGACAAGCTGAATTTAGCCTACAGCTATGACCCTGCAGGCAACCGTTTAACTCACCAGGTACGCGTTGGAGACGTTGAGCAAAATCTAAACTATCGTTATCAGGCAAAAAGCAACCGCTTAATGGGCGTGACAAATGAAAACGCAGAGCCTTCAGGGCTAGTTGAGAAAACAGAGAGTCATGTTACCCAACAAAGCGGGTCTGCAGATCCTGAAACGGCACCTAAGATCCGAGGCCTTCACTTCCTCAACAATATCAGCGGAAAACCCGCCGCTTTATTTAATCAGGGAGTGTTAAAAACCGCTTATAGCTATAACGCGCTCGGTCAACGTCAGGTTAAATCCTGGCGAGAGGGTGATGAATGGCATCATCAGTTGTTCTATTACAATAGAAACGGACAATTGCTGGGTGAGTGGTCACTTACCCCTAAAGGCGCGTTAAGTAAACAATACGTCTGGCTGGGCGATATGCCAATAGCACAGTTCAACCGAGCGGGTGAGCAACCCGAAGCGGCTATACTCTATCTGCACACCGATCATCTGCAGGCACCACGCCTCGCCACCAACAGTAAGCAGCAAACAGTGTGGCGATGGCAGAGCGATGCATTTGGCAACGGCAAAGCAGACTCAGACCCAGATCAAGACGGCTACCATCATCACGTCAACCTGCGCTTTCCGGGGCAATACGCCGACAAAGAATCAGGGCTGTTTTACAACATTCATCGCTACTACGATCCCACCATGGGGCGTTATACCTCTCCTGATCCATTGGGTTTGAGGGGCGGTATCAACACCTTTGCCTACGTAGCCTCCAATCCGGTGCACTTCTTCGATCCGCAAGGCCTACTGCTATTTGCCTTTGACGGTACGAATAATAACGACCCGGCGGTGCCAAAAACGACAATCAGTAATGTGGTGCACTTTAGAAACAGTTATCGTGCAGCATCATCGGAAATGCCCACATTGGCGGGGCGGCACTGGTACTACATCTCAGGTGTCGGCACCACGGATGCCGCCAGTGGCATATCGGGAGGTAATACAGATTTAGCGTTTGGTCACACGCTTGGAGAGCGTGTGGCCCATATGACAGGCTATTTAGTTGATCACATCAATGCCCTTGGTGACGCAGGCCGAACGTCAGATGTTTTAGATATTGACGTTGTCGGGTTTAGCCGAGGTGCTACATCCGCACGTGTTTTCCTAAATATTGTACAAGACATTATTGACGGGGCAACATCGCTCGAGTTCCCTGATTTTGAAACCGACTTTGTAGGCGCCTCCGCTGATAGCCTGGAAAATGCTCAGGCACTGATGCAGGGAGATAGCTGTAATCTTGGGATCAGCCTAAACCTGCGCTTTGCAGGTCTTTGGGATACGGTGTCACATTTCGGCCAGTGGCAGGGTGATGACCTGTCGGAGCTGCGACTGGGCCTCCCCGACTCAGTGGGCTATGCAGCCCACGCCGTAGCCATGGATGAAGAAAGGGACGATTTCCACGGCGTGTCCATTCACCAATCTGCCAATACATCAAACTCTTCTAACCGAATAGAACTTGGGTTTGTTGGCGCCCATGCTGATGTTGGCGGAGGCTACCCCGATGGTGATTTGTCTGACGCCGCCCTGATGTGGATGGTACAACAAGCGGAACAAGCGGGCGTACCTACACTCAACAGGCAATACCTTAGCACTGAAAGCCTAATGGAGGTTACCAACCCCATCGTGCACACCAGTCTGAATGCGCTGCCGATCTATATGCGAGGTCGAAACCTGAAGTACCTGGATGGTAGCTCTGTCTCGCAAAGAGACGCCTTTAGCGGGCCCAGAAACAGCGGCAGTATGACTCACGCGCAAAGTCAGCAATTCTACGACGATCATTACATGGTGGAGGACTGTGGAGTATTTGGCTGCGATATGGTTGAGGGCTGGGATGTCTCTGGAGAGAAAAGCCGTATCGGTTTGGTTAACGGCGATGCATACAGCCAGTGGCTACAAAACAATTATGGGCTGAATGTGACAATTGACCGCAGCGAGGCCTCTCCTATTCTGGCTGACGATCCAACCTAAGGCGATATGAAATGAAAACCATACTCACGCTTTTATTAGTTACCTTATTAGCGGCTTGTTCGGGCAGTAAAAATACCAGATTGTATGGGCTAAATCTCTCGCCTGCAGGCTATGGTGTTATTGTCACTGAGCTAAATACAGACAATGGCAATGAGATAATGCAGCCTCAATTCGAAATAAGGCCGGGAATAGCTGGCACGGTTTCTCAACCTGATTGGGTTAGCCTGCTATGGCTTAAGTCAAAAAAGCTGCCAGACAAACTAGAGATAGTTTGGCAGCTAGCTGAACTGCATGATTGCAAACATATATATAAGACGCGGAAGCGCGGTTGTCGATGGGTTCCCATTGACGCCGCTATATTTCGACAAGAGCTTGATATGGAGGCGATAAAAAATTCAAAAGAGTTTCAGCGAGCCGGCACTAGAAACCCTAATAGAGCGGGCAGTTACTTCCTCTCAAATATGTTATTTGTTTTCAAAGATGACCATGTCGAAGTTGAAATTTATAACTCTTCTACCAATCCATATATGTAAAAATGAAGATAGTATTTTATATTGTAGCGATAGTACTTCTTATTAACACAAGGAGTGCTTGGGCTGATTTCCCAAAAGAAGAACAGGTGGGGTGCCTTAAAGAAATATCTTGGGTGCAGGGTAAACCTCTGTTTATTCATAATAACCAGTATGTACTCCTTATGGATCACCATCGCGGTCAGAAGCACAAGATCTACGTGGTTGACATTCGTGATATTACCCAACCCAAAATCAGCGACATCATCTCAGTCACCAGCAATCAAAAAAAAGCAAACATTCGGGAATACAAATTAAACCATGCAGCGGATAAGCTGTATATGACGGTCCAAGATAGCTTACTTATCTATGATGTTCGCAACCCAGAAAACATCCATCAGCTATCAAGCACCAAGTTCATGGAGCCATTGGCATTTGCCATAACCGCCGATGATAAATACCTCTATGCTTCAGGTTGTTATAAAAACAAAAGATGTGACGGATTAAGCCTGTTTGGAATAGAGGGTGATACATTAACGTTTATTAAAGAGTTAGACGGTGTAAAACATCCATCACAAATCGTCATTTCTCCCGACGGAAATAAATTAGCCTACGGCTCAATTTTAGATTCGCCATTGATACTCACCGACATCTCGGACAAACAAAAGATCACCCGTCTGGACAATACTACCAAGCCATTTTATAACCGTGGCAGCTGGAAAACATCCGCCAATTTTAAAGAGGGGCGTTTTAGTGCCGATAGCCGCTACCTCTATATCGCCTCAGGACAATCCGGCCTGCTGGTATTTGACACCAATAAAAATACGCTAAATAAGGTGCAACAAACCTCCGGCAGACACTGGGCAGCATTAACAAATAATACGGGCTTTATTTCTTCGTTTGATGTCTTAAATGACACCATTTATCTGTCGGGGAAATCAGACGAAATTAAAAGCGAAATAAGTTCCATCAAAGGGTTTGAACATGCTTATTTCTGGCAAGGCAACAGTCTCGCTGTCGCAACGGATGGCAGCATTATCACCCTTGTTGATAGCTACGGCGAACGTTACGACGAACGCTGCGTTAAATTTATAAAAATACTCCAGGAACCATAGCGATGCGCGTTGTTACCAGCAATCTACAGATAGCACTATTAATTAGTACATTCGCATTTTCCGCAAATGCGTTTAAGCCGTCAGAGAGCAAGGGATACCTCTGGCAAGATGTCCGAACCAACCACCTGACGGTGACCGCAGATGCGCTGACCTCATTGGACATAGAAGGGCACGATTTGGCTTTTTCAGCAGCGGTGATAGCTGAAATTCAAGCGGCAAACGCCCACGTTGATGACTTAACCGGCGAGTTTTTCCATGGTCCGGCCCATTGTGACGATGAAATGATTGGTGGCCGAGATGGGTGCAGTCAGCGACTAATTGAATTCAGAGGGGATATCGTAGAGGAACTGTCGTCCAATGAGCCGGATCTCGTCGCCGCCAGGCAAAAACTCGGCAGGGCGCTGCACACACTGCAGGATTTTTATGCCCATTCAAACTGGGTCAATCTGGGGCATCGGAATCAGGATATTTTTACTGAACTGACCTACCCGACAGACGATAATCCATATGCCGATGCACAAGATGGTTGGGAACAAGCACCAGACGAAGCACATTATAAAACCTGCGAGTGGGAAACGGGTTGGCAGGTTGATGATGGCCCATTGCCCAACCTAACCTTGGGCCCCCGTGGCCTTAATGTTGTTACCACAGGGTATTTTAATGGTTACACCATGGGCCAGACCGACCCGCAGCCCTATAAATGTGAACATGGCGGCGATGGAACAGGATTAAACAAAGACACACCGGGCCAGGCGTATCATATGGAAGCGATCAACGTTGCGACCATTCATACCCGCGCCTACGTCAACGATATTATTACTGCTGTGTTTGAGGATGAAACCCTTTCACAGGCGCAACGGGTAAACAATGTTGCACGATTTATGGGGGTTGGAGGCAAAATAGCTTTTGCCGTTGACACCACCACCAGTATGGGGCCAACCATTACTGGCATTCAAAACGGTATGCGTGACGCGGTGGGTGCGATCCAAGCACAAAGGGGTATTACAGACTATTACCAGGTGTCATTCGGTGAGGCAGTAGCCACCGTTGAAACAGCCTATACCAATCAGACCATGCTCTCTCATATCAACCGAATACAGCAGGGCGTTCCGGACGATGGTTTTGATGCGCCAGAAAGCGCATTAGATGCGCTGCTGGTGTTGGTAAATGAAGCCACACCCGGCACAGAGCTGTATCTATACACAGATGCCGATACCAAACATACAGACCTGTTGCAGGATGTAATTAGTCTGGCTAAAGAGAAAAACATTCGCATTAATTTTTTCCTCGCCTTTACTGAAGACAGCACGTACACCACCATCGCAAATGAAACCCAAGGGCTGGTTTACCCTTACGACTACTCCGCTGCGAGTGCCGAACAGACCTTCAGTTATGTTAACCCTAACTTTGGTGACGGTGGCGACATGTTTGCCAAGCTGGTGCAGATAGCCGCAACCATATCCTCCTATGCAAACGCGGATCTATCAGCACAAACCCGGATGGCAGAGCCAAAAACCGCAACATTGCCAAATACACATACCGTTAAGGTAGATGAGCAGACTAACCAACTCATGCTCCACATCAATATGAACCCTATTGGCACCCTGCGCCTATATCGGCCGGATGGTTCGGAGGTGCCAACCTTCGATCCGCGCCTGCAAATCCGCGGAACTGAGCGCAGTCAAAGCTGGGTGATATCAGATCCCGTACCTGGCGAATGGCAGGCCGTTGTTGAAGGAGAAGATGGGCAGAGTTATACGTTGGATGTTCACGCCAGCACGGCGGTGCATACGATTGAGTTTGGTTTCAAAGAGCTTAAAGGCAGGGCCGCACATGAGGGCCTTTACGCCATTTCCGGTCAACCCATTGCCGGTAAAAACCAAATACTGACACTGCACCTTGCAGGCGCTATTGACCAGGCCAACGTTGAACTTGTTGACCAGCAAGGTCAACACTTGCAAACCGCAAAAATTGAGGCTGTGGAAACAGGTGCGAATGCAACCCGCTATGTTGGTGAGGTGGAGATACCTACGACGGCTTTCAAGGCCGTCATCAGCGGTGTCACGCAAGCTGGGCATGCGTTTGAACGTACCTATCGCAGCCTGTACTCGCCGCAAACAGTGTCTGTTAAGCCAGTCTATTCTCGCCCCGTGGTGTTTATCCCAGGCGTCACAACCAAAGTCGATTTCATCGTTAAGAATCATGGCGAAACACAGTCGCTAACGCTAAATGCTCGTTTGCAGGACGGTACCGAAATCAGCTTGACCGATACCGAGTTGACACTGGAAGCTGGTGAAGAAAAAACGGTACACGTTGATGTACCTTTATCACAGTCAGCGGCAGCAACCGACAAATACCGCGTGATATTGCGAGCAGCTAACCAGGCTGATCCCTCGCAGACCAACCATGGAATTTTCAATGCCCCCGTCGCTGTGCAGGATAGTGACGGAGATTCTGTTCCCGACAGACTGGAAAATTTGTTCGCGGATGGTAACAAAGACACGATTCTCGATGCTGAACAGGCAAATGTCGTTTCATTGCCAATAACAGGCGCCATTAGTTTTAGCTATGTGATCGCCCCAGAAAACCAATTTGTTCAATTTGCCACCAAAACATTTGTTGATGAGTCATTGCCGGTCGATTTGGCGGATGCGCCTTTTGGGTTTGTTGACATGCAAACTGAACAACCGATAGAGCAGCTCACCATTTTCTACAATAAGCGCATCTATCCCTCAGCCTACTTTGTATTTGATGAAGCATCACAAAGCTGGCAAAAAGATGAAACCGCACAATTTGAAAACGGCTATGCCATTGTCAGTGTAGAGAACACAAGCCATAAAGGCTTCTTAGCCATGGGCAACAATAAACCCCGCATTTATGTTGCTCCCCACACAGTAGAACAGGGCGCAAGTTTAACCATTGACCTGATGAACCAAGTGAGTGATGAAGATGGCGACACTGTGGCCATCGTTTCCGTCAGTGACCACTCCGTCAAAGGTGCAAGCATCTCTCGTTCTGGCCATCAAAATGCAGTTTACACGCCACCGGAAGGACATCTGGGGGTCGATCATTTCAGAGTCATTGTTACCGACAATAAAGGCGGATTTACTGCATTTGATGTGGAAGTGAAAACAACTGAAGCAGAAGTGGATAAGTCGTCTGGTGGAGGCGGTTCGCTTGGCTGGATAAGCCTTCTTTGGTTGGTCGGGCTTTGCCTAACAAGAACCACACGACAGCGCTAACCTAACTGGAATCCCCGCTTTCCGAATCATCTCGGAGCGGGGTTGCATCAAGCTAAGCAACACTTTTTCCAATTTTTTAAAAGTACATATCTTTACACGTAAGGAAACATCTAAGTGCAGTTTAAACATTCATCAATAGCAACAACCATTATCTCTGCTTGCATTCTTGCAGGCTGTGGTGGCTCAGGAGGAGGCAGCACACCTGAAACCCCTGAGGTAACCACGCAATTCACGGTCATTGACGGCTACTTGAAAGATGCCACTGGCTGGCTTGATCTTAATGGTGATCTTCAGCAAGACAGCGGCGAGCCTTCTGAAAAGTCTGACAGCCACGGCCTAGTTACCATCAAGACCGACTATGAACTGCCAACCACCACCCTACTGGCAGCAAAAATTCATGCGGGTACCACGGTTGATGTTACCTATTCAAAGACGTTCGAGAACGATCTATTACTGGTCAGCAATCTAGATGTGTCGTTGGTCTCTCCCTACTCCACGCTGGAGGTATTGTATCAAAGAGCCGGTGAAGAGAAGCAGACCGCCAGAGAACAAGTCTGCCATTGGATAGGTCAGTCTAATTGTGATTTGAATACAGACTATATTGCCGCTGATGACGCCCGACTCAGCGCAATAGCCAAGGCACTCATGCCTATCATGACGCTTGAAGAGGTGTTAGACGATAGCGCTGCACTGTCGACAAAAGCAGATGCGATGCTGACCGCGATCGCGGCCGAAGAAGCCGACATTATCGATCAGAACCAAACTCCATTGTGGAGTGAAATGGTAGTAGTAGAGCAAGATGGGAGTTACATCGTGATGGGGCTTTCACCCGTTACCGAGTCCATCATTGCAAGCACAACGCCGCAAGAATATACGTTGTTCGATCGTGCATTCGATCAAGATGATCCATACAGCGCCAGCCTGTTACTTCACGTAAACTACCATCCTGAACACGGTTTTATGGGTGTCTCTATGCCCGGCGACCTAATTAAAGGGTTTGTCGAGTACTACGGTTTCAATGGGGAAGTCGACCTTTTGATGCCATACGGTGAAATCAGAGGCATGCAGGATGACAGCGGCTATGAGTACCAACCAGATGCCCTTAGTCTTGATACAGCCAAAGGGTTATCTATTGTCGGCAGCATTGGTACTACTACAGGAGAAGACCCCGCAGGTTACGAAACAACCTACCGCAAATTGAATTGGGATGGGGAGTTGTCATTGGCGTATCAAGGGGAGTTAACTCAATACTCGGAAATGTCATCAGGCTTAGTGGCTGCTGCAGACGATACGCATATCGCCATGCTGCACAGCAACATCAACAACGATTTCAAATTGGATAACGAGCTTAGAAAATACGACCTTACAGGTGAATTAACCTCGTCTCTGCAGCTAAACAGGAATGTATCACTGACAGATGATAGCTATCTTTCTACACCTTGCAGTTTTACTCTCGAACGCAATAACTACGGGTTTGTCATTACCGCCTTCGATAACAAATCACTGTGTGTTGTAGACGCTGCGCTTAACCAAAAAACCGTTGCCACAATTAGCGATGGCACACTGGCAGGCCACTATATTGTGGATGCCAACAACTTTTTTGCAGTGATCCAAAAACCGACCGACGACCCTAGCGTATTTAATTATTATTTAAGCCGCTTTAACGGTTCTGACTGGACGCAGATCGCCTCACTTGGTCAATCTGAAAGCTACCAGCTGGGCCAGGCAGTTGATGGACGTGTAGTAGTCACTTGGGTCGATAGTCAAACAACGACTGAAGAAAACGAAGATGCGGATAACTTCCTTGATACGCAAATCAACTTCACTCTAAAACTTTTAGAAGTTGGCTTAGATGGCAGAGTAATTAAATCCACAGACATCGAACTACCGCAGCAAGAATTTGACTTTTCTGCTGGGGAAGTCCCATTTCTGGACATGATACCTGCACAGGTATCTGGATATGGCGCTGTATATAGCTTTCAGCGACACCATAGAGAAGGCGAACAGCTAAACACCGTTGCAACGGCACTGGTTGTGCCATTTACGTACTAACCTTCACTGCGCCCTGCTAACTCAAAAGCAGGGCGTAACCTTTTCCTTTCTTAATTATCTTACCCATTGCTTTTCATCGTCACTTCCTTTGGACCTTGCTGATTTCTGATTAAAAAATAGACATATAGGAGCACCAACGTGGACAACAAAATTGTTTAATAACTTTGATTGACTCTACCGAGCTGCCGATTAAAAACTCTCTAACCACTGACATGGATAGAAAAAAGCGTGATCAAGCGAATAAATCCATGACTCCTCCTGATGTTCTGCATGCGTGCGGGTAACGCCAGCCAGTGCCTCACTGAAAGTAGACGTAACAGCACAGGTCGCCGCTTTGGAGGCATCCCCCACCGGTATGACAAAAGACATAGCTCAATACGACCAAAGTGACATAATGACTGCTTGTGCGACTGATGAACCTCGCACTCGCCAACAAGAGACAAAGGATTGCTTCCATGAATACTGCAACAATCATCAAATCGCTCTCAGCAGTGCTTGTCGCCAGCGGCGCGTTACTGAGCACCGCAATTCAGGCTGAGACACCTCAAGACCACCCGCTGATATCTGCATTTAGTCAGGCAGGGATTAAGGGGACCGCGCAAGTCAACTATGCCGAAATATTGATACCAAATAGTGTTCAACTAGATGTGAACGAACAACCAACAGGCACCATAGTGGCCGGTAAGCTCACCGTGCATGCCTACGAGCTCAACAACGGTTCCACACCGATAATGGCAGCTAAAAACTATCAAGATGTTGTTGAGAAATCAGGTGGCAAGATCTTACTGCAGTGCGACCAGAAAAGCTGTGGTGACGATTTTGTCGAGCAGCTTTTCCGTGACACCTGGCACCACGATTCTCAAAACCATATCGATATCTACAACCTAGATTCGCGAGATAACTATCAATATCTGCTGGCACAGTTGGGTGCCGAAGAATCCCCCACCTATGTGCAATGGATTATCAATCTCGGGTACAAGGACATGCTCGAGATCGATCAACATATTGTTGAGCCCTTCCCTCTTCAGCTTGGGCTGGTAGAAGTCGACACGCAGGTTTTGGCACAAGAACTTACCCCCGCCCCTATTGGTCAGGCTGAAGGTGAAGACAAAGAAGGCAGCAAAGATCATCCACTTATCAGTCGCTATCAAGGGTCAGTTATCCAGGGTTATCAAGAACTCGAATTTGGTGAATTTCGTTTGGCAACCGGTGTGGCAGACGCAAAAGAAAACGTGCCTCACCTGTCACTTCAAGGAAAAGTCACCACCATCGTCTACAAAGCGCCGCCAAAGCAATCAGTGCTTCAGGTGTATAAAAACTATGAGCAAGCGCTCAACCAAGCGGGCTTTTCGGTAATATTTGATTGCGCTTTGGCTAACTGTGGCAAAGATGGTGTGCTCGAGCCGTTGTGGGAGGGCAGTCCAGACGAACACAGATATTCACCGATGGATATCTGGAACATCACGGATAAAAGCGACTTTCGAATGATGACAGCCAAATTATCAGGCGATAAGAGGGATGCCTACGCTTCGGTAGCCGTTCTTGGTTACTGGGAAGATGTGTACATCGCCGTTGATATTGTCGAACCCACAGCAATGGCAACGGATCGCGTCACCATTGATGCGGCCTACCTGAATCAACAGTTAGCGGAACAGGGCAAGGTGGTTCTGCACGGCCTGTTTTTTGACTTCAACAAAGCTTCACTTACCGTCGACTCGGCACCAGTACTGGATACCATTGCTGATTATCTGAAAACCAATCCAGAGCAAGTGTTTTATGTGGTGGGACATACCGATAGCGTCGGTAAACACGAATTTAATATGACGCTCTCCAGCCAACGCGCCGAATCGGTTGTCAAAGCGTTAATCAGCAAAGGCGTTCCGCAGAAGCAACTGATGGCCATGGGAGTGGGGCCAGCATCTCCAGTGACAACCAATCAAAGCGAAGGTGGGCGGGAGCAGAACCGGCGTGTCGAGCTGGTGCTTCGCTGATACTGGATTATGGATATGGACACCTCAATTCCCCGCACTTGAGGTGTCATCAGATGCTTTTACCAATCATTACTGTCATCATGACACCCTGAAAATGTCGACCAAGCTAGAGGCTAAATTAGATGGCAAAGAAGTTTTATGTGGTCTGGAAAGGACACCAGCCGGGTATTTACACCGATTGGCCAAGTTGCAAAGCGCAGGTCGACCAATTTCCCGGCGCTCGATACAAGTCTTTCCCCACAGAAGCTGAAGCCAAGGCGGCTTTTGACGGCAAGTCATCGCCCTCACCTGCAAAACGCCCGGCAGCCAAAAAACGTGGTTCTGGTGTAAAAACCTACACAGCAAAAGAAGTGGCTGCGCACCCAGCCAAACTTAAGATCTTCACCGATGGTGGCTGTGAGCCCAATCCAGGTAAAGCCGGTTCAGGTGTGGCTATCTATCGCTCAAACCGTCTTGTCGAACTTTGGTATGGCTTATTCAACCCCAAGGGCACCAACAATACCGCGGAGCTAAATGCGCTGCATCAGGCACTGAGATTTGCCAAAAAACTGCTGGCAAAAGACAAAGAAGTCGCTGTGTTTTGTGACTCTCAATACGCGATTCAATGCATTACCCAGTGGGCAAAAGGGTGGGAGAAAAACGGCTGGCAGAAACGCGAGGGCGTGATAAAAAATCTTGAGCTGATCCAGTCAATCTACTATCTCTACAACGAAGTCACCCCAAAAGTGAGCCTACTGCACGTTAATGGCCACGTGGGTGTTGAGGGCAACGAGCTGGCCGACCGTATGTCGATACTGGCCATTGATGAAAGGCAAACGGGATTTGTACCTTATCAGGAAGAGCTGGATATTCCGGCACTGCTGGCCCTAAGAACCGGCTAACCGGTCTTAAGCTGCTTTTCTAACTCCGCCAATAGCTGTGCTGAATCGATAGGGCGCGTTAACTGCGCCCGTTCATCTCCCGCCTGACCAACACGAATAACAGGGCGATTCATGACCACATCGGCGATAGGACTACTGGACACATCTGCCACCACAATCTGTGGTAGCGCAGACGATTGCGGAAGGCTAGACAGGCTGTTTACATCGACATTTTTAGTTCGCCACCCCAGCTCAGCAAACAGGTTTTCCAGTACCAGCACCTCCATTGGTGGCAGCTGATGCAATAACGCTTCACCGGCAGCTATCGGCTGTTTTTGCTGTTTTTGCTTTTGTCGCTGCGCCGCTAACACCTCGGTTTCGGGTTCGGCCTGTTTATCACGAACAGTAACCGTCAGAGCGTTCTCAATCCTACTTACACTGGTGGGTAAAGCTAGCTCTGCCGCTTTTGGCGAATTGACTGCCGTTTGATTGAACCGGCGCAACAGCAACAATCGATGGCCTTGTTTGTGAGCGCGTTCCGCCAGCCAGGACCACTTATCTGGTTTGGCCGCGTCGATATCAGCAATCAGGATCGCCGATGTTCGACTCTGTTTTAACAGGGCTTCAGCGATATCCAATTTATCGACCAAATGTGCTTGATACCCAAGGCAAGCAAGCTGTGCTTCCACACTTAGGCGCACGCAGCCATGGGGACTCACTACAAGCACAGTTTGGTTGGTATCCACCAAGGGAACACTAACAGGCTCAGAAACAACATCCATCGGCACAGAAACACTCACCCGGGTACCCTTTGCCAGGGACGCGTTGCAGGACAGTTTTCCCCCCATAACTTGAGTTAACCGGGTCGCCAGAGGGAGTCCTGGTAACAACTCGGTCTGGTCATCTGGAATAGAAGTTCGCCCTTCGCCAGTGTCGGTGAGTACCAAAAACGCCTGCTGGTTGCTGAAGGTCATTTTCAGCAGGATCTCACCTTTGTGGGTCGACTCAATGGCTGGCGTTAACATATTGAGTAGCAGGCGCCTGAATTTACCCATGTCAGCCTTAACCAGTTCAGGAGTACTCTGATCAATGGCCGCTTCCAATTGCACCTTTTTCAGGTGAGCAGAGGGGGCCATAAGCTCCATCACCTCTTCGACCACGCCGCGAAGATTAAACACCATGGGTTTGAGTGAAAACGCATCCTGATCCAGCGCTTCCAGTTGCGTCAGGTCGTCTACCAGTTGCAGCAATTGCGCCGCATTGTGTTGGCTGGCTGTTACCAGAGATTGGTTGGCTCGCCCTTTTGATCTGTCATGCAGTAGATTCAAACAGGCCAGCTGCCCCATCAACGGCGCTTTGAGCTGTGCACCTAAGGTATTGAGAAGTTCAGATTTGGCAAGACTGTTTAGCTCTGCCTGATCTCGTGCTGCAGCCAACTCCCGATTGTTGTCAGCCAGCTCAGCGACCAACTCCTCTCGCTCGAATCGCAGCTTGTTGGTTTCATCAGCGAAGCGATAGAAATGGCGGTACGTATTCGCAACCAAAAAACTGAAGGGCAGCAACAGCAACAGTGCTGCAATCTGATGGTCCTGAGTGCCGACAAATAGCCAGACAAGCGAGAAAGGTATGACAGCCATGGAGGCAAAAGCAGCGAAGACCCGCCAACAGGTCACCATCACCACCACGGCACTGACCACTTCGCCAACCACAACCAGCAGGGGTATCAGTTGTTGCAGGAAGGACAACTGCAGCGTCAGAACACAAATCGCGCCAGCAAATCCGCCACAGATCAGTTCGAGCACCATGTAAGCGCGCTCGTAATGGAGCGCTTCGCCACGGCTCTTTTTCTGTTTTTCGGTTAACCACCACCGCACCAGACTTAAACCAAAGATCCCACCCCACCAAACCAGCAGTGGCAGTGCGGGCATCTCGGTGAAACCTATCAAGTAGGCGCACACTAAAGCACTGGAAAAAGGGAACATCAGAATCAGTGGCGCCGCCTGACGATACAGGCTGTCGACCCGAGTCTGGTCGTAAGCGGTCTGCTCGCGCACTCTCATCTGGTTAACCCTTCACAAATAAACTGGCAGCAGGGTATCGCAATTACTAGGCGTTTTAAAAAGGCGACGGACGATTATTTTGATCTGAGTGAATTAAGTTTGATCGGCTTGCAAAGGGGCGACTTATCGCTGGCAACACGAAAGCACTTCTTGCAGACAAACTTGGGCTTTTTCACCAGTTCGTAAAGAGGATCCCCCATCATCTGAGCTTTTGTCTGGCGGTCCCATTTACAGATATGTTTTGACATTGAGCGCTGCATTGTGGTCATTGAATTGCCTTACTGGCAATTTAAGCACACTCAACGCGCCCTGTAGAGTAGTCAGCAGGCTCTGGCCATCTGGTAGCCTTGAAGATATTGGGCCAGCGGTAATGGCTTACCTAATGCGTAGCCCTGGCCATAATGAATCCCTACATCACAGATAACTTCAAGGATCGCATCGGAGCTGACGAACTCCGCGACCAACTCCATACCCAGACTCAGACCCACATTTTTAAAGGCGCGTACCACAGCTTGATCCACTTTATCCTCCGCCAGACGACGGACAAACTGACCATCAATCTTGAGGTAGTCGACGGGCAGGTTTTTCAAATAGGCAAAGCTGGTCATGCCCGCACCAAAGTCGTCTAACGCGAAACGACACCCCAACGACTTCAGATGCCCAATAAACTGCTGCGCATCTTCCATCAAACTAATGGCCGAGGTTTCAGTGATCTCGAAACAGATCTTAGCTGCGAGTTCTGGGTGATCTGACACCCGTTCGATGATCTGCTCTGTCACTCTATGCTGGCTCAGTGTTGCCGCGGACAGGTTAATGGAGCAGCAATCCAGCTCATCAACATGCTCGGGATGGGCATCTAACAACGCCAGGGTCTGTGAAACCACCCACAGGTCAATGTCAGGCATCACGCCGTAACGTTCCGCCGCAGGGATAAAGACTGCGGGACTCACCAAACTATTTTGCTCATCCCGAAGTCGGAGCAATACTTCGTAGTGCAAACCTTTATTGGGTGTATTGCCCACGGCACAAATGGGCTGCATATGGAGTTCAAACTGATCCTGCTCCAATGCCCGGCGTAACCGGCTGAACCAGTGCAGCTCGCGATGGCGATCCTGTGTTGCTTCATCATCGGCATGCAGATGGATACGGTTGCGTCCGCGCTCTTTGGCGATGTAACACGCCGCATCTGCGGCTCTGAGCAGTTCGTCAGCACTGACAAAAGAAGACTCTATCTCTACTAATCCACCGCTGGCACCAAGCTGAAACAGCTGCCCTTCCCAACCAAATCGAAACTCCCGCACGGCCCTAATCAGCTCCTCACAATGGGCAACGGCCGATTCCTGGCCTTGCATCGGGAATAACACTGCAAACTCATCACCACCAAGACGAGCTAACACGGCGTCGTCAGGCAAAGCATTTTGGATAATGTGTGTCAGCTGGCGCAGCAAAGCGTCGCCCGCAATATGACCACAACTGTCATTGACCGCTTTGAACTGGTCGAGGTCAAAATAAAATAACCAGCGCTCCACCCCACCCTCTCTGACTTGCTCAAGAGACTCGGCAATACAGGCATCAAAATGGTAGCGATTGAACAACCCAGTTAAGGCATCGTGATGAGCTTGGTAAGTCACTTGCTGCTGCAACTTATCGGCATCCGTTATATCTTTGGCGATCCCTTCAATGCCGCGTAACTCACCGGCATTATCAAACACCAGCGATTCACTCAGCTCTACCGTTCTCAAGTTACCATTTTGATGACGAATGCGAAGGCGATAGGGCTCTGTCGTCTGGCCCGACAGCAGCATTTGATAACGTGAACCTCGGTGCTGGGCACAACTGGCAAGAATGCGCTCCAGTCTGGGCACCACTTTTTCCGGAGACCAGCCTAACAATCGTGACAAGGTATCGCTCAGGTATTCGAATTGGCCATCACTATCTATGGCGTAGATAACATGGCCGTTCAGCCCCTCTACCAATCGGCGGAATTTCTCTTCACGCGCTTTTAACTCCTGCTGGGCGATCATCCGTTGCGAAACATCTCTCAAGGTCACTGCAACCAACTCTTCGGTATGCACCAGCTGTAATTTGAACCACTGCTTTCCGCAGCGAGTGGAAAAACGTCGTTCGATGGTTTGTTGATCAGTGAGGACCTGATAGCAGTCATTGGTTAGTGTCTCCGACTGCAGCCAAGCGGCCACGGAATCGACATTGGCGTCTAAAAGCTGGTCCAGAGGACGACCGATCAATCGCTCAGCCATTGGGTTGGCCTCGGCCACCGCCAGCTCACCATATTCATTCGGCGCTAAGATAAGCAGCCCGTCGAGACTGGATTCAGACGCCGCTTTGAAGCGCTGCTGACTCAGATTCAAACGTCGTTGCCGAATAATGCTGGCTCTGACAGCCCAGGCCAGCAGCAAACCAGCCAAAGCGGCAAAACCAATCACATAGTTCTTTGCCTGATAGGCAGTGTGGTTAGCGTAGATCGACAGTGAAACATGGCGCTGGTCTTTAAATACAAGCGGTCTTGATGCATAGATGTGGGCGGCACCAGGCTGTCCCACCACCAATACATCCATCTCATCAGACGTGATCTTGAGTGTGAACTCATTTCCTATCATGGGCGCAATCAGCTTTGCCGCAATGGCCTGGGGGTCAATCACCATCACCAGGCAGCCACGATCCAGTCGATTGGGGAGCATAGGGATCAGATACGCAACTAAGTGGCGGCCCTCTTCCGTCTGCATACGAACACTGAGGGATTCCAATCCCTGCGGCCAGTTCATGTGGGGCAGCCCTGCCTCTGCCAGTGAGCCGAATATTTGAAAGGGTTGCCAGTCGGCAGATTGAACCGCTTGCAGCTCTCCGCCCGCACCATACCAGCCGATGGCAACAACCCCCCCCAACACCTCCATGGTGTCAGCTGCATGCTGCGCAAACCAAAGCGGTACATTTGGATGGGAATTAGGCCAGTTGCGAGCCATGACGGACAGTGCAGACTGCCGTTCCTGAACAAACGCATCCAGACGTGTGCCAACATTCTCAGCCAGCAATTGAGCTTGTTGCTGTTGGTTAGTTTCAGCGTTACGTTCGAGCGCACCGTTTAGCGAAACCCCCGCCAAAAGCACCAGCACAGCCACCCAAGTCGCAACCGTATCTGCTTTATGCTTGACCTGTTTCGATTGCGGGCGAGCATTCATATAGCTAAGCCATGCCCAAGGTTTGGGTAATGCGTCCAACTTGCTGCTCAACATCTCTTTCAATCTCGAATGACAGCGTCCTGGCTTCTTCTACCTGGGCCTGCACGTTATCCATCGCGCGAGCAAAATCGGTGACATAGTCTGATTGTTGTTTTACATACTCTGATGCCTGGTGAGCGACATCCGCACTGGCGCGCGACTTATCCAAAACCTGATCAGCGGTTTTCAGCAAAGACTGACTGACCTCGTGCTGGTAGCGCGAAGCATCCTCAATCCCCTGAATATTGCCCTGCAGCTGTACCGAAGATTCACCCAGTTGTGTCAGGATCTGGGTAATTTCAGAGAGTGATTCCTGAGTCTTGTGGCTCAACTTGCGCACTTCGTCCGCCACCACGGCAAACCCCCGCCCATGGACACCGGCGCGTGCAGATTCGATAGCTGCATTGAGTGCTAACAGGTTGGTTTGGTCGGCAATGCCGCGGATCACATCAAGAATGGCATTAACGTCTTCGACCGACTGGCTCAGCGATGCCAACGACTCGCGGCCCTCTTTTACCGCTTTGTCTGTGGCTTCAGTCGCCCCCATGACCTGCTCAACACCCTGTTGCGATGCGGTCATAGACTCCTGAGTTTCCCGTGCATTCTGTTCAACATCCGTTGATACTGCATTCAATTGGGTGCTCAGCGAAGCCAGTTGCTCCATCACTTCACGAGAAGTAGCGACCTGCTGCTCGGTTTCCTCTGTCGTCGAGGAGATATGATTGACCTGCTCTTTGACGCTGGCTAAGGCATCAGAGACAAGTTTGAGCTGCTCCACTTTGCGCCGCTCGTCACCCTGCTGATTATCCAACAGCACGTTGAAGTAGTTGGCGATCTCTCCCAGCTCGGAGTTCTTTGCCATATTGTCGATACGGTTCAGGTGGCCATCTTCAACCAGTTGGCGGAAGCTATCCCGCAGGCGGCGCAGTGGCGCTAATACCATTCGCGCTATCGCAAGGTAACTGAACAGGGCAACGATCAGGATCAGACCCGCGCAGCCATACAACGCCAATTCCACCGTAGAAACAATCGACGCACTGCTCAGTTTAACCAGGCTTTCCTGTTCAAGTATCAACGCCGTCAGCTGGGCAACTTCGTCACTGAGCGCTTGTTGCGTATCGGTGCGCTCACGAATCAAAGCGGTGGTGCTGGCCATCTCTTTTGGATAACGGCGTGCTAGGCTGACGATCTCCTGGCGCATCTCTTCGGCCAGGTCATAGGCCTCTTCTTCATCGTCACCCAGCGCAAACTCATCCACTTCCACTTCAGACATTACACCCAGCAGAGGTAGGTCACCTATTTTGTTTGCCACACTTTGGACACGATTAACCTGGTCAAGAAATACCTGCTCATCGTCACCGGTTTCGAAGTAATTGGCGCGAGCAAACGACAGGCTTTGCAGGTCCACCAGCAGGGCAGCACCCAAGCGCACGTAATCGGCAGCTTCGCGACGGCCCAGGGCCTGCGCTTTGTAGCCATAGTCCACCGCGGTTTCAGCGTACCCCGACAATTCACGTTCAGCGTTCAATAGCAGACCCTGGCTGTTGCCACTGAGCTTGCCCAACGCACGGTACTTGGTAGTGAGGTTGTTAAGCAGGCTGGTCAACGCCTCCGCCATAGGCGCGGCGACATCTGCTTCCAATTGCCGGAGCTCCTGCTCTGGCAGTTGAGTCAGTAATTGCTCAGCTGCACTGAGTTCAAGCGCGTTGCCAGTAGAAAGATAGCGGTTGATGGTATGGCCTAAGTCGACCACGATTTTCTGTTTAAGCTGCTGGTAGCTTTCTAACTGTTCAGCCGCATCATCAAGACGCTCTAAACCGATGATCAAAGCTGCCAGCAGTAGCGCGCTAACACCAAAGAGACTGAACGCTGAATAACGTGAAAGATGAGAAACGCGCATCGACTTTGCCCTAACCGCCCGAATAAAAAACACGGCAAAGGCTCCGCCGCGACAATAGGGCGAAGTATAAGAAGGGGGCGTTACACTTTTTTTACACTGTTAAAAAGTTTGACACCATTCGCAGGAACTTTGGTTCAGCGCAATTATTGCGCTGCTAGCAAACCAATAGTTTTAACAAAAGTAGATATCAAATCGATGGGTTTTGGTTTTGATCTGTGCGTCTGAAGGTTTATCAGCCAACGGAGGCGCATAATCTGGGCGTTTCACCACAACCCGTTTGGTCGCCAGAGCCAATGCCGGTGCCAGCAACGCGTCTGCATCCTGATCCGGTCCCAACAGCTGTTGAAACAGCCGCATCTCTTTTTTGACCTGAGCGGATTTTTTCCGATGGGGATACATGGGGTCGAGATAAACCACCTCCGGGCGCTCACCAGACCAGTCACTCATCAAGTCACTGGAGGCGCCAGGAATAAGTGTCATTCGGTCACTGATCCAGTCACCTATTTCGCTATCCATAACCGCGCGATTGAGTCCATCCTGCAGCAATGCAGCTGCGACTGGCGAACGCTCAAGCATAGTGACATGACAACCGATAGAGGCCAGCACAAACGCATCCCGACCTAATCCTGCTGTAGCATCCAATACCGTTGGCGTGGATTGGCCACGGGCACCGACCGCTTTTGCTACCGCTTCACCTCGCCCGCCACCATGCAAACGACGATGGCGGGAGCCACCACCGGCAAAATCAACACTCACCGCCCCCTGCTTTTTGTCACCTGCATCGCGCAACGACAACCGCTCCGCGTCCAACCAAAGCATCAATCCCTCTTTGGGCAACTGCTTAACAGGCACAAAGCCCCACTGCGCCACCAAACGATTCAGATCGTCGGTGCGCTGGGGGAGATCACAATGAATGGGTAACGGCATCAAGCAAACCACTGCAACAGAACAGGCACCATCAAGGGCGCGATAATGGCGCTGATGGTAGCAGAAATCACCAAAGACAGCGCACTGTATGCCCCCTGCTCTCCGCCTTCCTGCACAATACGCGCAGTGCCCAGGGCATGACAGGCGGTACCCATGGCAATACCACGAGACTTAGGCTCAGTAATCTTCATCCAATTGAGCACTGGAATACCTGCAATGGCACCAACTAATCCAGTCACGATCACGGCGATAGCACCCAATGAAGGTGTGCCATTCATCTGTTCAACAATCATCACCGCGATAGGTGTCGTCACCGATTTCGGCGCCAGTGAAACGGCGATCTCATTGGCCGCACCAACTAACAAGGCAAGAATGACAGTACTCATCAGCGCAAACAGCGTGGACAGGGTTACTACCATCAGCACACCCGGCAGTTCGCGGCGTATCTGTTTGAGCTGTTTGTACAGTGGAACGCCCAACGCCACCACTGAGGGGGCAAGCAGGTCACTGAGCCAATGACCACCAGCCTGATAATCCTGATAGGGAATATCGAACCCAAGCAGAATAGCCACCAACACTAATAGTGCGATAAGTACCGGATTAAGCAGAGGATGGTTCCAGCGCTTTTGAAGCGCCATTGCGCCGAGATAAACAGCCACGGTAAGCAACAGATAAAATAACGGCATTATCCAGTTCATTGACGACGCTCCAGCCACTGAAACAGCCAACCCGCCAGCCCCATAATCACCACAGTACCAAACAGGCATGTCACAATAATCGCAGCCAGACTACTGGACAACAGTTCGAGGTTATCCACCAAACCAACACCAATAGGCACAAACAGCAACGCCATCCAACGGATCAGGAAATTAGCACCGGCTTCCACCCAAGCGAGCTTGACCACACCCAGGCTGAGCAGTATTGCCAGCAGGATCATGCCTGCAATGCTGTCAGGCAGCACACCCTGGGTCAGATCTGCCACCCAGCGCCCGGCAAAAAGACAGGCCAGCAGGACTATGGCACTGGAAAGATAAGACCCGGCATGACGACAGAGGGAAGGAAAATCCACGGATGACTCCCAAAAAAATGTGATCTGCATTATATTTTGAGCCTTATCAAGCGGCAAACATTTACGCCGTTTCTTCTCTTTTTATTGCGGCTAATTCCCTGAGGTACTATGAAAATTTGTCTGTTCAGCGCCAAAAAATATGACCGCGAGTTCTTCGACAAGCGAAACAACGACTACCAGTTTGAGCTTGAGTACTTTGATATTCACTTGGAACCCAAAACCGCCACCCTGGCACGTAATGCCTTTGCAATCTGTGCTTTTGTTAATGACGATTTAGGACGAGATACCCTTCAGATCCTGGCCAGCCAGGGCATCAAGCTGATCCTGATGCGCTGTGCCGGATTTAACAACGTTGACCTCGATGCCGCTCGTGAACTGGGCATGCGTGTCGCACGGGTTCCTGCTTATTCACCAGAAGCGGTCGCCGAACATGCCATCGCTCTGGTGATGACACTTAATCGCCGTATCCACAAAGCATACCAACGTACCCGAGATGCAAACTTCTCGCTGGAAGGCCTGACCGGATTCAATATGCACGGTCGCACTGCGGGCGTGATTGGTACCGGCAAAATTGGTTTAGCAACCGCACGTATTCTGAAAGGCTTTGGCTGTGAAGTTTTAGGCCACGACCCCTACCCCAATCCCGCCTTTGAAGAGTTAGGCGGTCGCTACGTGCCTCTTGATGAACTGCTTAGCCAAAGTAAAGTGATTTCACTGCACTGTCCGCTGACACCAGAAAACAATCATCTGATCAATGAAGCGTCATTGGCCAAAATGCAGCCAGGTACGGTGCTGGTCAATACCAGTCGTGGTGGACTGTTGGATTCGGTAGCGGCGATTGACGCCCTCAAGCGCGGCGTGCTGGGAGGACTGGCGTTGGACGTATACGAAAATGAGCAGGACCTGTTCTTTGAGGATCTCTCAACCGAAGTGATTCAGGATGATGTGTTCCGCCGACTCTCAGCCTGCCACAATGTAATTTTCACGGGCCACCAAGCATTTCTCACCAGCGAGGCGCTAGCGGCGATCGCAGAAACCTCATTGGGGAATGCAAAAGCATTTCTCGAGGGGCGCTCCAACGGCAATGAGATAATCAACGAGTCACCAGATCAGCATTAATCAACCCTATACCCACCAATAAAAAAACCGCCGCTCGGCGGTTTTTTTATTGGTCTCAAAACGATCCAATCTAAGCCAAATGATTTGCATCACTAAATGCTTATAAAAACATCACCCTAAGATAGTGGTTATGTTAATTTTCTGTGCGCTTTTGGTTATAAAAAAACAAAAATGGAATGGAGTAATATGGATAAGTTAAGGCCTTTGTCGCTCATTGGATTGATAACTCTTCTCTCCGCCTGTGGTGGTGGAGGTGGAGGTGGCAGCGAAGGTGGCGGTAATACAACCCCTCCCCCTTCCCCCGAACCAAATATCGGACATTACGACGGTATAACGACCGCTGCAGATTTAGAAATGGAGTCCATTTCACCTTATCTGCTGGCTGTATTTGACGGCTTTGATTTCGAAGAAAGCTTGTCATTTGAGGCCAGTCCCATGGAGATGCATGCATTACCAGTGATCAAGCAAGCAAAATCCAGCCATCTTGCCAAAGAACGTGTTGATGAAGCACTTAACTGCGAATCGGGTTCCGGTAGAATTTCAGGCAATCTTGACGACGACGATGGAACCGGCACGTTAACGCAAGAGTTTAATAGCTGTGTAATCAGTGGCGTAGAGGTTAATGGTGCCATCATTATTGAGTTCGAACGTTGGAACCTAAATACCGCGACACCAGCGGACATGACCTTTATCTACGATGAGTTCAGTGTCGAAAGTCAGTATGTTGGTTTGACCGTCGCCGACGGACAAATTGAGATTCGCAATAACGATACCTGTCAGCGCAGTTATCACTTTGAAATGAATTGGGACAATCCTGGTTCCAATGACGATATCTATTACCACAATTTCCAGCAAAATTTTATCTGTGAAAATGGGCAAGACTTAATCTCTATGACAGGCCAGGTATACATTGGCGCCTTTGGTTTTGTTAATGTCACCACGCCAGAGCCTCTGGCCCTTGATAGGTATGCAGCACAACAATATTATCAGCCCTATGCAGGCCATCTGCGACTTAGCAATGAACTGGCCACAGCGGATATCACGATCACCTCTAGAGAAGATCTCTATGATGCCCCTGAAGCCACTATCACCCTAACTCACCAAAACAACATCAAAGAGATGCGCATTGGCGCAAGCCTTTTGGTTGACCCTGTTTATGGTGACCTAAGCGATAGTGATCAAGATGGTATGCCCGACGGCTGGGAGCAGTTTTATGGCCTATCAACAAGGCTAGATGATTCCAGCGAAGACTTGGATGGGGATGGAGTCAGTAACCTGCTTGAATATCAGACCGGATACGCGCCCAATGAATCCAGTTTCAGCCCTTCCGCAGCATTGGAAGCGCACCTTCACTACGAAGGGCCTAATGACGCAGGCTTCAGCAACCTGGAGGTGGGACAGCAGGCATCAGTCAAGATTGCTGTGGGAGGCAATGTACATTCCGGACTGATCGATTACCTATCCCAGGCAGGTTACTCAATTAGAGTAGATCTGGGCAGCGAGCCAGGGTGGAGCTTTTCAGGTCCTGACCAGTGTACGCTCGAGTTAGACTCACCGAACTACATTCTGCAGTGTGAAAACCTGCCCTTAACTCCTTTCTTATCTGAGGACCGTGGAGAGTACAAAGCGATAGATGACCTGGTTACCCTGACCTTTGTGCCAGAGCGCCAAGGGTTCACTCAGCCCTCGCTCCTGTTGACGGACATGCTCGGACGCCTAACGTCTCGCTCACTGGAAACTATCTATATTCAAGGAGCGGACTACCAGGTTATGCCACATAGTATGTTGCAAACGTTGCCTATCGGCGACAATCCAAGTTTCGCGACAACCGCCGTTCGGATTACCGGCACTGGCTCGGGTACTCCCATCCGTGTAACCGTGAGCGGTGAAATCATTGAAGCCCCTGAAGGTGCCAGCTTTGCGGGTATCGAAGATTATCAATACAGCTTGGAAAACTGCGTCTTGGAAAGACTGTCTTTCAGCTGCACGACTTCGGAAAGACCTGAGGAAGACAACTTATATAGTTCAGAAACCGTGTTTTTCTTCATGCTAAATAAACCAGTTTCGACTGGAGAGCTACGGATCCGTTATACAATAACGACAAGCTATGAAGGTGGTACTGAACATGTAAGTAACACAGAGAGCACCGTCCTCTTCGGCAATCCTGCTGCACAACTTCAAAATCTTATAGACGCATCCTTAGCGTCAGATCCAAACAGTGTGGTTACTCTGCCCTCAGGCATTTATGTTGGCTCATTGGATACACGTGGTGCGGAGATCGTTGCACCTGCGGATCTGCAGCTCTGGCTAACAAGTGGCGATAGCTTCTATAACGGAGATATGCCGGGTGCAACACTGTCGATTGCTGCAAACTCAACTCTTCAGGGTGGCGAGTACTTCGTATTATCACACCCGATAGTGATGTCTGAAAACAGTACGATACAAGACGCTTCTATTCACAAGCTGTCAGCAGGGAGCAGCGCTCTGGAACTGCTCAGTAGCGGCCTGATCCAACGTAACAGGTTTATGTTTGAGGCCGAACAGCAGGACGATAACATCAGCGGTATGATCACAACGTGTTACAGCTGTCTCATCAATATCCAGAACAACCTTTTTGTTTCTAATCTTGCCAACAGCCCCGTCGTAAATGACTGGGGAGGAGATGGAGAGATCAATCTGATACACAATACAGTGGTCAATTTCTCCAGTTTGCTTCAAATAGGCGAAATACCTGCGTCGGTGTACAGGGTTGAAAACAACCTGTTCTACCGCGAGCAGGACTTACCTCAAACAAACGCCATTACAGGTTTCGGTGGTGCGCAAATCTCTGTTGAAGGCAACTTACTACCATCAATTGATAGTCACTGGGCAGGAAGCAATGTTATCAGCGATGCGCCAGAGCTATCTGGGGTTGGCTATGCACCGCTTTCATCGAGTGCAGCAGTGGATGCTGGAGTGACGCCCACGACACCAATCTTGGACGATCTTAATGGCAATCTACGTCCTGTGGGTGAAAGCTATGACATTGGTGCAATAGAAGTTCAAAGCTTTCAGTAAGAGGTAATTTTCTGCAGATTATATAGAGTGAGCAATGTTTAGTTGCTCACTCTATTCTATTCAGATCGTTGTTAACCCCACATTCAGGATTCAGCCTCAAACATCACCGGCGTTTGGCCGACTTTGTTCCATAGGTTGATGCCCTGCAACAGCAGGCTGACACCAAAACCGATACCGATCAACCAGGCAACGCCTGTCGACCCTGCCAATACAATCAAAATGCCCAAAGCGACACTGAAACCACTCTTCAGTTTGGCTTTACCAGCGTTTGCGGCGTGATTGGCTGAGCGCCAGTTAACCCAACCGATCAGAATAAAGAAAGCACCCAACGCAAATGCCGCCAGACCAAGGGTTAGCTTGGGCATAAACAGGATGATGACTCCAAATATTAGATACCCCCAATAGAGCACTTCTGACAGCGTCTTATAACCTGCACGCTTGATACGGCGACTAACTGCCAGTCCAAACACACCGGTCAGAGCAATGGCGATCCCAACAACCATGGCAGCAGCTATGCCAACATAAAACGGCAGGATTATCGCAAGCCCGCCCATAATCATCATGGCCACGGACACTGCTCTTACTGCGGCTCTTGCCTTTGGCGTCATTGCTGTTGTCGTCGCTACCATTCCAAGCTCCTCACTATGCACAACTTAATTTTATACCAATCCGCATAAAGATATGGTCAACCAGGAAGCCTGGGTAAGTTCAATTCAAGGCGCAGTCATGCAGCAATGATTGTTCCCTTGCAAATGGCTGCAACGCAGAAGTGGGCTTGCCCAGACTTCCCCGCAGGGCGGGTTTTAAATCACTTTATGCAGCGTTAGCTGATTTCGGCGTAGAAAAACTATGCCTTCAATCACCTGCCTTGCCTAAAGTGATTTCAATTCCCGCTGGTAGCTCATATTCTTATGCGGATTGGTATTAGTCATGATCCACGTCTTCTTTGCTTCTCATATAGGACAAATTCAGTCAGATTTAGTGCGCTACTTCAGTAAAAAAACAAAATTAAACAATTGAATAGGTACTGACATGGACAAGCGGATTCTGGTTTCGGGGCTGATCAATATTGAAACCACCTTGGCAATCGATGGTTTCCCCCTTAACTATTTTCCCGTCACCTATGCCTTCGATAAAGTCCACAGCACCGTTTCTGGCGTCGGTTACAACGTCGCTAAAGCGCTGCACACCCTTGGCAATGATATTGATATTACCTCCCTAATCGGGCAGGACCTCAATGCCAAACTGGTAAGGGCAGACATGGCCCGTATAGAACTCGACGATACCCATATCTTGTCGACCCTGGCGGAAACACCCGCCTCCGTTATTGTTTATGGCCAAGGCGGTGAACGGCAGATCCACGTTGATCTGAAAACCATTCAAGACACGGCATACGATGTAGCACTTTTCGAGCAACAGCTGGAAGGGTGTGAACTCGCAGTGATGTGCAACATCAATTACAACCGCGCCCTATTACCTTTAGCGAAAAAACACAAAGTCTCACTCGCTACCGATGTTCATGTCTTGGCGGATCCCGATGACGAGTACAACCGTGATTTTATGGCCGCCGCTGATATTCTATTCCTCAGTGACGAAGGCCTGCATGGTCGCTTGCCAGAGTCGTTGATCAACGAACTCTTTCAACGCTACCAAAACCAGATCATCGTGATGGGACGTGGCAGCCAAGGCGCACTGATGTTTGTTGCCGAAGACCAGCAGTTCTATCACGCCAATGCGCTACAAACTCGCCCTATCGTCAGCACCATTGGTGCTGGTGATGCGCTGTTTTCCGCCTTTATCCACACCTGGCTGGCTACGGGTAATCCATACGTGTCGATTCAGACAGCGGTTAGGTTTGCCTCGTGGAAAATCGGAGAAAAAGGTGCTGCCGAGGGTTTTTTAAGCGCCTCCGAACTAGAGACGCTTATCAAACAACACCCTTTCTAAGAGGCTAAGCTGATGGCTTAGATACGTTCCAACGCGGTATTACCCCAACCTACAAGACTGCCGTTTTCAAACACCAGCGGTGTACATTCCGACTTGCTGGTAATGCCGTCTTTGTGTTGACGCTGAGTTCGGTAGTATAGGATGCGGAAAGACTTTTCTTCCTTCGCCAGCTTCTCGTCGAAGTCCGCCGTACCCATAATTCCACGGACATCCGTCAATGCCATGCCGAGATCCAGCTTTTCCAGTTTCTTACGGTTCTCGTGCTCACGATCTTCCCAATCGGAATGCATGCGAACACTGTCACCATCTCCCCCAACGGCAATCACACAGCCGCTCAAACTCAAAGGCGCCAATAGCGCCAGTACTACCCATAGTTTTTTCATCATGAATTCCCTGTTGGTTTTTACTATGTCGAAAAGGACTAGAGCAAAACAGAGGCCAACTAGGTAACACATTGTTTTTGATAGGTTTGACTGTTTATTGCTTGATTATTTAAAAACCTGACTTGAGGATATTGACCACATCATTGTGAAGTTGACCAACTGCATATGCGCTGAAGCAAACGCAAACCCAACTCGAATTCAGAACATCGTCGCTCCATCACATTAGCATGCCCCACGAAGTGTTTTGGGTACCATGTGACCGCGACATACCGTTCGTCCTGAACACAGTGTGCCCTTTGGGTATAAAAAAGCCCCGCATTGCGGGGCTTATTGTAATTCTAATGAGGACTAGCCGTTACGACGACGGAACCCTGCAAAGCCAGCAAGACCCAAGCCAAGCAATGCCAAAGTGGCTGGTGCCGGAACAGCAGCTTTGCTGAAAGTAAAGTTATCCAGGGCAAAGTGGGTGCCTGAGCCGTTCAAGTTACCATTCTGGACACCACCAAAAGAACGGAACTTCAGCTCATCAATGCCAAAGAAATTGAAATCGAACCAGGTAGCACCTGAAGTATCAACACTCACAGTTTGTTGATATTGCTGCGCACCACCCAACAGGCCGGTTACTTCAATCTGCAGACCATCATTCCATGCACCGGTCAGATAAGCACCTTCAAAGTTAAACGCACCATTTGATACAGCAACATCACTGGCAAAACCGTTCAACGCTACATAGTCGCCAGAAACGGTGCCCGTCTGATAACCACTTGGCGTGTAGGTTGGTGTATGCAGGATGTAAAAATCACTACTCCAAGTAAGCCCACCGTAGTTGGTAGGAGCAAGGTTAGTGAATCCGGTTGCATTGGTGATGTCATCAAACGTCAGCACGTCTGCAGATACATTTGCTGCCATCAAAGCACTTGCAACACCTAACGCTAATACTGCTTTTTTCATTTCCTTTCCCCAAACATAGATTGTTGTTATCGGTACCAGCTAAGCAATTGAAGTGCCAAATCTTAACTACCTGTATTTATTGTGTTTTCAAAGAAGTCAGAGGTCTAACATCTAGATCTTTGTAAATAAAATCAACGCTATATAGCACTTTACTTATCAGCGTTTTATTGATGGGAAACATGGTGAACAAGGTCGCGGACAGCAAAAATGAGCTGTTTTCGCGCAAATATTCAGAGAACCCGAATGAGTCCGGACCAGCAAGTTGGCAATGTATTGGAAACCGAGCAAGGACCACTGCGCCTGGAGCAGCTACTTGGCCGAGGCAAATCAGGCTATTCCTATCTGGCGGTACATAATGGCTGCAAATACGTCGTCAAGCTGATGCATGACGAACCCTGTCCCTACTACGACTTTGGCAACCAAAACAAAGTTACACTCGAGCTGAATGCTTACCACCATCTGGAAAGATACGGCGTGCCGGTACCCAAATTACTCAGTCACAACGAACAGGAAGGCTTTCTGGTTAAGTCATATATTGATGGCGTCCTAGCCAATGATCTTATTGCCAAGGGCAATGCCGAAGCTGTGATATCAGACCTTTACCAAATCTCTCATATCGCCAAGCGTGCTGGAGTCAATCTGGACTACTTCCCTGCTAACTTTGTCAGTACGCCTGATCAGCTGTTCTACGTGGATTACGAGCACAATCCCTATGATCCTCAGTGGGACCTTGATAACTGGGGAATTTACTATTGGGCTAATCAAGAAGGCATGACCAAGTTTCAGCAAACCGGAGATATATTGCACCTCAATCAGGATCATAACTCCGGGATACCAATCAAAGCCCCGTTGCAACACACGGTGGATTGCTGGAAACAAAAATACCAGCGCAGTTAATCCAATCGCCCCCACCTCCTGTAAACGACTACAATTGTGTCAAACTCTTTGATTCAATGATGAATTTATCAAATTCATAGCTATTTGAATGAATATCGCGCAGTCTTAACATCAATGTACGATGCTTTAGATCTTGCATCACTCAAATCTGAATCTGCGTGTTGCTGTCGATATCGCAACACGCCAAAAACTCAGAGTTCGCTCAGCATGGCTTTTCATGTCGCAGTCGCTTGAGCATTATCGCCTTGGATATTTGGGAATTGACGTCTTTTGAGGTTCACATGAACAAAGCAAATGGAAATCGCTACGGCGCTGCTGTGTTGGCGCTTGCAGGCCTACTGGTGATAAGCGGCTGCGACAATAAACAACCACCGCCACAAGCCCCCAAGCCCAGTGTTACCGTGGTGAAAGTTGCGACTGACTCAATAGTGCCCAACAGCCAGTTTGTCGGCCGAACTCAGGCCAATGAAGACACCACTATCAATGCGCGCGTTTCCGGCTTGCTACTGCGTCGTACTTTTTCGGAAGGGGCAGACGTGAAACAAGGCGACCTGTTGTTCGAAATCGACCCAGCGACTTACAAAACCGAAGTGAATCAAGCACAGGCGCAGTTAGACCGCGCCATCGCTGCTAAAAAAGTGGCCCTTGCCAACTATAACCGTGGTAAAGAGATCTTCGCTGAAGGCGTTATTAGCGCTAAAGAGATGGATGAACTCACCGGCAACAAGCTGGAAACGGAAGCGGAAGAATCCAAAGCGCGTGCAGCATTAGATGCAGCCAAACTTAACTTGAGTTACACCCAGATCACTTCGCCAATTGATGGTCGTATCAGCCGCGCTAACGTGTCTGCAGGTGATTTGATATCACCAGATCGCGCACTAGCCACCGTGGTTAACCTCGACCCAATCGAAGTGCATTTCCAAGCCAGTGAAAAAATCGTAGCCAAATATCGCAACTTTGGCGCCGACGGCGCAGAAGAAGCCCTTGAAGCCGGCGACCTGGTAATAAAAATGCGCCTGCCTAACGGTGAAATGTATGAACTGGACGGCAAGATTGATTTCGTCGACAACCGAGTAGATGCGGCCACAGGTACCCTGGCCATTCGCGCACTGTTCCCTAACCCTAATCGCGCCCTGCTACCAGGCATGTTCGTCACTGCCATCGTTAATGCACCTTCACAAGTGGAAGCGCTGCTGATCCCGCAAGTCGCCATTCAGGAAGACCAACTCGGTCGTTTCGTTTTAGTGGTGAACGCAGAAAGCAAAATTGAAAAGCGCCAGGTCACCATGGGCAGTCGTTATGGTGTCAGATGGCAAGTAGAATCTGGCCTGAAAGAGGGCGAGATGATCGTGGTGGAGGGGCTGCAGAAGGTTCGACCTGGATTGGAGGTCACCACCCAGATGGCGGAAGCGATGCCATTTGAGCAAAGCTCTGGCAAAAAAAGCGCTGGCAAATAGGTAGGGGTCCACCATGATCAGTCAGTTCTTTATTCACAGGCCCAAGTTCGCCTTTGTTATCTCGATCGTACTGACCCTGTCGGGTTTTCTCTCCATGCTGGTACTGCCTATTTCCGAGTTCCCGGATCTGGCGCCGCCCAGCGTCAATGTCAGCACCAGTTATGCCGGGGCAAGCGCCGAAACGGTCAGGGATACCATCGCCAAGGTGATTGAAGCCGAGGTCAATGGTGTGGAGGGGATGATCTACATGGAATCCCGCTCCGCCAACGATGGCAGTTATAACCTGACTGTCACGTTTGAAGTCGGCACCGATGCCGATATGGCCCAGGTAAACGTCAGTAACCGGGTCCAAATTGCCACCGCACGACTGCCGGAAGAGGTAAAACGTGAAGGGGTAAAAGTTGAGAAACAGAGCCCCAACCTGCTGATGGCGGTAAGTCTGTTCTCGCCCGATGATCGCTACGACAGTCTGTTTATCAACAATTACATGGCGATCAACATTAAGGACAATCTGGCGCGAGTACCGGGCGTATCCAAAGCCGATATTATCGGCTCGATGGACTACTCCATCCGGATCTGGCTTAACCCGGACCGCATGGCTGGTCTGTCAATCACGGTTGATGATGTTCGACAGGCGCTACAGGAGCAAAACGTTCAGGTACCTGCAGGGCGTATCGGCGCGCCACCTGCCGGCGGCGATCAGAAATTCCAGTATACGCTGCAGGCCAAAGGCCGTTTAACCGATGTCGAGGAGTTTAAGGAGATTGTGCTGCTGGCAAACGAAGATGGCAGTAGCGTCAAACTCAAAGATGTTGCTCGCGTAGAACTGGGTGCCCAAAGCTACGACGCCGAAGCCCTGCTCGATGGCAAGGCGTCCTCCCTTATCTTTATTAACCAGTCTTCCGACGCCAATGCACTGGAAGTTGCCAAAGGCGTGCGTGCCGAGCTGGCCAAGCTGAAAGAAAACTTCCCAGAGGGTCTGGATTGGGGCGTGTATTACGATACCACACGCTTCGTTGAAGTCTCCATCGAGGAGATGGTCGTCACCCTGCTACAGGCACTTGGCCTGGTGGTCTTGGTGGTTTACCTGTTCCTGCAGAATGTCCGGCAAACCCTGATCCCGGCGATTGCTATTCCGGTGTCTCTGATTGGTACCTTTGCCTTCCTGCTGGCCACCGGCATGACCATCAACACCGTCACCCTGTTTGCACTAATCCTCGCCATCGGTATCGTGGTGGATGATGCCATTATCGTGGTAGAAAATGTCACCCGCCTGATGGAAGAGGAAGGGATGTCTGCTGTCGACGCTACGGCTGAGTCGATGCGCCAGGTCACAGGGCCGGTGATCGCCACCACCTTGGTACTGTTGGCCGTGTTTGCACCGACGGCTGTGATGCCAGGCATTACCGGTCAGATGTACGCCCAGTTCTCAGTCACCATCTGTATCTCGGTACTCATTTCCTCGGTTAACGCGCTGACGCTCAGTCCCGCACTGTGTGCTGTGATGTTGAAAACGCCGGAGAAAAAAGAGAAAGGTTTCCATGCCTTGTTTAACAGGCACTTCAATCGTATGACCAATGGCTACAGCAAATGGGTTTCATCTCTGGTCCGAAAAACCGCCTTTGTTGGTGTCGTTTATCTGGTGTTACTTGCGGGTGTCGGCGGTTTAGCGAGCATCCTGCCCACAAGTTTTGTGCCTACTGAGGACAAAAAAGCCTTCTTCGTCGATGTCCAATTACCAGATGGCTCTTCACTGAACCGCAGTAAAGCGGTGATGGAGGAGATGATCAATGCAGTGAAAGAGGAGCCTGGCGTTGAACGAGTGATCTCTGTGAGTGGCTACAGCATCGTGTCTCAAGCAGTGTCTTCTAACGCGGGTTTGTTGATTGTGACGCTGGCGGACTGGAGTGAACGGGAAGATCCCTCACTGACTGAAGCTGCCATTGTGCGAAAGGTGCAAGGCAAATTAGCTGCGTTCCCGCAGGCAAAAGCCATGGCCTTCTCGCTGCCGCCTCTGCCCGGGGTGGGTAATGTCGGCGGTGTGGAGTTCTTCCTTCAAGATACCCAAGGACGTTCAACGGATCAGATCGCCGCCACCATGGGCGGGATGATTCTCAACGCCAACCAACGCCCCGAAATTGCCGGCGCATTCAGTAATTTCCGCGCCGATGTGCCGCAACTGTTTGTCGACGTGGATCGCGCCAAAGCCAAGGTCCAGGGGGTCAGCTTGACGGAAATCTTCTCGACCCTACAGACCATGCTGGGATCATCCTATGTCAACGACTTCAACCTGTTTGGTAAGGTGTTCCGGGTAATGATGCAGGCGGAAACCGAATACCGAAACGATGAGACCGACCTGATCCGTTTCTACGTCAGAACCAAAAATGGGGAGATGGTGCCTCTGAGTACCCTGATTACCACCAGCCCTATCCTGGGTCCTGAATACGTGCAGCAGTTCAACCTCTATGGTGCAACCAAGATCAATGCGTTTCCCATGCCTGGTGTATCCAGTGGTGAGGTGATTAAAGCTATTCAGGAAGTAGCAGAGACACTACCCGCGGGTTACACCACCAGTTGGAGTGGCCAAACCTACCAGGAGATCCAAGCCGGTAACCTGGCACCCTTTATTTTCGCCCTGGCACTGGTATTTACCTATCTGTTCCTGGTAGCCCAATACGAGAGTTGGACCATTCCCGCTGCGGTCATGCTTGCCGTACCTGTCGCCGTATTTGGTGCTTTTGCCATGGTGCTGGCCGTGGGGGGGGAAATTAACCTCTATACCCAGATCGGTCTGGTGCTGCTGATTGGCTTGGCCAGTAAAAACGCGATTCTGGTGGTGGAGTTTGCCAAGCAGCTTCGAGAAGAGGGCAAGAGCATTCTGGAAGCAGCAGAAACCGCAGCTAAACTCCGTTTCAGAGCGGTACTGATGACGGCTTTCTCGTTTGTGCTGGGTATTTTGCCTTTAGTGATTGCCACTGGCGCAGGCGCGGCCAGCCGCCGCTCACTGGGTAATGCAGTGATGGGCGGCATGTTGATGGCGACGATCGTCGGAACTCTGCTGGTGCCTGCGTTTTACGTCATCATGCAGAGCATGCGGGAAAAAGCCAAAGGTAAAAAAGCAGTGGCTGCAGTCGAACCCAGTGAATAGGCCTTCGCTTTCAAACGAGTCCCTCGTGCGCTAGCACCATTGATTAAAAATCCACCCCTGAGGTGGATTTTTCTTTTCTACACCCATGGCTAAATAGCTCACTGAAAACAATTCATCTGGGTTTCAGGGAGATAGTATGGACGCAAAGTTAACCGTGGGTCTTTTGTTGGCAGCCAGTGTGCTGAGCGCTTGTGGTGGCGGCAGTAGCGGCGGCACACCGGGCGGCACCGAGACCAAAACAGAGCCTGAAGTCACTTATACCCCCTACCCCTGTGACCAAACGCTGTATCAACAAACTGACAGACTGCGTATTTATCACGTGATGACGGAAGCCTTTATTGATGGCGATACCAATCGAGGCTATGGCATCGGCTATGGTCCCAGTCACCATAACGGCGACATTCAGGGCATCACTGACTCACTGGACTATATCCAGTCACTCGGCATGAACGCGATCTGGTTGACGCCTGTGTTTGAATCCGTGCAGGACGCCGGTCAACCAGACAACGTCACTCGGCTCGATGCCACTGGCTACTTTGGCAGTAACTACTTTGCCATTGATCCGAATTTTGGCAGCCTGGAACAGGCTCGCACACTGGTTGATGAAGCCCATGCCCGCGGCCTTTATGTTTTCTTCGATGGTGTGTTTGGCCATCATAAAACCAACGCGCCAGAATATGCTTCACCCAACGGACTGACGCTATCAGGTCAGGGTCCGCACTATGCTGACAGCTTAACCACTACACAACTAAGTACCTTCCCTGTCGATCTCGACTTTATGAAAGAGGTCGCCACTTACTGGATCCGCGAATTAAAAATTGATGGTTGGCGCTTAGACGTCGCCAACGAAGTGCCCGTCGGCGGCTGGGGCGAGATCCGCCAGCTCGTAGAGGAAACCAGCCAATCTGTGACCTATCAGATGAATGGGGAAACGGTAAATCCGCTGGGTTATATGGTGGCAGAGATCTTCGATGGCAGTGGCGACAAGGTGCGCAGCCATGGTTATGGCACAGCCGAGCTACCCGGTGTTTGCTCAGCGTTGGACTTTGCCATGCGCTATCAACTGGTTCAGACCCTGGCAGCAGAAGAAAGTGGTCGCGGAGCGCCCTACCCCAGTCAGCTAAATCTGGGCTGGCAGCTTAACTCGGCGAATCCAGATTACGCTCACCCTAACCTGTTTGTGACCAACCATGATTTGGTCAGGCTCGGCGATCTGATCCAACGCGCAGGGCTGGAAGAGGAGTACTTTGAGCGTCACCGCGCGGTTTATAGCTTTGTCGCCGCCTACTCGGGCCCTATTACGCTCTACTACGGAGACGAGATTGGCGATGAGGTGCCCGGTTTTGCCGAAACCAACGATGTGTGCAACGGTATCGACGTGATGTGTGATGACCATGTGGCGCGCACCTCAGGCAAGATCGAAGGCCTGCCATTGGACGAAACCCGCACGCCCTTTACCGCATCCACAGAGCAAGCCGCACTGCGTGACTATATCCGCCAGCTGATGCTGATGCGGGATGCCCATCCGGCGCTGTACAGCGGCGAACGAGTGCCGCTGCTAGCGGAAAACGCCACCGGCTTGTATGCCGACCTGAAAGTAGCAGACAGTGAGCAGATTCTCTATTTGCTCAATGCGGACAGTACCGCTCATGAAGCGACCTTTGAAGCATCACAACTGGCCAATGCTACCTCGTTGACCAACCTGCTGACCGGACAAACGGTAACCGTCAGCGGCAGCGTCACCCTGCCAATCGCAGCGGTCACCGGAGAGTTTTGGTTAGTAAATAATTAGCGGCAAGGTAAAGACCAGCAAACTGTCATTCCCCGGTTTGTCGGTCTTTTTCTTTCTATTAATTGAGTTAAGCCCTCACCAAGACATTTACGCCCAAGGTAGGAATGCGCTGCACGTAGTCCATTCCAATAGCTTTACTAACTCAGGCGAAAAAACTTACTGTAAGGGGATAAGGTCTTAAAAACCTGCTAGATTTAGGCTTCTGAATTTTGAAAATGATAAGGAAATCATTATGTATCCAAAGGAATTCTACATCCTTCCAGAAGAGCTTTTTCGACTTGGAAATGCATCTAGCCCTCGATTATCAAACGTCCGAAGTCGTGATGTTGATGTAACAACCATAAATGGAATTAAGGTTATCATCGCGAATGGAAAAGGAATCAGCGTGTTTGATAGAGAAGGTATCAACAATGCCCCAATGACGGGATGGGTTTGGCGTTTTCCTCCAAATACTCAACCTCCACAGGGGCTAAAGATGGTTCAGGATAAACCCCATCATTACTGCATTTCTCCTACGCAGAACATGCCAGTAGACAAGTTCAAAGGTTTGCTAGAAGAGATGGCGCTGAAAGCGTCCAGAGTGTTCAAAAAAGAAGGTAAAGTCGTATGAGCCAATTCAAAATGGAGTTTGCCGAATCAGAGCTAAAGTTGGTCCTAGAAGGGCTTACTACGCTAGAGCAACAGATGGCAGACGTCTGTTCGAGCTCAGATGATCCTGATGAAGTCGCTGATGTAGGCAATGATCTGGTTGAACTGCGATTACTGCTTAATCCAATGAGAGAAAAAGCTGTCGCTCAGTTTGGTGAAGGTATTACGAACTTTTCACGGGACGAACTATAGCTGACATCGCGCCCTCTCCAACGGGAGGGGGTTTTGGTGAAGGGCCTCTATTATGCCAGCCTAAACCCACCGCCTCACTCGCTGACAGTAGGCTTGATAGCTCTCTCCAAACTTGGCGGTGAGCGCCTGTTCTTCGCGACGGATCTGGTATCTGTCCATAAACACCCAGTAGGCAATAATCCAAAGCAAGGTCCAGGCATCCCCTAGAACCAAGCTCCAGCCTATCAAGGCAAGCACAAACCCTACGTACATCGGATTGCGGCTGTAGTTAAACACACCGGCTACCACCAGTTGATTGCTTTGCTCTGGATATCTGGGGTCGACGGTGGTTTTTGCACGGCGGAAGCTGATCACCGCTGCAATGCAGATGGCGGCTGCGAGCAAACAAAGGCTCAGCCCAAACCAGAAAGAGGTGCGAGACCACAACAACGCCGAATCAAATATCCTTTCCAAAGAAGCAGGAAAACAGCCACAGCTAAGCGCCATCAATACCGCGACCAAAATCGCCAGCGGTACCGGCATATGGATCCATCCCTGTTGATTGTTCATGACCCTAGCCTCTATCTACACAGGGTTACACTGTGTCTTTGCACTGCGGGCAGATACGCGCTTTCAGTTCGCTCATATGACGGTCGAAGTGCTCTTTGATAATGCGGTTTACGTGGCCGCGTAACCAGCACAATCCCTTGTCGTTTTCTTGCCGTTTGTGCCAGGCACTGGCCACTGGCGCAGGAGCCAGTTCAATCGGTGGCTCCATCACTGCCAGTTCGCCATTAAACATTGCCTGCTCTATGGTGGTTGAAGGTACTACAGCAATCAGATCAGTCTCTTTAAGTAGCGCAGGCACTGTTGCGAAGTGGTTTACCGACATGGCAACACGACGTTTCATGCCCTGTTGCGCCAGTACCTGGTCGGTATAACCGGTGACATCACCAGACAGAGAAACCAGCAGATGGTCTGCAGCAGCAAAACGCTCTAGCGTTAGCGGCACTTTCGTCAGCGGGTGATCCAGACGCATCACGCAGGCATAACAAGGATTGAATAGGAACTCGGTACGAATTACTGAAGAGGCGGTCGCCTGAGCACCAATGACCATATCCACCTCAGCGTCGTGGAGAGACGATTCAGCATTTGAAATGGTGTAAGGCACCGCATGAATATTGATGCCCGGTGCGGATTCTTCAATGATTTTGCGCAATGGCCGCCAAACCACATCGACCACGGCGTCTGCGACAGCTAGACGAAATGTGCGTTTGGCGGTAGCGGGATTAAATTCATTCTGGTCTACCGCGTCTTCCAACTCTTTCAGCGGCTCACGAATTTGAGTCCAGAGGTTTTGGGCATACACAGTAGGTTGAATATTGCGGCCATCTTTAACAAAAAGTTCATCTTTCCAGGCGGCGCGCATGCGCGAGAGCGCATTGGATACGGCAGGTTGGGTTAATGCCAGACGATCCGCGGCTCGCGTAATCGAACCCTCGGTCATAATGGCGTCAAAAATCATTAATAAGTTAAGTTCCTGGTGACGCATATCTCACACCTCGTTAACACTAACCCAATGAATTAACAGTACATTATCAAAATGATCGTTAATCCATTCATTTTCCAAATGAATTGTATACGATTTTATAATTATATTTATAGTGTGATCTTGCTCATACTTCAAATCACTCGCTTTGGAGGGGAAAGCAATGAACACATTTATTCGTATCAAAATAGCTCTCATTGGCGCCAGTGCACTGCTACTGGCGGCCTGTGACCAAGAGCCTACTTCAGCACAACCACCCATGGTGGCGCCCACCGTTTCTGTCGCGACTGTGATTAACCAGGAACTCACCGAGTGGGATGAGTTTACCGGTCGTCTTGAAGCACCGGAAAGCGTCGACCTGCGTCCTCGCGTATCTGGCTATATCGAACGTGTTGCCTTTGAAGAGGGTGCCATTGTTGAAGCTGGCCAACCACTGTTTTACATCGACAGCCGTCCATTTGACGCCGAGGTTAAGCGTTTGGACGCAGAGCTTGCCGAAGCCAGAAGCCAACGCGAACTGGCTGAACTGAGCTTTAAGCGTGCTAAAAAGTTGCGTGCAACTAATGCCATGTCAGAAGAGGTATATGACCAACGTTTTGCTGCGCTGAATCAGGCATACGCCAATGTTGCCTCTGTGTCAGCGGCACTGGAACTGGCAGAACTCAACCTGAGCTACACCGAAGTCACTGCACCTATCAGCGGCCGTGTTTCACGCGCGGATGTTACCAAGGGTAACTATGTCGCAGCCGGTCAGACCAAGCTGACTTCATTGGTTTCTACCGACCGTGTTTACGCCTATTTTGACGCTGATGAGCAAACCTACCTGAAGTACGTGAAACTCGCGAACGAAGGTCGTCGTGCCAGTGATCGCGACGTGCATCACCCAGTGCTGATGGCGTTAGCCAACGACAGTGACTACCCACATCAGGGTTATATCGATTTCATCGACAACCGTGTTAATCCAAGCACAGGGACTATTCGTGGCCGTGCCGTGTTTGAAAACGACAGTGACCAGTTTATTCCTGGCCTGTTTGCACGTATCAAACTGACCGGCAGTGCCAGCTATGAGGGTATTCTTATCTCAGATCGCGCTATCGGTACCGACCTGAACAACAAATATGTGCTGGTTTTAGATGAGAACAATGCAGTGCAGTATCGCCCTGTTGAATTAGGTGAAAAGGTTGAAGGCCTGCGCATCATCAAATCAGGTCTGGCAGCTGGCGAGAAAATTGTCGTTAACGGTCTGCAACGTGTTCGCCCTGGTACCCCGGTAAATGCCGAAACTGTTGCCATGGCCAGCGAACAACAGTTAGCCCGTCTAGAGTTTATCCAGAACATGGTTGCATCTCATACCTCTCAACTGCGTTTAGCCGCAACTGAGCGTGATGCGGTCACTGGAGGCTAAGATGAAATTTTCACAGTTCTTTATCCACCGCCCTATCTTTGCAGGTGTACTGTCGCTGATGATTTTCATCGCCGGTGCACTGGCGGTGTGGCAGCTACCAATCACTGAATACCCGAACGTTGTGCCACCGACTGTGGTTGTGACCGCCAACTACCCTGGTGCTAACCCCAAGGTGATCGCCGATACCGTAGCTTCACCACTGGAGCAGGAAATTAACGGCGTAGAAGACATGCTGTATATGTCTTCTCAGGCCACTGCGGACGGTCGTATGACCCTGACCCTGACCTTCGCTATCGGTACTGATCCCGATGACGCACAGGTATTGGTACAGAACCGTGTTGACCGTGCCCTGCCCCGCCTGCCACAAGAAGTGCAGCGTCTGGGCGTTGTCACCCAGAAGTCATCTCCTGACCTGACCATGGTGGTACACCTCACCTCTCCTGACGACAGATATGACATGCTGTACCTGTCTAACTACGCCCATCTCAATGTGAAAGATGAGTTGGCCCGTATTCAGGGTGTCGGTGATGTGCAGCTGTTTGGTGCGGGTGAATTCAGCATGCGTGTCTGGCTGGATCCGGAGAAAGTGGCCGCACTGGAGCTTAACCCCAGCGATGTCATCAACGCTATTCGCGAACAGAACCAGCAAGCCGCTGCGGGCTCACTGGGTGCGCAACCTACTGGTAGCAGCGAATTTCAGTGGTTAATCAACGTAAAGGGTCGCTTGGCTGACGAAGAAGAGTTTGGCGACATTATTATCAAGGTCGGCGCGAATGGCGAGATCTCACGTCTGCGTGATGTTGCCCGTATCGAACTGGGCTCAGATTTCTATGCCCTGCGCTCACTGCTGGATAACAAACCTGCCGTCGCCCTACCCATCTTCCAGGCACCCGGCTCTAACGCTATCCAGATCTCAGATGATGTTCGCGCCACCATGGCCGAGCTGAAGAAAACCTTCCCTGATGGAATGGACTACGCCATCGTTTATGACCCAACCGTGTTTGTTCGTGGTTCAATTGAAGCGGTAGTTCACACCCTGTTTGAAGCCATACTGCTGGTCGTTCTGGTAGTTGTTCTGTTCCTGCAAACCTGGCGTGCATCCTTGATCCCATTAGCCGCGGTCCCCGTGTCACTGGTGGGTACCTTTGCCATCATGCATCTGATGGGTTTCTCTTTTAACGCCCTGTCTCTGTTCGGTCTGGTACTGGCGATCGGTATCGTGGTGGATGACGCCATCGTGGTGGTGGAAAACGTCGAGCGAAACCTGAGTGAAGGTCTAAGCCCAATCGAAGCAACACAGCAGGCGATGAAAGAGGTCACCGGCCCCATTATCGCGACGACGCTGGTATTGGCAGCGGTGTTTATCCCCACGGCATTTATGTCTGGCCTGACCGGTCAGTTCTATAAACAGTTCGCTCTGACGATCACCATCTCGACCTTTATCTCAGCGATCAACTCACTCACCCTGAGCCCGGCACTGTCTGCGCTGTTGTTGAGAAAAGAGGGCTCAGCCAAAGACTGGCTGACCAAGCTGATCGACTTCCTATTTGGCCGCTGGTTGTTCGCACCATTCAACAAACTGTTTGATAAAGGTGCCCGTGGTTATACCCAGGGCGTAGGCAAACTGCTTCGCCTGAGCGGCATCGTAGTCCTGCTTTATGGTGGCCTGATGGGTCTGACCTATCAGCAGTTCACCAGCACCCCCACCGGTTATGTGCCGGGTCAGGACAAAATGTACCTGGTGTCGTTTGCGCAGCTTCCTGATGCGGCATCACTGGACCGTACCGAAGAGGTGATCCGTAAGATGTCAGAGATCGCACTGCAGCATCCCGGTGTGGAAAACGCAGTCGCCTTCCCGGGTCTGAACATTAACGGCTTCACCAACAGCTCAAGCAGCGGCATTGTGTTCGCGGCACTCAAGCCTTTTGAAGAGCGCACCACGCCCGAGCTGTCTGCACACGCCATCGCCGCCCAGCTGAACCAGGAATTTGGAGCGATTCAGGATGCGTTTATCGCCATCTTTCCGCCACCACCGGTACAGGGTTTGGGCACTATCGGCGGCTTCCGTCTGCAGATCGAAGACCGCGCTAACCTCGGCTATGAAACTCTTTATCAGGTAAGCCAGGAGGTGATTGGTAAAGCATGGGCAGATCCGGCACTGACCGGTATCTTCACCAGTTTCCAGGTCAATGTGCCGCAGTTGGATGTCGACTTGGACCGTACCAAGGCGAAAAGCCAGGGCGTCGCTATCGACGAAGTGTTTACCACCATGCAGGCCTATCTGGGTTCACTATATGTGAATGATTACAACCAGTTTGGTCGCACCTATCAGGTGAATGTGCAGGCAGATGAAAGCTTCCGTCAGGAACCTGACCAGATCAACCAGCTGAAAGTGCGCAACCAGAACGGCGAGATGATCCCACTGGGCTCTTTCCTACAGGTCTCTCACAGTGCTGGTCCAGACCGCGTCATGCACTACAACGGCTATACCACGGCAGAGATCAACGGTGCACCGGCGCCGGGATACAGTTCAGGTCAGGCGCAGGCAGCGATTGAGAAGATTCTGGATGAAACACTCCCAATTGGTATGACCTACGAGTGGACCGATCTAACCTATCAGCAGATCCTGGCCGGTAATGCCGCCCTACTGGTATTCCCGCTGGTCGTCCTGCTGGTATTCCTGGTATTGGCTGCTCAGTACGAAAGCCTGAGCTTGCCTCTGGCAATCATCCTGATTGTGCCAATGACACTCTTGTCTGCCATGACGGGTGTGATCATCTACGGTGGTGACAACAACATCTTTACCCAGATCGGCTTTATTGTTCTGGTGGGGCTCGCCACCAAGAATGCCATCCTGATAGTCGAGTTCGCCAAAGAGCTGGAGGAACGCGGCATGGGTGTGGTTGAAGCGATTAAGGAAGCGTGTCGCCTGCGTCTACGCCCTATTCTGATGACCTCGTTCGCTTTCATCATGGGTGTGGTTCCCATGGTGTTCTCAAGCGGCGCGGGTGCAGAGATGCGTCAGGCAATGGGTGTGGCGGTATTCTCCGGCATGATTGGTGTGACCATCTTTGGTCTGCTGCTGACCCCGGTGTTCTACTACCTGCTGCGTAAAGGTAAACAGAAACCTTCAACTGAGAACGAACTGCAGAAGGCTGTAGAAGTCAGTTAAAAAAGATTAGAGGCATCCGGTCCAAATCACCGTTCCCCTCAAAACGGTGGTTCCATCTTCGTGGGTCATATCATCACGGAGAATACAGGTGCGGATGCCTCGCCTTTCATTACATTCATTTGCAGTCGGTTAACCCCAACCTCATTCCTGAATAAAAAATTGGATTGTTGGCGAACTAATTAATAGAGTGGAAAAATCTACAGATAAATCACAAGGTTGTGACTGTGAGTTGGAGTACATTTCACTTTATTTGCCGCAGTATTACGCAGCAACTAAACCAGGGTGAAACAACTGGGGATGCCGTTGTAAAAGCAAAAGCGTTGGCAAATGCACTGGAGTTGCCCCCACTGGGCAGCCCAAAATCATTGCCAGCTCAAATCCTTTCAGAGATATCAAGTCAGCCAAGACAGGCAGCGCTTCAATCGGCAACGGCCTACGGTGAAATGGATCTCGAACCTAAGTTATCTGCGCCGCCAACACTGCTGCGTTTGCATGTATATATGTCGTTGTTGCTCATTTGCTACGGCGTCATGGCCTCCCTGTTTTCGACATTTGTTTACCCTCAATTTGCCATTATGTTCGAGCAAATGGACGTTGGAATGCCAGGGCAGATGGGGTGGTTTATTGATTACAACGATCTTATCTCTATTGCCATTTTCCTGCTGATCGTCTTTAACCTGACGGCTTCGCTCCAGATACGGCAGATGTTTCGTTTCACCCTGCCCATCACCGAAAACCAAAGTTCATGGCTACTGCTAATACCGAGCAGATCAAAAAGGCGTTATCAACAGCTAAAACAACTAATTGAAACACCAATACATCAAGCAAACGAGAAACAGGTACCCGCGAAACAAATTGAGTTGTTGGCGTCCGCAGGTCTTAACCCGAAGACAGAGCTAACCACACTTATCGCCCATTCAGGAAAACAACTGACAATAGAACTCAACCACTATTCACAAGGGCTGCTGGCGATCACCGCCATCGCCATCATAGCCACTATTGTGATGTTCCTGGTCAGCGCGTATTCACCCATTTTTGTATTAGGAGATGTCGTATGAAGGCCGTAAAAGGATTTACCCTGATTGAGTTGATGATTGTGGTCAGCATCATCGGCATTCTGGCCACGGTCTCTCTACCTGCCTACCAAATATATGTGCAACGAAGCGAGATGACCGAAGCCATCTCTATGGCGGATCATGTGAAAAGCCGTATCACCAAGTTCTATGCTGACAACCTGTATCTACCAAAAGACAACCGAGAAGCCGGCGTACCCGACGCCAATTTACTGATAGGCAATCGAATCACTGGAACCAGGGTTATTAATGGTGCGATTCATGTGACTTTGGGGAATAAGGCATCGCAGGCACTACAAGGCAAAACACTCTCTTTCCGGCCTGCGGTAGTGAAAGGCAGCCCCAGCAGCCCGATAGCCTGGCTGTGCGGATACAGTGAAGCAGTTGAAGGCATGACAGCCATTGGCGAGAACCGAACAGACTTGCCATCAGAGATGCTGCCTTCCGCATGCCGCTGAATAATCCCGGGGCAAGTTAGCGCTATGCCCCGCCCATTTGGGTCCATACTAGGTTCACTGTCATCAACTTGCTTTAACGTCAGTGCTTGGCTTTTTCGCTGATAAACTGACCGAGGCCAGGCATGAATCAGAAAGCCATTACAGAAGAAGGACTTCCCTTACCTATTGCCCAGGTCGCATTAAAGCTGCTGGCTATTGCTGAGTTGCAGCCGCCCAAAATAATGCGCACATCCACCCAAGTTGATGCCCTGCACGATTATCGCGTCGCACTGCGTAAACTGCGTAGTCTGATTAGCCAGCTAAAAAAGCTATTCCCCGACGACAGCGCCAAATTACTGAATCAACACCTAGGTTTGCTGGCTCGTAAAACCAATACCCTGCGCGACATGGATGTATACCATGAACAGTGGCAGGCTTATCTGGCACCACTGACCAAAAAGCAGCAGAAGCTGTTAAACCAGCTTTCCCAGAAAGAGCTGAAGCGCCATCAGCGCGAGCGCGCACAGGTAGTGGCTTGGCTCACCAGCAAACGATGCCAGCGAAGTTTCCAATCTATCCGCCGTTGGTTTGCGCAGGCGGAAAAAAACGCCAGCCCAGAATCAAAACCAGAGCAACTGCAGCAATGGCTGCATAAGCAGATGAAAAAACGCTACCGCGTGATCACTGCTGCCGCGCAGGCTCTACATGATCAGGTTTCAGATGATGAACTCCACGCCTTGCGGATCCAGGGCAAGAAACTCCGATACCTGATCGAACTGTTCCCCGACATCAGCGAAAAAAGTGAATGGCAGCCGCTGCTGAAACCGATGAAGAAACTTCAAAGGCATCTCGGGAATGTGAATGATTGCGCTGTTCAGTTGCAAGGCGTTAGACGTAAACAGAGTCGCCTGATGCAGAAGAAAGTGCCGCACCAGGCCGCAACATTGAATGCCCTGTTAGAGGTGAAGAAACAGATAAAACGGCGACAAAAACAAGAGCGGGAAGAGGCAACGAAATTGCTGGCCCAACTTAAAGAATCGTTTGGACCAGCGTCTAATTGAAAGTCTGACTAACTGGCCTTTGGTAAGTTAAAACCAAAGGTCGAGCCCTGCTCAGGGCGACTTTCCACCGCAATCTGACTGCCATGCAGTGCCACCAATTGCGCCACAATGGCTAACCCGAGGCCGGTGTTTGCTCCCTCACCATTAATGCTGTTACTGGCACGATAATGGGGGTCGAAGATATGCGGTACTTCCGCCTCATCAATACCACAGCCATTGTCTGATACCGCCAAATATATAGCATCATTAGCAGCTTTAACTTTCAGGGTGACCTCACCACCCTTAGGTGTGTGGCGCAGCGCATTGTCGATCAGGTTAACCAGTATCCGTTCCAGCTTGCCGATATCTGCCATCGCCTGAAGTTGGTGAATATCGGTATCGACGGTAAGTCGGACCCCTCTGTCTTCCGCCATCAATTGCAGTCGTTGCACAACATCGTAGGCCAGCTCCGCCACAACCACAGGCTCTGGATTAAAACGGATATCCCCTCCCTCCAAACGTGCCAACTCAAACAGCTGCTCGACCAACAAATTTAGTTGTCGTGCATTTTTAAGCGCCACCTGTACCAGCTGAGGTTGACGTTCATCGGGATGCTGCAATAACCAGGTTTCCAGATAACCCTGCAATGACGCCAGCGGTGTGCGAAAGTCATGGGACACGTGCGAGATAAGTTCCCGCCGCAATTGCTCGGTGGACTTAATCTGCTCGAGCTGATGCTCGATATGATCGGCCATCTTTTCAAAACCGCCATCTAATGCCTTCACTTCTGCAGGGGTCCAACCGCTATGCTTAACCGCTTCTTCATGCTGGCGGGTGAAGCCATGACTGGTGAAAGCTTCGAAGCGCTTTACGATCCGCTTCAATGGCCGGGTCAAAAGCACAAACAGCAATACCAGTAGCACCAGACCAAACAGCAAGCCTGCACCCAATAGACGCCAGCTGTCCTGCAGCACGCGACTGGTTGACAGCATCTCAGTCAGATTGCGCCATTGCTCACCACCAATGATGACATAAAGGTACCCGGTTAACTGGCCGTTACTGTCTTCGATGGGTGCCACAGAGAAGATCCGTTGACCGTCATGACTACGTGGATCATCGCCATACAGAGGGAAATCGGCACCCTCAAAAAAAGCGCGGATCGGCACCAGGCTGATCCGCTGGCGAAGCACCTTTCCAGGTGGCGCCGAGTAGGCTAATAAACTGCCTTGGGTGTCAAGCGCATAAATCTCCCAATCGGGTCCCAGCAACATCATGGTATGGAATGCATCTTTCAGCTTACTGGCGTCAATGGTGCCCTGCTTTAGCTGTTTGTTGTCATAAACAATATGCGCAGCCAGGCCTCGGTGAAGGCGCTGTTCTACCTCTTCACCGTAGGTTTGATAGCTGGAAAAGCTCCAGCAACCGACCGCCACACCTACCGTCAAAAACAGCAGCGTGGCATAAAGCGCAAATTGACCGGACAGAGATCTAAACATCAGTGGCTATCCGCAAGTTGTCCACCGGCAAACTTGTACCCCACACCCCAAACGGTATGGATCCAGCGAGGGCGCGCAGGGTCCAACTCCAGTTTGCTGCGAAGTCGATTAACGGTGGAATTAACGGTATGGGCGTAGCCATCATGGCGATGCCCCCATACCTGATTAAGAAGCTGTTCACGACTGAATACTCGGCCCGGCTGACTGGCCATGTGCCAGAGCAACTCGAATTCAGTGGCGGTTAAGTTAATTAACTGTTTAGCGACATGAACCAGGCGTGTAGTCGGATCGATCTCCAGATCTTCAAGGCAGATCGGTTTAGGACCTTCCTCTGCCTGTTGATGGTGACGGTGATATCGACGCAGCAGCGCTTTTACGCGGGCTTGCAGCTCCAGTACGCTGAATGGCTTGGCCAGATAATCATCGGCACCACTTTCTAAACCAACCACCAGATCCTGCTCGCCAGATTTAGCCGTCAACATCAGGATAGGGATATCTTCGTTGATGCGCCGAAGCTGACGGCAAAGGCTCAGACCGTCAATGCCGCCGGGCAACATGATGTCGAATATGGCCATGTCGTACTCCTGATGCAGACGCCGTGACGCTTGTTTACCATCGCCGTAAGCATCCACCTCGTAATCCATCATTCCCAGGTTTATGCCAATCAGATTGGCGATATCCGCGTGGTCTTCGACCAGTAAAATCCGTGCCTTCATAGCCTGCCCCTTTGGCTGCAATGAAGGAGCAGACCGGTCCAACGCCGATTAAATTTCCGACAATGAAAATTCTCCTTACCGCCCCAGGTTTAGAATGGAGAAAAACAGGGCGATAAGGAGCGTCACTGCACTATCACTCGATACGGGTGATAGTGATTTTCATTGCCGGATTGTCAAAGCGGTGACTGAATGACAGGGCCGAATCGGTCAAACCGTCATCAGCACTGATAACCCCCGCATGCACATAAACACGGTCAACGTCATCTCGCGCCTCGGCATAGCCTTCACCACCAGCGGCTGGGCCAGGAATAGTGGCCGCAGTTTCGGAATTGGCTTCGGTACCCGCGTCATACACGTTGGTTGTGGCTGACCAGGAGTCACCTACAGCCAGTTGATCTATTGACCAACTGTTGAGACCGGTAAAGGCATCATTGGTGTTAACTAACATGGTTGCCAAGGTCAGGTTAAGATCGACGCTGTCTTCAAATTCCAACATCATGGTTTCAGACGCGCCCGGCATAATTACACCTGCACCAGAAGCTGAGGCCCATAGACCTTCGATCGCCAGTAGTTGGCTGTTATCACCGCCTTCGGCCATCACTTCCAATGGCACGATAGCAGGCGAGCCTAGCATCCAGGCTTGAATAGTGCTGTCATGCACCAGAGCAGCAACTGGAGACAATGGCTGGTTTGGCGTTAAATTAACGACCTGAACTTCATAACTGCGCATCAAGGGCTCGATAACGATCTCTTCATCATCATCGTCATCACTACAGCCACTGATCACTGCGATGGCCAAAAGCGGCGTTGCAAGTTTAAATAGGGATTGCTTATTCATGGCTCGCCCTCCCTTACTGTACGGTAACGGTCAGCTTGGCCACAGGATTCAGCCAGCGGTGTGCGCTTGGGTCGAGGTCGGAAACACCACCTGCAGGGTCAAAGTCACCTAAAACACCAGGGTGAATATGCACAGTCGTATTCAATTCAGTGCTGGTAACGCCGCTCGCGCCCGTGCCGCCATCACCGCCTGGTGCAACCGGAATCCCCGGAACACCTGACATGCCGCCGCCGTTGATAATTTCATCATTGGCTTCAGTACCCGCGTCATAACCTTTCAGGTAAACCGTATAGGTGCCGGGCTCAGATGGGATCATCCAGCGATCTAAACCAACAAAACCGTCGTTGGTGGGTAGCAACATGCCAGTGAGAGAAAGGTAAGTCATCTCACCTGTATCCAGCATCATAGGTGTTGTTGATGCGCCCGGTGCCAACAGGCCGCCGGCAGGGTTAGACAACACAGGCATACCATCCAATGCGGCTTCCAACATGGAGATATCACCGCCTTCTGCCATCGCTTGAAGCGCTGCAGATGCTGCTTCACCTGTTTGGTACATGTAAACATCACCGGGGTGTGCCGCGATAATCAGGGGGGTAAAGTGGATACCATGTGTCAGGTTTTGTACGCTGATCTCAAGTTGAGCAGCATTGGCAGAGGCGCCGGCAGCCAACATCACTGCGGCAGGTAGAGCAAACTTTAACTTGTTCATTTGAATCTATCTCCATGTGAATTCTCATGATCAAGTTTGCGAGTAACATCTCCCAGCCAAATTCTAAAATCATCACAAAACTATCACAGAGTATCCGCCTTCTTTGAACAACCTGAAAAAGCCTCCTAAGTTATTAGTAACTACCATTCAACATCGACGAGGCTAGATTGCGTAGTCAGCCGTGCATTGCCATCTTTCTCCTTGTTTTTGCGAGTATTATTTCTGCAAAAAACGCTATTGCGTCGGCACCCGCCTGGGTCGATCTCAGAGAGTCATTGGAGAGTCAGCGCTATACCCCAACCCTTTTAGTCGCGAGGCTCAACTACTGGCTTAGCACGCCACCAGATGATGTTTCTATTGAAGAACTGTCGGAAAGCTGGGTCTGGCTATTGAATACTTATATCCAAATTGGACAACGTGATGAGGCGCTAGTTAAAGCCGAGCAGGCCTTAAAATCGCTGGCCTCCGCCCCTCCACGATTTAGAGTCGAGGTCATTCAGATCAAGGGGGTATTGCTGCAAAGGCAGGGCAACTATGCTGGAGAGCAGCAATGGCTGACACAACAAATCGAAGCACAGCCAGAATCAGCAAATTTGGTGAGAGGCCAACTAACCCTATCCCTGGCTCAATCTTATGCGGTATCTGAACAACGCTCTAAAGCAATCACGACAGTAGATAATGCGCTGGCAATAATAAGAGAAATGCAGCCCGACGAAGAGAATACCGAGGGTTGGCACGAATTTACGTTTAACGCAAAGATTTACGCCGCATCGGTGCTGTTTCTGCAAGGGCGGTTTCAGGAAGCTTACGATACGATGCTGGAGGCTCAAGAGAAGCTTAAGGCCGAAGATCTGATTACGGGTCTGACATTGCGCTCAAATATTGCGTTAGTGCTTATTCGCCTGGACCGCGCAGAAGAAGCTCTGGAAGTATTACAGCAATTAGAAGTGGATGTCCGCAGAGCTAAGTGGGGTTACGGCCTTTTTTTCGTTCAATTTCGTCGCATGATGGCGCTACATCAACTGCAACGCTATCAAGATGCGAACTACAGCGTTGATATTGCGTTACGTGAGATCAGTGAGATTGACGAAGCTCGCTTTCGCTATCCCTTTTTTATGCTCGCCGCGTTAATCAGAGCCCACAATCGCAACTTCTCAGAAGCAAATCGACTTCAGGAGCTGAGTGAGCAGGATTATGACGAATTCAAGGCTCTGTCCCGCGAAGCTAATCAATTGATCGCACTGGGCTATAAAGCTGAGTTGGCAAAAGTAAGGGGTCAAACCCAACAGGCACTTGAGCTCTACGCAAAGTGGGCCAATGACCTCAGAAAATTCAATGCCATCCAGCAACGCGAAAGTATCGCCACCCTCAGTGCCCAGATGGACAATGCAATCAACAAAACCCGAGCAGATTTGCTCACCAAACAGAATATTCTGCAAGAGCGTAGATTGGCGGAGCAACGCCAGCTAAATGAACTGCGCTCCAGACAAATAAAAATGCAGTATGCCCTGCTACTCGTGCTGATAGTCTCTCTCACCCTACTGACCTACTTTCTGTGGCGTTTACAACAGCTAGCACAGAAAGACAGCCTTACAGGTGTGCTAAACCGCCGGCAGATTATTCGCACGGGCAATCATCTGGTGAAAAAACATCGCCGCAGTGATACATCGCTAGCCCTGATGGTTGTCGATGTAGATCATTTCAAATCGATTAATGATAACTTTGGCCATCCAACGGGTGATCACATCCTACGTATGCTGACGAAACGGATCAGGCAGCAGTTACGCCGTGGCGACATGTTCGGCCGCATAGGCGGAGAAGAGTTTCTAATCTTGCTACCAGGCTGCTCAAAAAAGAATGCCAAAGGTGCATCTCAACGACTACTAAACGCGATTTCAGGCCAACCTTTTCAAACGGATAATGGCGAAATTGCTGTCACGGTGAGTATGGGACTGACCCTTTGCCAGCCAGACGATAGTTTTGAATCTCTCTACCAGCGAGGAGACGAATTGCTCTACCAGGCAAAACAGGCTGGCCGAAATCGAGTGGAGATAGACAGTTAAATGTTACAAGTTGGCACTGAAAGCAACATAGGAGGGAAAGGTGTCACCGAGATGTAACTTTTAAATGGGTCGAATTTGAACTAGCGCAATTTTGTCTTGTCTGAAAAAAGCCATTCAAAAAAAGTTCCTGAAACCCACCCAACCAAACGTGACACCGATCACACTTTTACATCTATCCAAAACGCCTGTCACGCAACAATTTTCACAAAAGTAAATGTTCGCTTTTTAGCCATGCTGTTTATGTGGTGAACAGGTTTAGATGCTACTTAACCATATGGCTACAGTTCCATTACATATAATTGACCTCTAATACACACTCTCTAAACTTTTTATCATCAATATCAATCTATTATCACGATTGACGCTCCTTCGAAAATAGCTTTTAACGTCAGCCCAACGGGAAAAACCAATAAAAATCCCGAGTTAAAAAAGCACTGTCCATCGATTTCAAGGAGCACTTCCAATGCTTACAACCAAACTCAATACGATCACCCGATCGATATGCTTGCTGGCAGGTATTCCGCTGCTGGCACAACCCGTACTTGCTAACGACGCCGATAGCGAAGAACAGGTTGAACGTATCGAAATTACCGGCTCACGTATCAAGCGTGCAGATATGGAAAGCGCCAGCCCTGTTCAACTGATTTCTGCGGAAGATATTGCCGCTGGCAGCTATACCTCAGTAGAGCAGGTTCTGCAGCAATCCACAGCCTCTGCAGGTATGGCGACTGGCGCCTCATCCAACAACGGCGGCGTAGGTGCTGCTCGCGTTGACCTGCGAGGTATGGGCACGCAGCGCACCCTGGTACTAGTCAATGGTCGCCGCATGGTGAATTCAGGTACAGGTGCTGATGCATCCGTCGACCTGAACACCATTCCTCTGGCGATGATCGAACGTATTGAAGTGTTGAAAGATGGTGCTTCTGCTGTATACGGCTCCGACGCCATTGCTGGCGTGGTTAACATCATCACTAAAAAAAGCTTTGAAGGCCTGGAACTCTCAGGCACCTATGGTGGCAGTGGTGAAGGCGACGCCAACACTGGCGATATCAGCCTGTTGATGGGCGGCAGCAGCGACCGAGGCAACTTTGTACTTGGTGCAACCTATGTTGACCGCGGCAGTGCAAAGCAAAGTGACCGTGGCTGGTCTTCCTGTGCGCTGGACGGCTCTACCGATCCAAGCTGTGTGCCTGGCAGCTCGACTATCCCTGGTGGTGCAGTCAACCCTGGCGATGGATGGAAGCAGTACGATCCCAATTCAGGCCAGTGGGTCAACCAGACCGATGCCTTTAATTATGTGCCATATAGCTATCTGTACACGCCACAGGAACGTGTCAGCATTTTTGGTAATGGTAACTTCGAGTTGAATGATGACCTCACTGCATTCACCGAGTTTCTTTACACCAAACGTACTTCTGATCAGCAATTGGCCCCCTCACCCGTGACAGGAGTTCAGTTTGGTGACGATGCCATCGGTAACCCGTTTGGCAGTGACGTCAGTTACAAGCGCCGTATGACCGAGGCCGGTCCGCGCCAATACGAGCAGGTTACTGACACCACCAGAGTTGTAGTGGGTGTAGAGGGTTACTGGGATATTGGCAATGGCTACGATTGGGATCTGAGCTACACCTGGGGCCGCAATGACGCCAACAGCAAAGTTCACAACCTGATTAACAACAAAAAGATGATGGAAACCGCCTATTCAGACAGCTGTGGTCAGAATGGTGTACCTTGTCAGGACTGGTTCGTGCCGGAAGGACAGATCAGCCAGGAAACACTCGACTACGTGACTTACACCGACCAATCCAGCGGCGGTAACGAGATGAACGTAGTGAACTTCAACATCTCTGGTGACGCCTTTGAGATCCCTACTGGCACTGTTGGGTTCGCAGCAGGCCTTGAGTACCGTGAGGAGAAGGGCTGGTTCCAGCCAGACTCAGTCACGGTGGCAGGTGAAAGTTCGCAGTCACAACAGGATGCAACCGACGGTTCTTACGATACCACCTCAGCTTATGCTGAATTTGCTATTCCGTTGCTGTCTGACATGCGTTTTGCAGATGATGTGACACTGGAAGCTGCAGTCCGTTGGTTCGACTACAGTACTTTCGGTAGTGACGACACTTGGAAACTGGGTCTGAGCTGGAAAGTAGACGATGAGTGGATGGTGCGTGCCGTGCGTTCAACCGCCTTCCGTGCACCGAGTGTTGATGAGCTCTATGGCGGTAATGTCGGTTCATTCGACTACGTAACAGATCCTTGCTCTGGCTATGGCGACTCAGATCCAACCGGTGCGCTTTATCAGCAGTGTCACTCCGAGATCGGCAATACCGATTACCAGTTCAATGATTTCCAGATCGAATCGACCTGGGTATCTGATGAAGACCTGCAGCCGGAAACAGCTGATACATGGACCTTCGGTGTTGTTTACAGCCCAGAGTATGTTGATGGCTTGTCATTGACCATGGACTACTACAAGATCGAAATTGAAAATGCCATCGTACGTATTGATACACAGCAGTATCTGGATGCGTGCTACGGAGGTATCTCCGAGGCCTGTGATACGTTGAACATTAGTCGTGACAGTCTAACCGGTGAGATCAGTAACGTTGACCGTCCACTGACCAACGTGGGTTATCAGCAGACTTCTGGTATCGACACTAACGTTCAGTACAGCTTCATAGCCTTTGATCTGGACTGGAGCACTAACTTAGATAGCTCTTACCTGATCGAATTTGAAGAAGACGGCAATGACTACACCGGCACCATCAGCGGCATGACAGGGGCCTACGCTCGCTGGCGTAGTAATGCAAATATTCGTGTGGGATCAGATGATTGGGACTTCACCTACAAAATGCGTTACATCCACTCGATGGATGACCTTTATGAAGATTACGAAGTCTCTTCTGTGACATACCACGATGTTTCAGGTCAATATTATGTTAATGACAGCTTGAGCCTGAAGGTCGGTATCGATAATCTATTCGACAAAGAACCACCTTACGTACCAAGCTATTCAGATATGAATACGGTACCTGAGGCTTACGACGTGTTAGGTCGTTACTTCTTTGCGGGTTTCACGTACCGCATGTAAAGAACGTTTTTGGTCCTGTAATGAGAACCCAGGGCTGAAACAAAAGAGCGTTGTCCAAATCCCTTGTATGGGACAGCGTACCCCCCGAAAGCGCTCCTTGTGAGCGCTTTTTTTCTGTCCAGAGCTCTTCAAACAAGCTACACGTAACCATCATACCAAGCCCAATGACGCCCATTGAGGCAGATAGAGCGCGCGGCCACAGCTATCAACAGCAGTACCATGGGCAGCAGCAATACCAGCAGTTTGCCATGCACAGGCATTGGCAGGTAATCCGCTTCAAGTACCAACAACCTGCCAGAGAAGTGGTACTGATGGCGAAATGCCTGCTCTAAATCTACGGGGAGATGCCTGGAGACCAGATATCCGCGCTCGTGCACCTCACCAAACAAATCAGTAATGCTGGGTTCGTCAGTTTGCTTGATCAGGTAAGTTAACTGCGGCTCGTCACCCGCCTGAACCACCACCGGCACATAGTACTCCGTTGGTTGACCTGATGTTATCGAGACTTCGTAGGTGTTGGTCACTTCACGTAAGCCACCACTGACCTCTACATAGTGGTTAGTGGGTGCATCAACAACCAGAGATTGTGCAGCCCTTTTGATTGGCTGTTCGCCATTTTGCTGCCAATAAAGAAAAGCGTCCCATCCTCCCAGCACCAGTGCTATCACACACACCAGTTGCAGGAAGGTAATCGCTTTTAGGACCAACTGTTTCACCTTGCTCTCCTTGCGAGGAATACGCTTGATTGCGTTCGCCTTTTCAATAAGTACGACAGCAATTAAAGCAGTTGGAAACAAAACAAAACTGCTGAATGGTCACATTTTAAACAGTACAAAATTTGGATGTTTCAGAGTTTGAACGATGCCGCGAAATGCAGGGAAATGAGAGAAAGGTCAGTTGAAATGCGAGACTGGGTGGGAGGTGCCACCCAGTCTATTTATGGAAACAGATTACATCTTCAGAAGGGCATCTTTGACTTCAGGATCACTAAAAATCTCTACTAACTGCGCCCTGTATGCCCTCAAAATATTGTTTTGGGGAGACTCATCAGCTTTCTCCTCGATAACATCTCTACCGGCAATTCTTTTCTGGAACAGCTTGCCATCCTCGGTCTCATAGATGTTGACTGTTGCATCAGTATCAAAATTGAAAGCAGAAACCCAATTCAAATTAATACTGAAGTACCACTCATGAATGTTAATCATTAGCAGCTTCTGAGCATCTTTCTCTTGAATAGTTTGGGTAATACTTCCTTCATCCATTGGATCTGCGATAGCAACAACTTCTGTATCCCACCCTTTGCTGTTTAAACCTGTACTAATTCTATGCTCCAAGAACTCAGCCAGGTTTCTTTCCTTATCTCCATCTTCAGTTGCCAATACGGTTCCGACATGCCAATCGAAAGGAATCCCAAATGAACCATGGGCCACCCCAACAAAGTCATCAGGTTTGCCATCAAATACCCTTGTTCTTTGGTCGTTTACCGTTAAGAGAATTTTATTGGGGGGCAAATAATCAGGGGACGGAGTCTGTTCAGCAAGCGGAATAGGGCTTACACACCCGACCAGCATCAATAAAACACTGGATACAAACACCATTTTCAACTTATAAATCATCCTTAACTCCAATTTTAGTAAGTAAATACGGATTAACTTTCCAAACTAAATTGTTCCATCAATGTTTTAACGCTGGGGCTTAGCTAAGCATATAAAAATGAGGACATGTCTGGGTCTTAAAAGGAATAGCAAGAAAGCTTCCTTTCCAACTCATTTTTAATAATGGGAAATAGAAAAAGGTGCAACAATTGCCCGCTTAGCCTGCAAGCAATATCACACCTTTCTAATAAAGCTAGGCAAAAAACTCTGCTGTTTAATCTAAGCCAAGGAATTCCCTTCGACACTCCATGGTCAGTGCTCCGGGTCGAGCGGCTTGTACCAGCTTCTCAACCTCATGTTTATCCATGCCACGTTCAATCATCAGGCGAGCGGCAATAAAACCGGTGCGGCCGGTACCTCCTCGGCAATGAAAAGTGACATTGGCTCCTCCATCCAACAACGCATTCAAACGCTTGCTTACTGCAGGCCAACGTTCATCAAACGCGTCATCCTGCAAACCCACATCGGGTACTGGCAGGTGAAACCACTGCATATCGCACTTAACTACCTTGTCTCCGAGGTCGGCGACATTGTGTTTTTCCAGCTCCTCCGGCTCCACCAGGGTCACGACAGCCTCAGCACCCCAATATAGGAGTTGCTGCAGATCCTGCTCCATCATAGCGCTGTAATCATCACTGCCATCGCGTTTGCCGGGACAGGGGTGCAATCCAATCTTGCCAACGCAGCCATGTACGTCGACCTCCGCTACTGGCAACTTGCCTTGTTCTGCTCGTGTCATTAAAAGCTCCTGAGTCAGGGCGAACTATTCACGCCCCGTCATACTAAATTCTATATGACCTGATGTTAGTTCAAGCCGCTTTGCCAATGCCGCTATGACGCAGCAGTGCATCCACTTCTGGCTCACGGCCACGGAATGCCTTAAACAGGTTCATTGGCGTATCACTGCCGCCTTTGCGTAAAACATTGTCGAGGAAGCTCTGTCCGGTTTCCGGATTGAAGATCCCTTCCTCTTCGAAGCGGCTAAAGGCGTCAGCAGAAAGTACTTCCGCCCATTTGTAGCTGTAATAGCCTGCCGCATAGCCGCCACCAAAGATATGACCGAAGCTATGCTGGAAGCGATTAAAGCCACTGACAGGCACTACGGTTACTTTGTCACGTACCTGATCCAAGGTGTGTTGCACCTGAGCACCCAGTGCAGGGTCAAAATCAAGATGCAGGTGGAAATCGAACAGGGAGAATTCTAACTGACGCACCATCTGCATCGCGCTCTGGAAGTTCTTCGCCGCCAACATCTTATCCAGCATCTCTTGCGGTAATGGCTCACCCGATTCGAAGTGACCTGAGATAAACGCAAGCGCTTCCGGCTCCCAACACCAGTTTTCCAGGAACTGACTGGGTAGTTCAACCGCATCCCAGGGCACGCCATTGATACCCGATACTCCCGGCACATCAACACGGGTCAGCATGTGGTGCAGACCGTGGCCAAACTCGTGGAACAGAGTGATGACTTCATCGTGGGTGAACAGCGCAGGCTGCGCCCCCACAGGGCCACTGAAATTACAGGTCAGGTAAGCCACCGGCGACTGCAGCTCGCCACTGCCTAAGCGCCAGCGCACCTGGCACTCATCCATCCAAGCACCGCCACGCTTACCTTCACGGGCGTAGAGATCAAGATAGAAGCTACCTTGCAAAGAGCCATCGGCATTGAAGATATCGTAGAAACGCACATCTTTGTGCCAGGTATCAACACCGTCACGTTGCTTGATATCCACACCAAATAGACGTTTGGCAACTTCAAACAAGCCGGATACAACACGTTGCTCTGGGAACCATGGGCGCACGGCCTCGGCGTCAATTGCATACTTGTGTTGTTTCAGCTTCTCAGCGTAGTAGGTCAGATCCCAGGGCTCCGCGTAATCGACGCCAAATTCAGCCTTAGCAAAGACTTTCAATTCGGTCAGATCGGCTTCTGCCTGGGGCTTGGATTTCTCCGCCAGGTCGTTTAGAAAACCCAATACCTGCTCAGGCTGTTCCGCCATTTTGGTTGCCAACGAATATTCGCCATAGTTAGCAAACCCAAGTAGACAAGCCTTCTCATGACGCAGAGAAACAATCTCATCCATGATGGCTGAATTGTCCCACTTGCCCGCATTCGGCCCTTGGTCTGACGCTCGCGTTACAAATGCGGTGTAGATCTCTTCCCGCAGTTCGCGATTATCACAATAACTCATCACAGGCAGGTAGCAGGGAAAGTCCAAGGTCAACAGATAACCCTGTTGTTCTTTCATCTCTGCCGCTTGCTTGGCAGCCGCCAATGCGGTTTCTGGAAGCCCCGCCAGCTCGTTAGCATCGGAGATCAACTTGCTCCAGCCCCGAGTGGCATCCAACAGATTGTTGGAAAACTGGCTGCCTAACTCGCTGAGGCGTGTTGATATCTCGGTAAAGCGGCGTTTTTTATCGTCTTCCAATGCGACACCTGCCAACTCGAAGTCCCGCAGCGCTTGATTAATCACCTCTTGCTGCGCCTGGCTCAGGCTGGCGAACTCAGTGCTGTTGGCTACGCGCTGATAAGCATCAAACAAACCTTTGTGCTGGCCAACCCAGCTACCAAACTCACTCAGCAATGGCAAACAGGCATCATAAGCTTCCCGCAATTCCGGCGTGTTAACCACACCATTCATATGTCCCACCGGCGACCAGGCTCTGGATAATTTGTCATTTACCTCATCCAGAGGCGCAATCACGGTTTCCCAGCTTGCCCCTCCCTTTGCAGCCACCTCTTCCACCTTGGCTTTGCAATCGGCGATCAGCTGCTCAACGGCGGGTTGAATGTGTTCAGGTTTAATCTGGCTAAACGGCGGTAAACCGGAAAAAGAGAGTAAAGGGTTGGTCATAAAAGGCACACCGGATTCTGTTTTGGGTTAAACGAGTTATCGGGGTTCTGAGCGCAGTTTTCAAGTGAATTGATGACATTTGTCATATGCGATTGGTGACAGCTGTGGGTAACGAACACAGTGCTAATTGGAAATACTTATCACCGTCAACTGATGACAAAGAACGCCGACACAAACAAGGAAACGAACCATGCCCCTAAACATGAGAAAGCCCTTAGCTGCCGTAACGCTAACCACTTTGCTTACCGCCAACGCTTATGGATTTTCAAGTGACGTGTCGGTGCAGTTACCCAGTTTATCAGTAGAGAATTTCTTTCAACTGAACAGCCAGTATCAAACCAAACTAAGTGAGGACCACATGAATAAGTTTGCCACTTTCCTAAGCGCCACCCTGTTGCTGACCAGCCAGGCCAATGCATCGGTTTACGACGAATTGGCCAGTGCCGGTTATCAGGCGGACACCGCCACCATTGAAACGTATGTAGAAAGCAGTGACCGTTATCTTGCGGCATTTGCCCAATACAAATTGGCAATTGCCAGCTTGGTTGCAGGTGATAATGAAAAAAGTCTGGCCAATGCTAAGGCTGCCCAGATTGCCTTAGAGAAGATCGTTGCTGAGTCACCTGAAGATGCCGAAGCCTGGAGTCTGCTTTCTATGGTGAAGGGCTTTCAGATCGGTTTGGACTATGCTCAGGCAGTCAATCTTGGGCCTGAGTCTGACAAAGCGGCACGCACAGCACTTAAGTTAGCCCCCAACAATCCTCGTGCGCACCTGGCCAGTGGTTTGGTGGCTTACCACAAACCTGAGCAATATGGTGGCAGCAAAACAAAAGCAGTCGAGCATTTCAGTCAGACCATCAAATTACTCGCCGTCGAAGATACAAACACCATCGACTGGGGCCTGACGGAAGCGTATATCTGGCGCGCACAGGCCTACAGTGCACTGAACCAAAAACAAGCGGCTGCTGGTGATCTGCAGGAAGCGCTGGTGCTATCCCCCAACAACGGCTGGGTTGAAGAACAGCTTGCCAACCTGAAATAGACACGCAACTATGACACCAAGCGTGTGCTTCGAGAGGGGCACGCGCTCAGCATTGAGAAACAACAGAATGAAGTTAAAGGGAATGAACGAAAGTAAGCGATGGCTCCGCAATACACCTAACTCGACCCATATCTGGTTGCTGACGCTTGGCTTTTATTGGTTGCAACCCGTACTGAGCGAATTTCCTTCCATAACCATGGTTTGGTTGGCACTGGCAATGCTCGCGTTTCTTGGTTGCTATTACATTGTATCTGCCAGCGCCAATCTCACCCATCGCAGACTTGCCAACCTCGGCATGGTGATGCTTGGCATTGCAACAGCCACGGTAAATGTGGGTGCCAATACCTTCTTTATCTTTGCCTCTGCCCACTTTGGTCATAACTGGTCGATGCGTATTGCCGTGCCACTGCTGATCACCAACATTGTGTTGATGATCGGGTGTTATCTGCTGTTCCCTCTCCATATTGGCTACTTCCTGCTGCCCGGCATGATCACCTCTATCATAATCGGCATCGAGTCGGTGTGGGTCGCTCGGGAAGAAAAACACCAAAGCGAACTGAAACAGAGTCAGCAGGAGATACAGCGATTAGCAGCAGAAGCAGAGCGTGAGCGAATCGGCCGGGATCTGCACGATATTCTGGGTCATACCCTGTCCGTGGTGAATATGCGCGCCCAGCTGGCCGAACGAGTTTGCCAGCAAGCGCAACACTCACCAGAAAAACTGGAAGTGCTGGCCGAGGAGTTAAAAAACATTGGCCAGGTCAGTCGTGACGCACTTAAGCAGGTGCGAGAAGCCGTCAGTCATTACCGGCATGTGGATCTGGCATCGGAGTTCAGCGCATTAAGCCTGGAATTAGAGCGACATAATATTGTTACCAAGTCTCAAATTTCGCTACCGCAGATGTCAGAAAAAACCGAAGCGGAACTCGGCTTGATCCTGAGAGAGCTGATCACCAACGTGCTTCGTCACTCTAAAGCGACCCAATGCCAGGTGGGTAGCGAAACCAACGACAATCAGTTTCAACTCTGGGTCAACGACAACGGTGTCGGCCAGGATATTCAATTCGGTAATGGCCTGACAGGTATCGTCGAGCGGGTGAAGGCGCTTAATGGGTCGTTTTCAGTCACCCACAAACAAGGCGATTTAGGCCAAGGAACCTACCAACAAATCACCATCCCAGTGGAGGCACTCAGTTGAGCATAAAAGTATTACTGGCAGAAGATCAAGATCTCATCAGAGGGGCGCTGAGTGCCCTGCTGAATATGGAAACCGATATCGACGTTGTCGCGGAAGCAAAAAACGGTAAAGAAGCGCTGAATTTGCTGCAGGAACACACTGTCGACATTCTACTCAGCGATATCGAAATGCCGGAGCTCGATGGGCTTTCACTTTGTGAACAGGCCCTGGCTGACAACAAAGACCTCACAACGATGATACTGACCACATTCTCCCGTGCGGGCTATATTCGCAGAGCAATGGAGATGGGCGTAAAAGGCTTTTTGCTGAAGGACGCACCGGCAGAACAACTGGCAGAATCCATCCGTATCGTTTATCGCGGCCAACGTGTTTATGACCCGGAGCTGGTTCTGCAGGGTATGGATGCAGAGAGTCCTCTGACAGATAAAGAGCGTAAAGCTCTGGGATTAGCCCATCAAGGATTGAGCTCGAAACAGATCGCAGAACAGCTGTTCATATCTGAAGGAACGGTGCGCAACTATCTGTCTGAGGCGATACACAAACTGGGCGCTAAGAACCGGGTAGAAGCGGGCCGAACTGCACACTTGAAGGGTTGGCTGTAACCATTTGGAGAGCTTTGGTGAAGTTTTTGCCGCATGATGACTTTCTGATTAGTGATCCATGCTGGCGCAGACAATGCAGTGTATTTCTATTTATCGTAGGGAATTTTCCCTTATACGAAGTCATAGGACGAGAGCATCGACAGGCAAGCATGCACTTGGCTCAAGTCTGGCTCCACATTACCTTGTCACATCGCAATCACTGATGGACAATAAAAGCTCAAGTCGAAAAAAGGATTTTTGAATGTCCCCTCGAAGCCTTATGAGATGGTGCGTCGCGCTGATACTAATCACAGGTGCCGTGCAGGCTAAGACAATTCGTGATGAATTAGATGCACTGGTGTTTGAAGACCCGGTTAAAGCGCATGAACTTGCAATGTCCTACGCCAAACAGAAAGAACCTGACGCCTATTTGGTGCTGGGCTTGCTCAGCTATCAGGCTCAGCGCTACGAAGATGCTGTGAAATGGCTGGAAAAAGCCGAGCAGACGGGTCATTTAGAAGCCTTGTTTCTAAAGGGCCAAGTCCAAGTTCACATGGGGCTGGAGCGCAACGACTCGACGCTTCAGCGTCAAGGTTTTGATGCGATCCAGCAGGCAGCAGCGAAGGGGTATAGTCATGCCAAACAATTTATCGAAAGGCTTGAGCGCGCTCGTTCCATCCCTCTCGCGGCAGATGGTAGCCTTGGGTCGCTTGAATTGATCCCGGTGTCTCAAAAGATGATCAAAATGGAGCTTGAAGCGGGCAACTTAGCGCCTCGTCAATGTGCCAAGCTCAGCCAATCAGAATTCGAACAAGCCCTGCGACGAGCTTCAACACAATGTCACATTGCTCTCATAGAAGGTTTACCGGAGCGTATTCCCGCCGACTTGGTTCAAGCCGCGTTGAACGAAGTCAATGAGTGCCAAATGGAGCATTTTCTCGCCGTCAATTCGATCTCCAAAGCGGACTATGTAGCCTGTTTACGCAACAGCCTATAGCGACGGTTTTAACGCGGCTTTCGTAACAATAGCCGCCTTAGCGAAACGTGTCGCAAGTCGTATTACAGGAAACTGAATACGCTAAGTTAGCCCCATACGGAGCTCTTATGGCTCTCTGATTAAAAAATCACACCTACAGAGCCTCCCTCCATAGCATAACCCCTTACAATCATTCCGTTCTCTTTTTGCTGTGCTTTGCTAGTATCCTTTGTCATAGGAGATGAGTCATAAATGTTAGGTTATGAATGATTTGTCATAGATCCTCGGTCATTCCTTCGACCCGCAGTAGAAAGCCAAAGCAGGAGAGAACATGAGTAAGCATTTCGACTTTATCGCTCTGGGTGGTGGTAGTGGCGGCATCGCGACTGCCAACCGTGCATCATTGCGCGGTGCCAAGTGTGCCATTGTTGAAGCCAAGTATCTGGGTGGTACCTGTGTTAACGTCGGTTGTGTGCCTAAAAAAGCGATGTGGTTTGCCGGCCAAATCGCTGATGCATTCAAATACGCGCCGGATTATGGTTTTGATGCAGACCTGAAAGGACTGGATTGGAGCAAACTGGTCGAAACCCGCGAAGCTTACATCTCCCGTATTCACGGCTCCTATGACCGCGTATTAGCCAACAACAAGGTTGAAGTGATCAACGGCTTCGGCAAGTTTGTTGATGCCCACACCATTGAAGTGGATGGCGAAACCTACACCGCAGATCACATCGTTATCGCCACCGGCGGCCGTCCTCAGATCCCAGATGTGCCCGGTGCAGAGTATGGCATCGATTCCGACGGTTTCTTTGAACTGACCGAACAACCTGAACGCGTGCTTGTCGTGGGTGCAGGTTACATCGCTGTTGAAATCGCGGGTGTATTTAACGCCTTGGGCAGCGAAACCCACTTAGCCGTTCGCAAACACAAACCACTTAGAAACTTCGATCCCATGCTGTCAGACACGCTGGTGGAAGTAATGGAACAGGACGGATTAAACCTGCATACCGAAGCGGTACCCAAGGCTATCCATAAACACGATGATGGCAGCCTGACCATGGAAACCCAATCCGGAGAGATGATAGGTCCGGTAGATAGCCTGATCTGGGCCGTAGGACGCGATCCAGCAACAGACAAAATCAATCTGGAAGCCACTGGTGTCAGCCTGGATAGCCGCGGCTATATCCCTACAGACAAGTATCAGAATACCGAAGTTTCCGGTATCTATGCGGTAGGTGACAATACCGGCCGACCTCAACTGACGCCAGTCGCTGTTGCTGCGGGTCGTCGTTTGGCAGAGCGTTTATTTGATGGTCGTGAAGGACTGCACCTGGATTACGATCAGATCCCGACAGTCGTGTTCAGCCACCCGCCTATCGGTACGCTGGGTTTGACCGAGCCAGAGGCAATTGAAGCTCATGGCGAAGAAAGCATCACAGTCTATAACTCTCAGTTCACCGCCATGTATACGGCGCTCACCGAGCACAGGCAGCCAACTCGGATGAAGCTTATCTGTGTGGGTGAAGAGCAGCGAATTATTGGTATTCACGGCATCGGTTTTGGCATGGATGAGATACTGCAGGGTTTTGCAGTGGCGATGCGGATGGGCGCGACCAAGGCGGACTTTGACGCCACTATTCCAATTCACCCCACCAGCGCGGAAGAGTTTGTGACCTTGTCACCACATATTTATCGTTAGTTCTGCGCTTGAGTCGTATCGAAAAGGCCACATAATGTGGCCTTTTTAGTGGTTGAGCTCAGTCATTTTGGCAAACGGTTAACTCACGATTTCTTAAAAAACGTATACAACCCCACCACCAACATAGCCGCACCAAAAATCGCCGCAAAGTTTATCCCAGCTTGATAATCGGGATTGGTATATCCCTGATTCACTGTGAAATGGCGAAACAGTATCCCGCCTCCCCACGCTACACCGACAATACCCAAAATCTTATTTTTCATCTAACAACCTCAACAACCAGATAATACAAACAGGAAAAACACATCGATGTTCAACGCCGCCTTTGCGTCTGGATGAGTAGCACTAACAGCGGCGCTGCAATAGCCAACTGCGCCCACCAGGGGCGTGCTGATTCAGTCGCAATCCAAACGGCAAAAAGTGGAAGTTGGCTCCAGGCCCAGAGGCGTACCAAACGATCAGACCAGAGCAACTTGGGCGAAAGCAGGCATATCACCAGACTCCAAAGCCCCGACGCCGAGAAAACGATCACTTCTGACACAGCAAACAGCGTTGATTCGGATGAAAACAGCTGACCGACCAGCACCAGAGCAGACAGCAGCAATACAGGGAATGCCAATAGCGCCCAATGCCGATTAGCGAATCGTTTTAGCGAACCTCCGATGGGAGGCAAATGAAAAGATGGCGAAAGTTTAGATACAACGGACATGGTCCACTCCTTGAACGCATATTGAACGTCTTGTTCAAAAACCAATCTAGTGGTTGCCAAATGCTTCGACAAGAGATATTCACTTAGATCTCTGGAATTTGTTGTGAGCCGTGCGTTTGCTCACATCTAATACCAATCCGAATAAATATATGGTCAACCAGGAAACCTGGGCAAGTTCAACTCAAGGAGCAGTCATGAAGCAATGGTTGCTCCCTTAATGGCTGCAACGCAGAAGTAGGCTTGCCCAGACTTCCCCGCAGGGCGGGTTTTAAATCACTTTATGCAGCGTTAGCTGATTTCGGCGTAGAACAACTATGCCTTCAATCACCTGCCTTGCCTAAAGTGATTAAAATTCCCGCTGGTAGATCAGATTCTTATTCGGATTGGTATAAAAACACTGAACGCGGGCATATGAAAACAACAGCTGATACACCGCTTCGCGCTCCTTACCTCTGGGAAACTATTCGAGAGGCAATGTGCGTAGTGGAATTACTTATGCTTATTCTCAGCAGCCCTTGGCTGTTGCGGTCTCGATTCCGCGCACCACACCACCGCGGTTCGTTGCTTGTCATTCCTGGTTATACCGCGTCCGACAAGGCCACCTGGCTGCTGAGAAAATACCTGACTTGGTTAGGCTATCGCGTTGAAGGGTGGCAACTGGGGAGAAATCATGGCCGGGTGGAAAAGCTGCTTCCACAGCTGCAACTTCGATTAGTCAGTATCAACCAGCGAGATGGCTGCCCCCCCATGTTGGTTGGATGGAGCCTGGGGGGTTATCTGGCAAGACAACTGGCGCGCGATAATCCGACACAGGTTGCCGGCATTATCACCCTAGGTACACCCGTTGTCGGGGGTCCCAAATACACCATAGTTAACAGGCATTATCGTAGATGGGGTTATCCCATTGAACAGATAGAACAAGAGCTGGCCGAGCAAAACCGAACTCCCATGCCCGTCCCAGTTTCTGCGTTTTACAGTCTGTACGATGGTATCGTTCATTGGCGAGCCTGTCTGGACCCGCAAGCCAGCACCCACCAACAGGCAGTCATTTGCACCCATGTGGGAATGATGGTCTCGCCAACGCTGTTTCGGCAGTTGGCGAAAGAGCTGTATAAGCTCACTCAAAATGTTTCAGCTGACAGCTGACGGTTCTTTGCTCTTTTGCACTAAGCTCACCTAGCTCCAACAGGCGAATTACACCCACCGCATCTGTCACGGGAACAGGCGCAGCGGCTTCTCCCCGTATCGCAGCCAGCAGTTGACGATAAAACGAAACGTAGTCGCCAGCTAAGGTAGGTTGAGATTTAGCTACTTCAGCGTTATGCAGACGTCCCCAGTCAGCCTCTGCCTCTGCACCAAATCCTTGCTGCAGCGGAGACACACCGAGTTTTAGAGCATCTTCCTGGGGGTCCAGTCCCAGTTTTATATAGCTGCCCTTTTCACCCTGTAGCACAAATCTTGGATTGGGTGCTGCCATGTAAGGTGACGCGGCCAATACCACCTCTTTGTCTTCGTACCCCAACAGCAGATGGAAGTAATCCACCGACTTTGCTCCCGGACGAAGCGCCCGCAAGTTCGCCGTAATGGTTTGCGGCATGCCAAACAGATTGACCGTTTGATCGATCAGGTGCGGTGCCAGATCCCAGTAGATACCACTGCCCTCACCACCATTCTCTCGCCAGCGGTCTCTGGGCTGCGGACGAAATCGGTCAAAATGGCTTTCGAAATAATGAATAGGACCCACAGCCTGCTCAGCGATGAGCTGCTTCAAGGTCAGAAAGTCACCATCCCAACGACGGTTCTGGAAAGGCACCAGCATACGTTGCTGTTTCTCAGCCAACGTAGCCAGATGCTCGGCATCCGACAGGCGTGTGGTAAGTGGTTTTTCCAACAGCACATGATTACCTGCAGTCAAAGCAAACTCTGCCCACTTGGCATGACTGTCATTAGGGCTGGTAATGATCACCAGGTCCAGCGCTGGGTTTTGACAGAGCTCGGCAGGATCAGAGACCACATCGACGCCGGGCAGATGAGCATGCACTTTTGCAGCATCCGAGCTGCTCACCATCGCAATAGCGACACGCTCATCTTCAGCCAGCGCTTTTAGAAAAGGCAGATGAAATGTTTGCGCGGCATAACCAAAGCCGACGATACCCACGTTAATCACAGACACAGAAACTCCCGGCAAAGATGAAAGTTAGGACAGTGTACTCTTTTTACCGTTTCATGCTTGCCGAAAAGATAGACGACTAAAAACGAAAAAAACCGCCAAATGGCGGTTTTTTTTTAAGACAAAAGACGACTCTACAGATTACTCAGCGGCGGCTTCAGCGCGTTCAATCCGCTCCTGCGATGCCGGGTGACTGGAGAGGTAGTCTAACCAACTTGATTCATCAGGGTCGTCGCCGTGTGTATGTTCCTCACCCTCATCACCTTCGGACTTCGCTTCATGAGCCAGCATCATTTTTCGCATCACATTGGCAAACAGCTTAGGTGACAACTCGTGGTCCTTTAGAAAGGTAAAGGCAAACTCATCCGCATCACGTTCAAAGTCTCTCGAATAAGATGAACTGACAATGATGGTTGGCAAAGCCGCAAACAGATCACCAAACACCGACACATCGCCCGCAACCAGCACAGCAATCACTGCGACTGTCGACCCCTGTAGGGTTTGGCGCAAACTATGCCGCTCAACCACATGACCAATCTCATGGCCCAGCACAGCCAGTAGCTCTTGGTCAGAATCCACCAGCTCTACCAACTGATCGGTGAAAACCAGGGTGCCATCTGGAAGCGCAAATGCATTCGCCCCCATTCGGCCGCCATTACGCAACAGCACTCTGAACTGATACTCGCTATGTTCTGGCAGATAACCGGCAAACAGTTCCTGCAATGCTTGCTGTCTCTCTGGCGGCAATTCACTTTCACCAAGGAAGCTCTCATCCAACAGTTTTAATGTCGCTTTACTTGAATCATCGAGAATCGATGCCGGAAGCTGATAGGCAACCACCTCTGCCGCTCGCGGAATACCATCTTCAACCATCCACCAGCAAAACGCTGCGACAATCACAACGCTGAGCAGAACAAACTTGGTATGGCTCTCAAGGAAGTTGAGAAAACGGTTGCTTCTATCCCGGCCAAATGCCGTCAGCCACTGGTCCACAGCATCATTTTCACGGGTTTCAAATCGGCTGCCATCTGGCAGATCGATGTATCTCGCGGTATTGCCAATGCGTGGTGACACTTTCACCTGTTCCAGGTGGAAGCTTGCCAGTTGTTGACGCTGGTCACCCAACACCACCACTGAGCCATTGGCGGCAACCTGCATGGTTGCCGCTAACTGGGCTGAAGACTCTCCGTCGTAGTAGTCCCCTTGGATCACGTTACAGTCCCAGCTCAATGTCGAAGACGTCGCCAATCTCTTCGCCGATAGCGTTGCCACGATCGGTTTGCTCAGACACAAAGCCGGTCAGGTCTGTCGCTTCCAACGTCAGTGTTTCCAAACGGTAACGCGCCATACGCACCATTACCCAAGGGATAGCCAAGCCCAGGGTCACTATAATCAGCAACGCATTGGTGACGTAGAGCTTAGTTAAATCAACTGGCTTAAGTTCACTGGTGAATCCGTTGTCTCGCAGTTTTGTATTATTGAATAACAGGTTACCCAGGCGAGCATTAACAAAAGCTTTCGCAAAACTGAAACCGATAATACCGGCGATACCTGTAACACCACCCAGAATTACCGTCAGTACCGGGCTCTCTACGGCCGCACCAATCGCAGAAATGCCTATGCCAATTAAAATCACAGCATAAACAGCAAAACTAATCAGAATAGAGAGTAGGAAGGCGATGTAGTACTCCCCAACGTCCAAGGTCGCTTCAAACTCTGCATCACCATACTTGGTGTTATTCACCACATACTTGTTGAGCTGACGCAGCCACCACGGAAATGCCATGCCAAAGCTGAAAATCACTGCCAGGTAGCCGAGTACGAAGTTGCAGAATGCCGAGCCGTAAGTACCGGTAAAATCAAACCGGATGTTACGGTAAGCAGTGTTACGCATGTTAAACCGCAGACTGCGATTGATAATCCAGGGTGCCGCGATAATAAACAGCGGAATTGAAACCAGCATGGTTTGCACTGGAAATTGCTGGTTCAAAAAGAAGTAAGCCAGAAACAGTACCACCGCGATAATGCGACCTTTGAGGATGGTGATGGGATCCGCCAGATATTGAAAGCTGGCTTTGGCAACTTCGGTATTACCGTAAAAATACTGATGCGTACGTACTTTCGCCCACGCAGCGTAGATCCCCAGCGTGAGGATGGTAAGTACAATATTTACGATCCAAATCTTGAAGAACTCACCGCCCTGGCCATGAAAGGCAAATGGGTAACTGGTGCGTTCAATAGTTTGCTCCGCAGGCGCTGGCTGCGTTTGGGATGGCTCAGCGGCGTTCACTGTCTCATCCATGGGAGTTTGTTCCGTCATTTACTGCTCCATTGTTTTACTAAGTCACTCAGGAGCCTTTAATGCTGCCTGAATCTCCTTGGGTTAATCGCTCTATGTTACAAAATCTTGTTAAAGCTGTTGATTAAAAACTTATCAGTTCGAGATTTGACGCAGATAAAAACCCATCCAATTCTCCTATGCTTTGATTAGACACATGTTTACTACCCTCGGTATTCACCTATGGAGCTGACATGAGAGTTATCCAACGGGTACTTGGTATCGCCCTGCTACTTTGCTCTACCAGCAGCACAGCACTCACCGTAGGCGTTACGCCACCCAAGGTCGACGTCAGTAATAAAGGTTTGATGGCCCTTCAGGGATCTGAAATTGAGTATCAGGATTGGAGCAGCCAGCAACTGACAGGCAAAGCGCGTGTGGTTGTGCATATCGCCGCAAAAAAGAGTGCCAATGAGATCAATCAGGATGCGATCCAGGCCTTAACTCAGGCTAATCTACCCATCACCTACTTTCAGACTACCACCATAGTTAACGCCAGCGACCGTGTCTGGGGTACACAAAAGTTCATTCGTAACCTGCTGGAGGAGCGCACAGCAGCAGAGCCTAACGCCCAGTTTGTATTGGACAACAAAGGGCGTGTCCGAACGGGATGGGGATTGAAAAAAGGTGATTCCGCTATTTTTGTGTTCGACGGCAATGGTAGCTTGCTTTGGTATAAAGAGGGACGCCTCGACATTCTTGATATCGAAGCCATGATGCAGAAAATAAACAATGAGATTGCGCGGTTGAGTGCGGGTAACGCAGACTAGTTTCCAAGGGAGGGTGCGAGGAATCTATCTATATTCCTCGCATAGTCAGAACTTACAACCCACCCAGGCGGTCAGCTAACGTCTTATAACGCTTCACATCATCTTCAGAAAAAACGGGATGACCTTCGCTGTCTTCTTCCACAGGAACTAAAAGTTTTTCTCTGGCAAGGCGCTCTACTCGCACCTCAGATACATTCAAAAACGCGGCAACGTCGGCCACAGACATCATCTGCGACATATAAAGCACCCCTTGGTCAGCTTAATTACGCTTCGGTTCACTAATTAAAGACTTAGATCCCGAAGTTTGCGAGTTCAGATAAAAGTCCTGTCGGGCTTCATCAAGGAGCGACACTATGCGCCTGAGTGGAAATCATTCTCAAGCGACTTGAGTAAGTAATGTGATCCCACGACAATAGCAACCATCGAATACAGAGAAAAATCACGTCAGAGACGCCATCTTGTCAGCCGTTCCCCAACCTAGAAAAGCGGTTTTATTCGCCCTGCTCGCGGTATTGCTGTGGTCTACTGTCGCCACTGCATTCAAACTCACGCTGGAGCACCTCTCACCCGTGCAATTGGTTTGGCTGGCATCACTAGTTTCGACGCTGTTCCTGGCTGTGGTGGTGGTTGCTAAAGGCAAGTTAAAAGTACTGCCGAGCCTGTTCAAGACACAGCCTCTACTGTTTCTGGCGCTGGGGGCTATTAACCCATTTGCGTACTACTGGGTTTTGTTCGAAGCCTATGACAGATTACCTGCACAGCAGGCCCAGACGCTCAACTACACTTGGGCGATCACGCTGACTCTGCTCTCCGTTCCACTGCTGAAACATAGGGTGACCAGAGCCCAGTGGCTGGGAGCGGGGTTGGGATACCTTGGCGCAGTTGTCATCGCGACTCAGGGACGTTTGTTGTCGCTACAGTTTGACTCAACACTTGGCGTCATATTGGCGCTGAGCAGTACCCTGCTTTGGGCAACCTACTGGATCCTCAACACCAAACAATCACAGGATCCCGTTGCCAGCTTGCTTGTTTGCTTTCTGATCGGCACACCATTATGTGGTCTGCTGGCCTGGAGTCAGGGAGATCTTTGGCCCGCCAATTGGCAGGGCTGGCTGGGAGCAACCTATATCGGATTGTTCGAAATGGGAGTGACTTTTATTGTTTGGCTCACAGCGCTAAGGCTTACCGACAGCGCAGCTCGGGTAGGAAATCTAATCTTCCTCTCTCCTTTTTTATCTCTGGTTTTTGTCTACCTGTTTCTGGGCGAAACAATACACCCAGCAACCTATATTGGGCTGTCACTGATCGTCATAGGCGTACTTGCTCAGCAAGGTGGACGCCGCAAGTAGGGTCCACCCCCTTCTTTGTCACAAGAAAAGTTTCAGATTGTCACTTAATCGTCATAGAGCCTGCCTACTATGGCGGCTCCTGGAACCTCTGGAAGGGAGTTTACTCCGCCAACGGCCCTGTAGGTGAAGTAAACATTAGGGGAGACTCATTGCCCCGTCCTCTGCTGGATGAACGCCTGTCTACGAGTAATTACTTGTAAACAGGCGTTTTTTTTCATCTATCCGTCTACACTTACTGTTACCGATTGTTCCGAGGTAACAGCATGCAGCACCCATTTCCGCCCAAGTTTATCTGGGGCAGCGCCACCGCCGCGATCCAAATAGAAGGAGCGGCGGATATAGATGGCAAAGGCCCATCAATTTGGGATCAGTTCTGCCAACAGCATCCTGAGCGCATCTATCAACAGGCAACACCTGCTCTGGGCTGTGATCATTACCATCGGATGTCTGAAGATGTCGCATTGATCAAAGCTATGGGTCATAACGGCTATCGTTTTTCCCTTTCCTGGCCACGTATTCAGCCTGATGGTCAGGGCGCCTTTAATGAAAAGGGATTCGACTTCTACGATCGCCTGATCGACCAACTGTTGGAGGCTGGCATTGCACCCAATGTCACCCTTTACCACTGGGATCTGCCACTGGCACTTGCTGAACAAGGAGGGTGGGAGAACCGAGCGACAGTGGACCATTTTGTTCGTTATGCGGCAGCCTGTTTCGAGCGTTTTGGTGATCGGGTGCCGCAGTGGGCCACACTCAATGAACCTTCCTGGAGCACGCTTAACGGCTACGTAACTGCCCTGCACCCACCTTGTGTTCACAGTTATAAACGTGCGATACAGGTTGCTCACCATATGCTGTGTGCCCACGCACTGACAGTAAAGCACTATCACGAAAAGGCGTATCTAGGTCAGATAGGTATCGTATTGAACATGTCCACCGTCTATCCGGCAACCGCTTCAGCACAGGATGAAACGGCGGCGCGGCTGGCTGATGGAGCACTTAATCGCTGGTTTATCGAGCCGGCTCTTTTGGGCCACTATCCCGATGATGTCTGGCAATACTATGCTGACTGGGATCTGCTGCCCGAACACACGGGAGAGGAGCTCGGCTGGTTTACCGAAGACAGCATCGACTTCATCGGCGTTAATTATTATTACCCCCACTACGCCAGTGGCAACGCAGACCAAACTCAGTTTTATCTCAACACATCGGGCGAAAAAGACCCAGCTCAGGACTGTATCTTCTCGATTAAAGGTGCCTTCAAGTTCGTTAAGAATCCGCAGGGCCGTTACACCGATTGGGATTGGGAGATCTACCCAGAAGGTCTGTATGAGTTGCTGAAACGAGCCAATGGTTATCGCCCCAACATCCCGATTTATGTCACCGAAAATGGCATTGGACTGCAGGATAAGCTGAATCCTGATGGCAGTGTGGATGATCCCGACCGCATCGCATTTGTGAAGGAGCACCTGGCTGTTATCCATCAGGCGATTGAAGATGGGATCAACGTTAAGGGCTACTACATGTGGGCACTGATGGATAACTTCAGTTGGATCAATGGCTACAAAAAACGCTATGGCTTTTTATATATCGACCGCGACAACGATCTAAGCCGTTATCGCAAAGCCTCCTCCTACTGGTATCAATCAGTCGCAGAAAACAACGGATTCTAACCACTGTTCATAGAACAATAATCACTAACACAACAAAGGACTTTTCAATGGAAGAACAGCTCGCAGAGAGCGTCGACAGCGGCGTTAACATACTCACCACACTGACAGAAAAAGCCGCAGAGATGGCGGTGATGTATGGCCCGAAATTACTCTTGGCCATTATCGTGCTTCTTGTCGGTTTCTCCATCATCAAGGGCATGCTCAAGGTAATGGATGCAGCCCTGAGCCGAGCCAAAGTGGAGCCCACTCTGGGTAGCTTCCTGCACAGCATCACCTCGGTCATTCTCAAAGCTATTCTGATTATCATATTTGCATCGATGATCGGCGTTGAAACCGCGTCCCTGATCGCCATGTTGGGTGCAGCGGGTTTAGCCATTGGCCTGGCGCTTCAGGGCAGCCTGGCCAACTTTGCCGGCGGTGTATTAATCCTGTTATTCAAGCCGTTTAAGGCGGGCGACGTGATTGAAGCCCAGGGTTACCTGGGACGCGTTCGCGAGATCCAGATCTTCAACACCATTCTGCTGACTATGGATAATCAGAAGGTCGTAGTACCTAATGGCATGCTCTCAAACGGTTGCGTGAAAAACTTATTCTGCGAACCCCAGCGACGTGTCGACCTTACCTTTGGCATTAGCTACGAGGATGATATTGCCAAAGCGAAGGGCATTCTGGATGCGCTGGCTATCGAAGACGAACGTGTGCTGACAGATCCTGGCCATGAGGTTTATGTCAGTGCCCACGCCGACAGTTCAGTGAACCTCTTGCTCCGTGTCTGGGTAAATTCAGATGATTATTGGCCGGTACACTTTGGCCTAATTGAGAAGGTGAAACTGGCATTCGACCAAGAGGATGTCACCATCCCGTTCCCACAGCGAGATGTGCACCTTCATCAAGTAAGCTAAATCGGCAAACGGCTTCAGTGAGTCTCACTGAAGCCGTAGTCTGGGAGGGGCAAAGTGAGCAATAAACAGGCAGACAGCATCACCGAACGAGCCGAGATTGTACAAACCCTCAGTCAGATGAGGCCCGGCAATGTTTTGGATTTTCAGCTTGCCGTGGGGGTCAAGCCCAGGTTTAAGTGCAAACTGGTGGGCTATGAAGAGGGCCGCTACATGGCGCTGTCGATACCAGCACAGTCCCGAGTCGACCACGATGAACTGTTGGTGCACGGCTACGGCTGTATTGTACGCACCATTATCGAAGGGGAAGCCGGCCAATGTATCGCCTTTAAATCCCTGATCCAAACCAACCTTCGACAGCCCCACCCAGTCCTGTTTATCGACTATCCAAAGCAGATCCAGTTATACAGCTTGCGCAATCAAACCCGCATCGCCACCCATGTGCCAGCGACCATGATTGGTGAACAGAAAGATGAAAGCACAGGGCAGACAGAACAAACCGTATTTCACGGCACCATTGTCGACCTGTCGGTCGGCGGCTGCCGCTTAAAGCTGCCTTGGCCACTCGGTCAGCCACGTTTGAGGATCAAAGATGTGTTGCTCAAGGTGGTGTTTCCATCCCAGCCCGACGAACCATTGCTGCTTGATGGTGAGATAAAAAGCGAAAACAGACATGACGGCCGCCATATCACGGTTGGGATCCAGTTCGATGAGGTACCAGCACTGGTCGAACTGTTTGACAAAATAGGCATCGACAAGGCGGATGTCGATTATCCGCCTGTGGACCTGAGTTAAACGCTTTTTGCTAACTCACTTTCGATGGCTGACACTAATTGCTCCGGCTTGGTGGCCGTGGCAAAACGCTTAACCACTTCCCCTTTGCGGTTAACCAGAAACTTGGTGAAATTCCACTTAATGCGCTCGCTGCCAAGCAAGCCTTTGGCTTCACTCTTCAGGTGAGCAAACAGCGGATCAGTTGTTGCACCATTCACATCCAATTTGGCGAACAGTGGAAAGCTGATGTTGAAGTTCAAATCACAGAACTTGGCAATCTCTTCGTTGCTGCCTTTCTCCTGCGCACCAAACTGGTTACATGGGAAAGCCAACACTTCAAACCCTTGCTCTTTATACTTTTTGTATAAGGTTTCCAGCCCGGCGTATTGCGGTGTAAAGCCACAAGCACTGGCGGTATTAACAATCAGTAGCACTTTGCCTTCATAAGCCGACATAGATACCGGCTGTCCAACATTATTGGTAACTTCAAACTGGTAAACATTGCTCATCTGCAGCTGCCTCGCAGGCCCATATCAAAGCGATTAGTACAGTAAAGCTAACAGGTCGGATCACTTAGCGCAAACCGGGCAGTTTGGGTCTTTGCTGATGGCAAAGTTCTGCCATTCCAGGGTCTTGGCATCAAACAGTCGCAGTCGGTTCAAGCTGGGTACAGGCATCTCCAGCAACCATTTAACCGCTTCAAGTGCCTGCATACTGCCCAAAATACCCAGTAAAGGGCCTACAACACCACTGTTACTGCAATTCAATGTCGGCGACTCACCAGTCTCGGGATACAAACAGTGGTAGCAGGGCGAAGCACTGTCCTGCTGACGATGATTAAAGCTGGCCAGCTGCCCTTCAAAACGAATCGCCGCCGCGGAGATAAGGCCCACACCATAGTGGTGGCAAGCACGATTGATAGCGTGGCGGGTTTCAAAGTTATCGGTGCAATCCAGCACCAAATCAACCTCAGGCAGGTATGTCGCAAGACTTTCCTCATTAAGCGCTTCTGCAATCGCTTCCAACTGGACTTCATCGTTAAGAGATTCCAGCTGCTCCAAAGCGAGCTCAGCTTTAAGCTCACCAACCTGCTCGGTGCGATACAACACCTGCCGTTGCAGGTTGCTGCTGTCCAGGCTATCGCCATCCGCCAGTAGCAACTTGCCGACACCAGCCGCGGTCAGGTATTGCGCTGCTGGAGATCCCAGGCCACCCAGGCCAACGATAAGCACAGTGGCAGATTTTAGTTTCAACTGCCCGGCTTCACCGATGTCGCTCAATAACAAATGGCGGCTATAACGTAACTGTTCTTTAGAGGTCAGCATCGGGAATGGGATCAACTCTGTCATGAAATCAGGGGCTTACCATACCGAATTAGCGCAGTCCGAGGCAACGGACCTTGATCGATGTGTCAGAGCTGGAGAAACAGAAGCGATTTGCGTAAAAGGGTTCACCGTCAATATGGGCAGGAATACGCTGGCTGGCACGGATCTCGAGCTGATTCAGATTAATCTGCTTGACCGTTGGCGCCTCCACATGATCACCTTTCGCGACTTTGAACATCATGGGTAAACGTGACCAACCACCAATTGGAGCCATGCGAACCAAGGATAACTCGCGATTCTGCAGGCTGGCTCCCGGTGCCACTTTAAAGCCGCCACCGCTGAAGGGACTATTAGCGACAGTGCACATCAGAAACTCTTCGTCACTTTTCCACTGACAGTTTACAAACTTGGCTTTGTGATGCTGGTAGTTAAACAGGTTGCCCAGTATGGCGCCGTGGTAACTTGCCCTTCTTCCGCGACGTTTCCCAGCCGCCTGGTGGGCAATATGACCTTCAAAGCCGATGCCAACCGAGGTTAAAAAATAGCTACCATTGCATCGCCCCAGTGGCACGCTCTGTGGGGGAGTAAACAGAGCCACATCGATCTGTTCCTGTTCACAGTGGCCTAACTCCAATGCACGCACTAAGTCATTGCCGCTACCAGCGGGAACAAAACCAATATTGAAATCGTAATGAGGAAGGTGGTTGATGATTTGATGGGCAGTGCCATCGCCGCCAACGATAACCAGGTTTATTACGCCGTTATCTGCGGCCTGTTGTAATTGGTGACGGAGATTTTCGAGCGCATAGCAGTGGATCAGCCGGCCTTTTTCGCCTGCTTTTTCAATTCGTTGCATCACCCGCTTGGCTATGCTCAATGCCTGACCACAACCACTGAGGGGGTTTACAATCACTGCATACATCGAATGTCCCCAAATAAGCGCGCTGACCTCCTTTTCTGCGTCGCCTTGTCCTTGAAATGTAAGGAATTCACTTAATCCTGATTTAGGATTCCAGATTATATGCTGTTTTTTTCACCACTTAGAGGTGTTGATCACACTTCGTTAACAAACTGTGCTCATTGGTCTAATCAGTGATGTTCTTTTCTTTCAGATCAAAAAAACGTGAAAAGGAAATTTCTCGAAACCTTTATTCAAGCAAGATATTCTGACGCTCGTCTGCTCCCTGAAAACGTTCTACATATAAATGAAGCTATCCGATTACCAAGCTTACGACGCCCTTATCTTCGATATGGATGGCACGCTGCTCGACACCATGGCGCTGCATGAGCAAGCCTGGCGAGACACTCTAGCGTTTGTCGAACTGCCCGTTCTCCCTGAGTTAATGCGATCTCTAGTGGGCCTGCCGACGCTGAGAACGATGGAAATCATCGCTGAAGAAGCGGGACTACCGGTACGAGACTTCAGCGCAGGCGTTGAATTCAAACAACAGCGGGTCGACGACCTGATGGCCCATGGCGTAACCGCTACGCCAATTGCTGATATTGCTCGGCACTATTTTGGTAAGAAACCTCAGGGGATTGGCACCGGTTCTGGCACGGATGAAGCCCACTCACTACTTAAACTGGCCGGCATTCATGAGCTATTCTCCGCCGTGGTCGGTGCAGATCTGGTAACCAAACATAAACCAGAGCCAGATACTTTTCTGCTGGCCGCCGAAATGCTGAAAGTAGAGCCAACTCGTTGTGTGGTATTCGAAGATGGTGATGCGGGTATCGATGCAGCAAAAGCAGCAGGCATGGCAACGGTGGATATCAGAGAGTTCTGGCAGCCAGATCCCGGCTACTTTGCTTAGATGACAACTTTCAGAGCATAAGAAACAGACGTCATGTGCCACTCCTATTGAAGAGAAAGGCTCATGACTCTGTGCTCACTTCTTTGCCAGGTAGTCCATCTTTCCAGAGCAGTGGAATAAGGTCGTCGCGATTAACAATTAGCTCTGCCAAGGTGTACTCATCCAGCACTGCCAAAAACGCATTGACAGCTTTCTTGAGTACGCCTTTGAGACGACAAGATGGCGTCAAACAGCAGGCGGGAGAGTTACAGTCAATCCCATCCAGAGCGTTCTCGAGGGCTCGAACCACATCCCCCACACAGATCTCGTCCGCTGGCATGCCCAATCGAATCCCGCCGCCTTTGCCCCGGGTCGACGACACATAACCCAACTTGGCCAACTGGTGGATCACCTTGACCATATGGTTGCGTGACACCTGATAGTGAGCCGACACCTCAGCGATACTGGTCTTCTGATCCCTTGGCAATAACGCCAAATAGATCAGGGTACGTAAACCAAAATCTGTATAGGTAGTGAGCCGCATCTACAATACTCCGGCAGGGGCTGGAACTAAGTTGAGTCTCAATTCTACCATGGCCGCTAGCAAGAAAAGGATGGGGTCAGATCACGCCGTCGCTAAATGCTTGGTCCCAATCTTTCCAAACTGGTTGAAATCCAAGCAGTTTTAGTCTGGTAGCAATCGCCTGAGGGTGTCGATCATCAGAGATCTCAAACTGCTCCAGCTGCGCCACACGGCCATCAGCATAGCCACCCGGTTGAGTACTGGAATAAGCACTCATAGTGGTAACACCCAGTGGTAATACGCTATCGCGAAAACTGGCAGATTCGCGAGTCGACAGCGAGATCTCCACCTGCCCGTTTAACAAGCGATAAGCACATATCAGTTGTACCAGTTGTCGATCTGTCATCACTGACTTGGGCTCTAAGCCACCGGTGCATGGACGCAACCTTGGAAACGACAGGCTGTAGCGAGTTTTCCAAAAACGTCGCTCCAGATAATCCAGATGCGCGGCTACGTGAAAGCTATCTACGCGCCAATCATCCAAGCCAATCAAAGCGCCGAGGCCTATCTTATCAATACCAGCTTCGCCCAACCTCTCCGCGGTCGCCAATCGCCAATCAAAATCGGTTTTCTGCCCCTTCAGGTGATGCTCGGCATAGGTACGGCGGTTATAGGTTTCCTGATAAACCAAAACCGTATCCAAACCGAGACCAATTAACTCTGCGTACTCCTCCGTGGCCAGCGGCTGAACTTCCATCGACAAATGAGAGAAATGCTGCCGCAGCAAAGGCAACGCCTTGCGAAAGTAGTCCATGCCGACTTTGCGTTCCGACTCCCCGGTCACCAGCAGCAAGTGCTCGAACCCTAGAGCCTTGATCGCATGGGCTTCTTCGGTCAGCTCTGCCATATCCAGGGTTTTACGTCGGATCGGGTTATGCATGGAGAAGCCACAATAGGTGCAGATGTTGCTGCACATATTGGACAGATAGAGCGGGATATAGAGCTGAATAGTGTGGCCAAACCGTTGTCGGGTCAGCATCGCCGCCTGCTGTGCCATCTGCTCCAGAAACGGCTCTGCCGCTGGCGATATCAACGCCTGGAAATCGTCGAGGTCGCGTTTTGGTTTGGCCAGCGCTCGCTGCACATCAACGGTAGTTTTACCATTGATGGTCAGCGCCAAATCATCCCAATCCCAAGTGGCGATCTGCTCGGCAAAACTCACTGGCACACCTCGGCTTGGTCAAGGAATGCCGTCAGTGGGCTGCTGGCTACTGCGATCTGCTGTTTTGTCCCCAAGCCAGCTTCATATGCCATTCGTCCAGCCTCAACGGCCATCTTAAAGGCCCGCCCCATGGCAACCGGATCGGCAGCCACGGCGATAGCGGTATTTACCAGCACGGCATCAGCACCCAGCTCCATTGCCAGGCTGGCATCGGATGGTGCACCAATTCCTGCGTCAACAACGACGGGAACCCTCGCCTGCTCGACAATGATTTGCAAAAACTCACGGGTGCGGAGGCCCTGATTCGAGCCAATCGGTGAGCCCAGAGGCATCACCGCCGCACAGCCTACCTCTTCTAACCGTTTACACAGCACAGGATCAGCATGCACATAAGGCAACACATTAAACCCCTGCTGCACCAGCTGCTCTGCCGCTTTCAGGGTTTCGATAGGATCTGGCATCAGATATTTGGGATCAGGATGTATTTCCAGTTTCACCCACTCAGTACCCAACGCATCGCGGGCCAGCTGCGCTGCAAACACCGCTTCTTCAGCGCTTTTTGCCCCTGATGTATTGGGCAGAAGGTTCACACCCGCCTCGATAAGCGGACGAAGAATATCATCCTGTTTGCTTTCCAAATCGACTCGCTTCATCGCCATGGTCACCAGCTCGGTACCACTGGCCAAAATCGCCTTTGCCATCTGCTCTGCGTTGGCGAATTTGCCCGTGCCTGAGAACAATCGACTGGAAAATGACTTACCTGCAATAGTTAACATATGTCTCTCTCACCTATTTTCTCTAGCCACCGGCTATCGCTTTAAATAGCTGGATATGATCTTGATGTGCCAACTCATGCAGATGCCATTGACCCCGAGGTATGATCTGCTGGTTGACCGCGACGGCGATACCCAATGTGTCAAACTGCTGAAGCCGCAACAACTCAGCCACAGTGGCCCCTATCGGGCAATCCACAGCTTCGCCATTCACAAATACCTGAGTCATGGCTGCACCTCGTCCAATCTACTCAGACAGGCATTGAACTGAGCAATTACCTGCTCAGGCTGTTCCGCTCGAGTGATCGCAGTAACCACGGCAATACTACCGACGCCGGTTGCAGCTACCGGCTCTGCTCTTTCAAGGGAGATCCCACCAATCGCTACCAGTGGCACGTCGGGGCAAAGCGCCACCTGTTGTGCTAGGCGATACACACCTTGCGGTTTTGACGGCATCTGTTTGGTTTGGGTCGGATAGATGTGCCCCAGCGCCAAATAGCTCGGTTTTATTTGTGCTGCGCGCAGTAACTCGTAAATACCGTGAGTACTTAGGCCAAGCCGCAGTCCCGCCGATTTAATGACGTCAAGATCTGCGGTCAACAAGTCCTCCTGCCCTAAATGCACGCCATAAGCCCCGGCATCTATCGCCAGCTGCCAATAGTCATTGATAAATAGGCGAGCCTGATACTGTTTACCCAATGCCACCGCTTTGGCGACCTGCGCTTTTAACTCAGGATGATCAGGATCTTTAATGCGCAGCTGGAGCGTCTTTACGCCAGCCTTTAGCAGCCGCTCGATCCACTCGACGGAATCAACGACAGGGTATAAGCCCAACTGTTTGGGACAGGGCACGAAAGAGGCTGCTTGCTCTTTATCGTCGACGACCAGCTCCTGTTCACTTCCCCCTACAAGAGGCAGACATTTAGGATCCGTCGGCCAGCCGCCATGTAGCAAAGGCCCAGCGCCCAGACCCACGCCATAGGCATTCACCAGGCCTTGCTGCAGATAGGCTCGGGCAAACACCAACGCATCTTCCAGTGCGTATCCCAACGACCATACAGCCGAAATGGCACTGGCCAGGACACAGCCGGTGCCGTGACCATGGGCAGTGTTGATGCGGGTCGAGCGCAGCCAGCGCTGCTCACTACCGTTACTCCACAGATCGGTAACTTGTGAACTCTCCGGCGTACTCTCCGGCGCAGCCTCCGCAGCCGTCTCAGATAGAGCATGGCCACCTTTGAGTAAGACGGAGCCAACACCTGTTTGCAGCAACTTATCAACCAGCCGTTCCGGCGATGTCGCGTTCTCAAACGGCATATCAGCTAAAGCAAAGGCCTCGATCAGGTTTGGCGTGAGCAGATCCACTAAGGGCAACAGGTACTGACAAACAGCCGCTAATACGCCGTCATCAGCCATTCGGTCGCCAGAGCTGGCCACAGCTACTGGATCAAAAATCACTTTTGGCGCATTCGCCTGCTGCTTCAGGGTGGCAATATAATCGGCAAGATAACGCACCTGCGGGACTGAAGGCAGCAAACCGATTTTGATTACCCTTGGCGGCATATCCTCTTGCAAGGCCGTCAACTGATCAGCCAGTACCTCAACGGATACCGGATTGACCGAACGAACACCCACTGACGACTGTGCAGTGACTGCTGTAACCAGGGTACAGGCGTGCGCCCCCAACCCGTTGATCGCCTGTATATCGGCCTGAATGCCCGCGCCAGCGCCACTGTCTGAGCCACCAATGGCCCATACTATCGGTTTTTTGAGCGGCTTCTTCACAGTCCTTTCCACCGGCAAAGCTGGCGTTGCCAGCTCTCCGGTGCAGGTGTAAGGCGTGATCATTCTTCCGCCTCTGTTGTGGCAGGTTGATACAACTTGCTACCGTGCTCGCGGAACTGCTGAGACATCTCCGCCATGCCCGCTTCAGCAATATCCGTGTCTTTAATCGTGGTGGTAATCACTTCATCGACTAGCTGGATGCTGATCGCCCGCTCCTGACTGGCAGCGAAGTCACGTACTTCTTGAGAGATCTTCATTGAACAGAACTTAGGGCCACACATGGAGCAGAAGTGCGCCACTTTACCTGACTGCTGTGGGATAGTTTCATCGTGATAGGCGCGGGCACGATCAGGGTCCAACGCCAGATTAAACTGGTCTTCCCAGCGGAACTCGAAACGCGCTTTGGAAAGTGCATTATCACGCACCTGAGCACCCGGATGCCCCTTGGCCAAGTCTGCAGCATGTGCCGCGATCTTGTAGGTGATAAGACCTACCCGCACATCTTCTTTGTTGGGCAGCCCCAGGTGTTCTTTAGGCGTCACGTAACACAGCATGGCACAGCCGTACCAACCGATCTGCGCTGCACCAATACCCGAAGTAATATGGTCATAGCCCGGTGCGATATCTGTAGTCAGTGGGCCCAAGGTGTAAAACGGCGCTTCGTGACAGGCACTGAGTTGCTTATCCATGTTCTCTTTGATCAACTGCATCGGTACGTGACCGGGGCCTTCAATCATCACCTGCACATCGTATTCCCAAGCAATCTTGGTCAGCTCACCCAGAGTGTAGAGCTCACTGAACTGGGCCTGGTCGTTGGCGTCGGCGACCGAGCCAGGACGCAAACCATCACCCAGGCTGAGAGAAACATCATAGGCCGCACAGATCTCGCAGATCTCACGGAAGTGGGTGTAGAGGAAGTTCTCTTCATGGTGCGACAAACACCACTTGGCCAAAATGGAACCACCACGAGAAACGATACCGGTGACGCGACTGGCGGTCATAGGCACATACGCTAACAGCACCCCCGCATGAATAGTGAAGTAGTCCACGCCCTGCTCACATTGCTCCAGCAAAGTATCGCGGAACACGTCCCAGGTCAGATTTTCCGCTACGCCTTTTACTTTCTCCAGCGCCTGATAAATTGGGACGGTACCAATCGGCACCGGGCTATTACGGATAATCCACTCACGTGTTTCGTGAATGTATCGGCCAGTAGAAAGATCCATCACGGTGTCGGCGCCCCAACGGGTCGACCACACCAGCTTTTCGACTTCCTCTTCAATTGACGAAGTCACCGCTGAGTTACCGATATTGGCATTCACTTTCACTAGGAAGTTGCGGCCGATAATCATTGGCTCCGCTTCAGGGTGGTTGATGTTCGAAGGTATGATGGCGCGACCTTCGGCAACTTCTTTGCGCACAAACTCGGGCGTGATCTCTTTCGGTGTTGCGGCACCAAACGATTCTCCGGGATGTTGCACCGCCAGCTCTTCAGCGACTTTGGCGCGGCCCATGTTTTCACGTAGCGCGATGTATTCCATTTCGGGAGTGATAACACCAGCGCGAGCATAGTGCATCTGGGTGACGCATTGACCGAATTTAGCTTTACGCGGTTTGGGCAGGTGCTCAAAGCGAATATGGTCCAATCCTTCATTGGCCAGTCGCTGCTGAGCATAGACAGAGCTGACCCCCTCCAACTGCTCAGTATTATCTCGCTCCAGGATCCACTGTTCGCGCAGGCGTGGTAGCCCTTTATGCAGGTCCACTTCTGCGCCTGGCTCGGTGTAGTAACCGGAAGTGTCATACACCCGCACCGGATCGTTGTCGGTGAACTCAGGTGCGTCTTTGGTGCCACCAGTCAGGGTCGGTGCCAGAGAGATCTCACGCATGCCCACCTTTACGCCTGGCATTTCACCTTGGACAAACACTTTCTGAGAGTTGGGAAAGGAGAGATCCGCCAGATTGTCGAAAAATGCCTGTGCAGCAGCACGGGTTTCGCGACGAGAAGGTTGTTCTATTTTAGTAACGTCTGTTGCTTGTTTCATTGTGGCCTCACGTTTAACCGTGTTAACAGTAAAACGTCGGCGCACCGATAGATGAGTTTGGTCAGTAGGATGCTAGAGTGATCGCCCGAACTGCCAATGACGAAGCACTCTCTTGTTTCCCTTCGCAGGTATTAACCCGATCAGGTTCCACGGATCCCGCTTTCGCGATCTCAGCCTATCCACCCAAAGGTGGCTCGGCACTCCGACAAGAATGTGGGTTTGAGTATAAGGGAAATATTGCAGAAATAGAAAGGGCCGCTTTTCAGCGGCCCTTTAGATATTCGATTGAGAGATAAAGCCAGATATCAGGCAGCGTAGCTCTCTTCGTTTGTCGCCTGAGGGCTGTTTTCGCCAGCGACAAGAACGAGTTGCTTCAGGTGGTCCATAATGTCCACCATTACAGTGCGATCCGTCGCCAGTTGTTTTCGCAGCGCTTCCACTTCTGCTGCGGTCATGGCTTTATCCATCACTATCTCCAACTGGTTAATTTGAAATTGGTTATAAATTCGTCACTGCTAAGACTAGTAATCGCTAAAAAACGCGAGCTGATCTCGCTCAATAAAAAATCACTTAGCTGAGTGATTGCTCTGACTTGATGCAATTTTAGTCAATTGTTTATGTTTTGTTAAATTTTTTATTAAAAAAGATAACTTTTTATTAACTTTCGGTTTTAAAAGGTTTTTTTCACCGCTAGCACAGCCACAAACCGCAATTTGTGACAATAACTACAGTTGAAGACATAAAATTTGGGAGCCAGTTCTCATTTTTTTATTTTTTTACACTCCATTGATACGTGAAACCACTCCACATGCGCACCAACCCGGCCCATACAAGAAACGCCGCTGCGTCATCACTGACAGGCGGCATTTCAAAAACGGTGTAATATTCTTACAAAATAGAGAGTTACTACGAAGCTAAGGCCTTGTTCACTAAGGTTAACATTGCCTCAGAAAGAGGCAGTTTCAATGCTTCCTCATGACCGCGGTCTGACATTTTGGCCCAGGTCTTTTTAACAATACCGATCAGTTTCTCTTCAGTATGTTTGGCGGCAAAGTCTTCAAAGTAGTACTCGAGGAATACCAGGCAAATCACATCTTCCAATGCCTGACACTCTGGATCTCGCTTAATCTTTTCTTTGCGCAGCAACTGCTGAGTGCGTGCAATATCATCCGCACCGTAACCTTGCTCAGCCATTAATTCGCCCGCAAGTTCAGCATGCATTTTGCCAAGACCCACCCGCCACTTCTGATAGCCCGCTCGATCCATTGGGTAATCACTGCGGGGCACGGCCCAACGCTTGATATGTTGAGCTCTGGCCGCGATCTGCAAGTGTTCTGATGCGCCCGGCTCAAACTGAGCCAATCGTTCGCTCATGCGCTGCCCATAAAGCAGTTCCTTTGGAACTTCGACTTCGTAACAGATCTCCAGGTTGGGATCCTGGCTGTTTACCTGGTCAATCGCTTCCAGGGTTTGCTCCAATGGCGTAGTCACGGGATATCCTTTTTTACCTGTGTTTTTCTGTAAATTAGCAGAAATCTCGGGACTTTAGCAGTAATCCTTCCAGCTCATGGCTGCGATCGGTGAGTTTTCCAGCAATCAAGTGAACCACCTCACCCTGCTGCTCAACAATGCCACGCACTTCGAGTAGACGCGCCGTCAAATAGGGCTGTTTCTGGGCTCTTGCGGTGGCCTGCCAAACCACCACATTGGTATTTCCGGTTTCATCTTCCAGGGTGATGAAGGTAACACCCGATGCAGTGCCGGGGCGCTGGCGCCCGGTGACCAATCCAACCACTGTCGCTAAACTGCCATTCGCTCTGGTAATCAATTCTGCCGCAGTGGCACAACCGGGAAGCAAACCCTCACCACGCAATATGGCTAACGGATGACGTTCCAGAGACAACCCCAGACTGGCAAAATCTTCATACACAGACTCCACCTCGGTAGGCGCAGCTAACGCCACGCCATCACTCTCCACCCGTGCAGGAAACAAAGGCGTACTGGCCTCTGCACCTGCCAATTGCCAACGAGATTGGTATCGGTGTCCACCCAACGATTTAAGTGCACCACCGGCTGCAAGCGCTTCCAGCTCATCTTTGGCGATGCCCCCGGCTGCCTGCATGTATTGGTAAAACTCACTCAGGTCTGCAAACCCTTCCGCGGGTCGCGCATCCACTAGGCGTGCCATGGCTTGATGGGACACCCCTTTGACCATACGCAGTCCCAAACGGATACCATGCCCTTCAACTCGATCATGGTTGGCTTGAATAGGCTCCAGCAGATGATCCCAATCACTACGGGTCACGTCCACGGGTAACACTGTCACGCCATGCCGCTTCACATCCTGGACCAGTTGAGACGGCGTATAAAACCCCATGGGCTGACTGTTGAGTAATGCACAGCAAAACGCAGCGGGATAGTGGTATTTCAGCCAGGCAGACACATAAGCCAGTAACGCGAAGCTGGCAGAATGGGACTCGGGAAAGCCATACTCACCAAAGCCGCGGATCTGCCGGAAGACCTGCTCAGCAAAGTCACGCTGATAACCGTTATTGGTCATGCCCAGCAGAAACTTTTTCTCAAACACCTCTAACTGGCCATGCTTTTTCCAACTGGCCATGGCTCGCCGCAATTGGTCAGCCTCACCGGCGCTGAATCCAGCCGCGACCATCGCCAGCTTGATCACCTGCTCCTGAAATAGCGGCACACCCAGCGTCCGTGATAACACAGGCTCTAACGCTGGATTGGGGTAAATCACGGGCTCTACCCCCTGTTTGCGCCGCAGATACGGGTGCACCATATCCCCTTGGATCGGGCCAGGCCGGACAATCGCAATCTGGATCACCAAATCGTAATAACAGCGCGGTTTGAGTCGCGGCAGCATGTTGGATTGCGCACGGGACTCAATCTGAAACACGCCAATGCTGTCAGCCTGGCACAACATGTCGTAGACCTCTGGCTGCTCCCAAACCACCTGCGCCATGCCCATCGGCTCACCGGTAATTTCCGCCACCATGGCAAAACACTTACGGATCGCGGTCAGCATGCCCAGAGCCAATACATCGACCTTCAACAAGCCCAGCGATTCCAGATCATCCTTATCCCACTGGATCACAGTACGGTCAGCCATCGCAGCATTTTCCACCGGTACCAACTGATGCAGAGGCCCCGCTGAAATAATAAATCCGCCAACATGCTGAGACAGGTGCCGTGGAAAACCAATCAGTTGAGATATCAACGCCACCAGACGCTCACCCATCGGCTGGTCCAACGCTCCCATGTCCGCCATCTGCTGCTGCCAGCCAATTTGTCGGTCACGGCGGTCCACCTGATGCAGCCAATGCTCAAGCAGACTGGTATCTATTCCCAGCGCTTTGCCTACATCCCGCAGCGCACTCTTAAAGCGGTAACTGATCACGGTCGCCGCTAAGGCTGCACGATCACGGCCATATTTTTGGTAGATATACTGGATAACTTCTTCACGACGTTCATGCTCAAAATCGACATCGATATCTGGAGGCTCATTACGCTCTTTCGAGATAAAACGCTCAAACAGTAGATCCACCTTGGTTGGGTCCACTTCCGTGATCCCCAGGCAGTAACAGACGACCGAATTGGCTGCTGAGCCCCGCCCCTGATGCAATATGTGACGAGACTTAGCGAACTGCACCACATCGTAGATGGTGAGAAAAAAGTATTCGTATCTTAAATCTGCGATCAGCGATAACTCTTTTCGTAACAGAGCTCGCACAGGCAAAGGCATACCTTTGGGGAATCGCCACAGTGCCCCTTTTTCCACCTCAAGCGCCAAGTACTCCGATGCGCTAAGGCCATCCGGCACTAATTCAGCCGGGTATTCATATTGCAGCTCATCCAATGAAAACCGACAGCGTTTGGCGATCTCCAGCGTTTGCGCCAACGCATCGGCTGAAAACAGCTTCTGTAGAACTTCCACCGGTCTGAGCACACGCTCAGCATTAGGCGACAGTTGCGATACAACATCAGCCACAGGCATATTGAGCCGAATGGCACTCAGCAGATCCTGCATCGGTTGCCGACTACGCTCATGCATAAGCACACCACCTCCCGCGACCACAGGAACCTTATGCTGTGCCGCCAGCAACTGCCATCGCTGCAATGCTGACTTCTCCGTCGACAACAACCAACGATGTTGCAGCAGCCAAAGCTGTTCAGGCCAGTGTACTTTCAGCTCATTAACGCGAGTGGAAAAGCTGTCTTCCGATGCTGGCCACCACAGCAGCAGACAGCGCTTTGTAACATCAATGAGATCAGGCCAATCCAGCTGATATTGGCCTTTTTCACAGCGCCGTCGCCCTAATGTAATCAACTCACACAGTTCACCATACGCCTTGCGATTCGGTGCCAGTAACACACAACGGTCACCACAGGTGAGTTGGAACTCACTGCCAACAATCAGTTGAAGCCCCACCTGCTTGGCCATCATATGGGCTTTCACCACACCGGCTACCGAGCACTCATCAGTGATAGCCAGGGCTTTGTAGTCAAGCTGCGCAGCCATGGCTACCAGCTCTTCCGGATGAGACGCCCCGCGTAAAAAACTGTAGCTACTGAGGCAATGAAGCTCGGCATAGGACATCAGCTAAACCAGCCATGCACAAACCAACTGCCCTGCGCGTCTTTATAGATCCAGCACAAACGGCCATCGCCATCTTTGGCAACAAAATAGTCTCGTAATACTGCCGGCTCTGGCCATCGCCACCAGCCGGAACTGATCCGCTCCGGACCATCCAGGATCTGAATATTTTTGCTGGTCAAAGGCTGAGCGGGGTCTAGTAACCAACTCGGACGACGTATCGGCACCATTGACGAATGAAGTTGGCTTCCTGTCTCCTGAGACGAAACAGACGGTGGTTCAGCAGAAGAGACTGAAACAGAAGAAGCTGAAGCAGGAGAAACAGAAGGTTCAGCACGTTGCCAGGCGTGTTCCGGTGTGTGAGCCTGACCACAGCGCAAACCATAGAGCTGTTCAGAGCCTAGCTGACTTTGCAATCGCCCCAGCAATTGTAATCGACTCAAACCCTGTCCATGTTTTGCCTGCAGCAAGTCTTTGGCTTCTGCGGTTAACTCCACCCACTGATCACAGCAAAGTGACATACTGATCACAGGGGCAACCAGTTGATGACGTTCCAGCTGAAGTTGACTTAATTGCAGCCACTCTGCCAATGCCACTTCAGGCGCCGCAGAATTCAAACGGATCAATGTGGCTGGCTGATCTCTGTGAGTCAGCGACAGCAGACAGCTTGTTGTTGCCAACTGACGGTGACGCATGTAACTCACCATACCTTCCAGCAAGCGCCGTAATGGAAATAACAAACCGTGGATGTGCACGATTTCAGCCAGCAGCGGTAACTGCATCTCAAATTGAGGAGGTACAACGAAGCGGGTAAACCTGGGTTGCAGGCGGCCCTGCAGTTCTAATAGCCAACACAGTAATGCTCCGCCCAATCGTTTACGCACCTGCGCTGCAGGTAACGCCAAAAGTTGCTCCAGCTGACTCAGCCCTAACCGCTCCAGAGACTGCTTTTGCTCGACACTGATCGGCAGACTGGTAACAGGTAATCGAACCAACTGCGCCATCGTCGATTTTGCGCTCACCTGACGCCACGCTGTTGCGGTATAAGCCAAGGTAAATGCCGCTACTGGCGTATGTGCCGTTGCCCAACGGCAGGGGTAATCGAGTTGCTGCAATCCATGTTCAAATTGCGCTAAATACCCAGGCAAGCCGCCAAACAATCGCAGCATACTGCCGATCTCAATCACTAGGCTCTGAGGGGGAACAAGCAGGATCTGGGCAGAGTAATCGTTTGCCCAGAGCGCCAACTGCTGAAGTGCATCAAGGGATGTCAGAGACTCAGTTTGTTTACTACGTCTTTCTTTACCCGCACTCTTTTTACCTGAGTTCCCTTTAACCGAACTTTGGCCAAGTTCTCGGCTTGGCGTAAGCCCATACAAGCGCCGAGCATCACTGTCACTGACCAAAGTGACGTCGTCGACCAGCGCCAGCAGTGTGGCCAGCGTCATGCCCGGTTCAACCCCTTGAGCCGCCGCGATCTGATTACACTGGGAAACCTTATGTTTAGAATCCAGCAGCACCACTGTCTGGGCATCACCTAGACCGCGGCTACACCACTCCAGTGCCAGGTTCGGAAATTCTACCGCCAGCCAAGCCATACCCCTCTAACTCCATGGCCCTTGAATGATATCTGCACCAGAGGTTTGCAAGCAGGTTTGATGGGTTGATTGCGGTGTGATCTGTGGAAGCTGTAAACCTGTCGACAGATCTACCGTGAAAGGTTTAAGCGCCCAGCTACCCCGACGCTTAAATAGCTCAACACTCAATCCATCTTCCATCAGGCTAAGCGATAATCGGGTTGCTGCGGGAGAGCTTTGCAGCTGGGTAAATTGTTCACCTAACCACTGTGGGCGCAACATAAAAATCAGGGCATTGCCCTCTTCTGCGGCCAATTGCAGTCGGCGCAACTGAGTCATACTGGCTTGTAGCCTGGGGTCAGGTAACCAAAGCAGCACGCAGCTACAGCAGCCAGATTTCAACGCCTGTTCAGCACTCCATAACGCCTTCTTTAAACAACGAGATTCAACAATCAACTGTTGTGAAAGTTCGAGACCTGCTGCAGAGAGCGCTGGGGCATAAGGCATAGCAGGAGGATTTATCCACAACTGCCAGGCATCACGCGACGCTTGTTTAGCCATGGCAGGCAGCAGCAACTGTAATTCACCGATCCCTGGCTGTGATAACAGCAACTCGATTAATTCACCCGTGCGCCAGCCACCAGTTAATGCATCATCAAGCTTGGCTATCTGAGTCGGAAAAGAGCATTCTGAAGTTGTGCGAGGATTACGCCCCTGCCATATCGCACCACTATCAAATAAGGATTCAAGAGACCCCATTAACACCACCAAATACTGTATATGCATACAGTATAGATAATGTGTTATTTATGAGCAAACTCTTAACTGGCTATAAGGTTTGATCTCGCTCAGTTGTTTATTTATCGACCAGTGAGGGGGTTAACAATTTTTCAAATCACCCACATAAAATGTGGATTATATGTCTATTATTTATCCATCCTTGTACCCATAAAAATAATAAGGGTACGACCACGCGACGAAGAATGGATAAAGCCATGACTAACGGACGTTTGGCGGTACAAGTAAGATTCCTTGCCCTACTCACTTTGCTCTGCATCAGTGCGATGCTGAGCCTGGCCTATGCTGCACCCAAAGCGCAGATGTTGAAGCCATTTACCTCCCTGAGTGACGCCAGCAAACAGTGTGTTGCTTGCCACAAAGAACAAAACCCTGCGCTCTATCAACAGTGGGGGCGCTCCAAGCACTTTGGCGCCAACATTGGTTGCTACGAATGCCACAGTGCTGACCCCAATGATGCTGATGCTATCAAACATGAAGGGTTCGACATTGCGGTGATCGTATCGCCTAAAGATTGTGGGCAGTGCCACAACAAAGAAGTTGCTGAGTTTGCCGCCAGCCACCACGCCAAAGCAGGCCAGATTATCGGGTCTCTGGATAACTTCTTAGCAGAAGTCGTTGAAGGCCATTTAAGCTTTAACGGGCAATCTCCTGCCGCAGTGAGTGGCTGCTGGCAATGCCATGGTGCAGAGGTAAAAGTACTGAAAAATGGGGATCTGGACCCCACTACCTGGCCCAATACTGGCATTGGCCGAATCAACCCGGACGGTTCTGTCGGCGCCTGCAGCGCCTGTCACCAACGTCATGAGTTTTCTATGGTACAGGCCCGTCGTCCTGAAGCCTGCGGTAAATGCCACCTTGGTCCTGACCATCCACAGAAAGAGATCTATGAAGAGTCCAAACACGGCATTAACTTCTATGCCAATGTCGACCGTATGAATCTGGATTCATCAAAATGGATTGTGGGAGAGGATTATGATGCCGCTCCTACGTGCGCAACCTGTCACATGTCAGCCACACGTGAGCTACCACTGACCCACGATGTTGGCGCACGTATCAGTTGGACTTTACGCCCCGCCATTTCAGAAAAAATTGATGCCAAGGCATTGGCTCAGGGTAAAAAAGTAAAATCCTGGGAAGACCGTCGAGCCGATATGAAGAAGGTCTGTAGCGCATGCCATACCAGCCCTTGGGTGGAAAACTTCTATCAGCAGTTTGACCACTTGGTCGTGCTCTACAATGACAAGTTCGCCCGCCCAGGCAAAGCCATGATGGATATGCTGGCCAAACATGAGATGTTGACCAAACAGCAGTTTGACGAAGAGATCGAATGGACCTGGTTCTACCTATGGCACCACGAAGGTCGTCGCGCCCGTCACGGTGCCGCTATGATGGCACCAGACTACGTACAATGGCATGGCATGTACGAAATCGCTGAACGTTTCTACATAGAAATGGTGCCTCAGTATATTGAAGTCGTTGAGCACGCTGAACATGCAGGCAAGAGCGAACAGGCGAAAGAAGCCCGCGCGCTACTTGATGAGATCCTGTCACGCCCCGAACATGCCTGGTTCTCAGGTAAAGAGCCAGACTCCGTGAAACAAAAACGACTGGAAGCGCAAAAGGCATTCAAGCAGCGCTATCTGAGCGAAAGTAAATAAGGTGAATAAGCCGCTCCTTGAGCGGCTTTCGCCCTCACGCGAGGATCGTTTATGAATGCGCCTAAAAAGCCGGGTCGACTTTGGCGACCAACAAAAAGTAAGTGGCTGTTAGGGATCCCGATAGGTGGCTTTTTAGCTGTCATTGTTGGTGTTATCGGCGTTACCGCTTTCCATGGCGTCATGGATTACACCAACACCAATGAGTTCTGCTACGGCTGTCATATTGGGCGGGATACTATCGTAGAGGAATACCACGAGTCCGTTCACTTCAAAAACCGTTCAGGCGTCATCGCCACCTGTGCCGATTGCCATGTACCCAAACCTTTCGTCGATAAGATGATCGTTAAGGTCAAAGCCACCGCAGATATCTACTACCAGTTAATGGAAACCGTGACGCTGGAGAATTTCGAACAGGAGCGACTAAGATTGGCTCAGCACGTATGGGACGATATGAGTGCCAATGACAGCCGTGAGTGTCGAAGCTGCCATATCCCAGAAAATTGGGATACCGATGCACAACCTATCCGCGTGCGCACCAATCACAAGCAGATAGAAACGGAAGGCAAAACCTGCATTGACTGTCATCAGGGCGTTGCTCATAAACGGCCAGTTATTGAGTAATACTGTCTGACCAAAACAACAAAGGGGCTGAATCGACAGCCCCTTTTTTAATGCAAATGTTGCTCTGTTTAGCCTTGATGAATCTTCTTCGCCGCAGCCAGTGCCGCATCATAATCTGGATGCTCACTCATCTCTTTCACCAGCTCCTGGTATTGCAGCTTCCCGGTTTTGTCTACGATGAGAATGGCACGCGCCAACAGCCCGCGGTCTTTAATCAACAAGCCATAGTGTTCACCAAACTCGCGCCATACGGCGTCGGAAAGCACAGGCATCTGGTCGACATTTTCAACTTCACAGAATCGCTTTTGGGCAAAAGGCAGGTCTGTCGACAAGGTTATCAGTACAATATCGCCCGGCAGCTTAGCGACCTCTTTGTTGAAACGTTTGGTCTGCAGCGAACACACGCCGGTATCAATGCTGGGTACCACCGAAACAAGTACAGTTTTACCTTTAAAGTCGCTCAAGTGAATCGGCTTAAATTTAGCGTCAACGACTTTAAAATCTGGCGCCTGATCACCCACGTTCACACCATTGCCAAGCAACACCATAGGGTTGCCTCCAGCAGTCACCAAACCTTCTCGTTCTGTCAGGTCTGCATTAGCAGCCCAGCCTAGCGTGCAGAGCAAGGCTCCCACTAATAGTCGAATCATTCTGTTTTCCCCTAAAGCCACATTATTATTTGAATAGCAGTTAATTACGCTAACACATAACAGCAGATCACTCCCGATAAGGACTTTTTCACTTCTGCGGACACTGGCAACTAAACAGGACAAGGCAACTGATTGGCTAGTCTTCTATGCTACAACCTATAGGCGATTGCTCGAGACAATCAGATTTATGCAAAACTTGGCAGAGTAGCGAAACTGAACGATTTAAAGCGAATCAGGGAGGTTTCAGAGATCAAAAAAGGGCAACCGAACGGCTGCCCTTTTCATGTCCACGTCTCTAAATTGCGATAGCAACCAGCAATGCAACTGCACCGCAAACAAGTACAGCAATATTGGCAACCGGGTAGCGTTTTTCTTCGCGGGTAAAGTGAAAAAAGCTCATAAATCACCTCTTACGTCAGACCACAAGAGGCATCCGTGCGGACAATTACAGGTCGGCTCCTAGCAACCCTAAAACTCTGAATTCAAGAGTATGTGTACTAAATCTAACACCTCTTCTACCTTCGCTTCAGCGAATAAGATCACGGTCGATTCACTCTATTAAGAGTAGTTGACGCAAAAGAAAGTTCTAAAATTCCCACCAACGAATCAAAGGTTAACCAAATAGTGCGTGCCGATACCCGCACCGTAACCGAGTAAAATCACCCCTGACCAGCGCAAGTGACTCAAAAAGGTGTAATGGCCACGACCTATCCCCATCAAGGCTACGCCAGCCGCCGAGCCAATCGACATCACACTGCCACCAATCCCCGCACACAAGGTAATCAGCAACCATTGGAACTGATCCATTGCCGGGTCCATCTGCAGAATGGCAAACATGACCGGGATGTTGTCTACCATCGCGGAAATCAACCCTGCCACAATATTCGCGGCATCCGCACCATAACCGGTATACAGAAGATCAGAGAGCCACGCCAGATAGCCAATAAATCCCAAAGCACCAACGCAATACATCACTCCAAAAAAGAACATTAACGTATCCCACTCCGCCTCAGCCAACCCCGAGAAAAGATTGCGCTGCTTATCAGGATCAGATTCAGGCAGAGAACGATTAAACAAGTACTCACCTAACATCAACAGAGAAAGGCCTGTCATCATGCCGAGGTAGGGTGGCAAGCCCAGTATCTGCTCACTCAGTACGGCCAACAAAATAGTGAATGCAAAGAGAAAACAATAAAGCTTGGCATGCGGCTTTAAGTTGACATCCACACCCAAGGTCTCAGGAGATCCTTTAGGCAAAAAAATCGCCATCACAGCCGCAGGGACAAGAAAACTAATCAATGAAGGAATGAATATCTTCAAGAACTCGAGGAACTCAACCTTACCTGCTTGCCAGACCATCAGGGTGGTTATATCACCAAACGGAGAAAAAGCGCCGCCAGCGTTACACGCGACGACAGTATTGATGCAACCAATGGAAACAAACTTTGGAGAATCCTGACCAACAGCAATGACCACGGTGCCGATAACCAGTGCCGTCGTCAGATTATCTGCTATCGCAGAAAGAAAAAACGCAATGATGCCCGTTAGCCAAAACAAGCCCTGGTAGCTGTATCCCCGGCTGATTAGCTTACTTTTGAGCAATTCGAAGACCTGTCGCTCCTCGATCTGCTTGATATAAATCAGCGCAACCATAAGGAACAAAAACAGCTCTGCAAACTCATCCAGGTTATGGGTCACCGCCTGCCGGATAGCATCATGCTCCAGACCATGCTGATACGCTATCACGGATGCAATCATCCAAAGCAGCCCTGCACTGAAGATCATCGGTTTGCTTTTTGCTATTCCCGTTTTTTCTTCAAAAAACACTAATAGGTAGGCGATACAGAAAATCAGCAACATTAAAAGAGCTAGTGGTTCGCCCATCATGGCAGAGCCACCAACAAAGCCAGAGAAGTCGCTTGCCAACGCAACCCCTGCGATGAAGAGAAACAGTCCCACCAAGAAATACCAATGACGCGTCATAATCGCTCCATGAAGACGTTTTTATATCACCCGTTATGGTTCGGGCTTTAGCCCAAGTAAAGCACAATATCCCTACCAATTTTGTGTTAGTGGTCGCGTCGAAGATCTTTACAAAAAAGCAATGTCGCGACCTCATATGCAGGCTAACACGTTGAAAAATTCTGGAATTCATAACTGGCGAGCATCTTGCTAAACAAGGTATGACTCAACCGCGCAGCCCAGATGTAGCGCGGCTGATACTTTAGAGCTGTATATGGATATGCATTAAAAAGTAAGGAATCACACGATGATTAATGCGAAGCGATTTTTACAAATCGGCGCAATGATTGTCACGCTGGCAGTATCAGGCATGGCATCTGCGTCTTTAACTACCTTTAAAACGTACGTAGGCAACTACGGTGTTTCCTCCGACGGTTGGGGTGGTACAAGTCAAAGCGGCACTATTTCTGCGTCCGTCCCTGCGGGAGCAACAGTAGTTGCAGCTTACCTTTATTCCGCGATGTATGGTTCAGCACCTGCAATGGGTGATGTTAACTTCAACGGCACTAACATCAATTCCTGGGATCAGGAATATGTGAACCCAATTCCTCCTTCACTGCCAAACTACTTCCGCACAGGCCGTAAAGATGTAACCGATCTGGTGAAGCCTACCATTGATGGCGGCCCAGGTGGCGTCTACAACTTTAGCCTTCGTGAATCTGATTCACGTACGGATGGTGAAGCATTGATTGTGGTTTACGAATTGGCTTCTCTTGAAAAATCTACTGTAGCTATTCTTGATGGCGGCGCAGCACTCGACGGTGATACCACCACAGTAAATTTCGCCGACCCCATCGATACTACGGATCCAGCGTTTTTTGCTGAGATGCGTTTAGGTATTAGCTTCAGTTGCTGTAATCAGAAGTCTAACGTTGACGTTAATGGCAATTTGCTCACCAACAACGCAGGTAATTGGGATGACGGTGAACAGCAAAGTAATGGTTCACTGATCACCATGGGTGGTTATGACGATGACCTGTTGAATCCTAATAACTACACAGACGATGATGAACGTTACAACTTGGTTCCGTTTATCAACGATGGTGATACCCAGATAAAAGTTGATACCAATAATCCATCTAATGACGACAACATCTTTGTTGCGCTTTTCCACGTGAAAGGCGAAGCAGGCTTTAACGAGCCTCCACCAAATTCAGATGTTCCAGCTCCAGCCCCACTGGCAATGCTGGCTCTGGCACTGTTTGGTGTAATGTATCGTCGCCGTCAAGGCTAGTTGGTTGATTAACTCCAACTTCCAATCACAAATGGCGTTACCGTTTCCGCGGTAGCGCCATTTTTGTCTAAACTGGTAGGTTAACGCCAGTAAAGGAACTACTGATGATGAGCCAACTTATCAGCCATATTTATCGCCACTGTGCCGCTCTGATTTTGGCCTTTTGGTTGCCTGTATCTTTAGCCGCGCCAATAAACTTGTCAGACACAGCTTCACAGCGAAAGCTTGATAGCGCACTCTCAGACGCGCTCAAATCGAACAGCTTGAGCAGTAGTGACAGTTATGGATTGAGTGATCTCGACTGGCTCAACCAAACCCTGATGGATGGGCTTTATGTTCAAGGCGCAAAGCAACAGATATTAGGGTTGATTGGTAACAATGACTTCATCGATGCTGAGCTCGCCGCCAAAAACTGGATAGCTGAACGTCCAGAAGACCCCGCGGGACATCACTTGTATGCTCTAGCACTGCTCGGTCAGCATAAGGACTTAGCTCTGACCAAACACCTAACAGAACTTCAACGTCTTGCACCTCAACTATTCTCCTCTACCGCCTTTATTGCGGCGACAGGTTATGCAAAGCAAAATAGGTTATTTAAAGCGCTTGAAGTCATCGATATGCCTGTTAACAGTAGCGAGGCGAAATTACTAAAAGCGCAGATATTGTTTAAACAAGGACACAACGAGGCGGCATCTCAACTACTCAAACAGGTAATGACCCTCGATCCCAACAACCTTGCGGCAACCGTTTTTCTAACCAAAATCAGCCTCTCTCAAAGTAATCTGTATGATGCTGAAAAATACGCCGAACATTGGCAGCGACTTGATCCTGAACATCCAGGGGGCCCCCTGATTCTTTCGGCAGTAGCGATGATCAATAACGATTTGGTCTCCGCTAAGCGCTCAATAGCCCGGGTACTCGAACTGCACCCTGAAAACTATGTTGCCATGTTAGACCTTGCATTAATCGAGTGGCGCCAAGGCAATGTAAAGCAATCCAAATTGTTGATTAGTCGGTTAGATGAAATTAACAGTCGAGAGCCTCAACAACTTAAAGCGCTCATATCTCTCACTGAACAAAGTGCTGATTCCGATAAGATCATAACTCGCCTGATGCGGTTAGATCCTGCAGATCCGCTCCACCAACTACTATCATTTGCGTACAAAGGTGTCGAAAACGAACAGCAGTTAAAGTCCCTGATACCACTCTATTTCGATATGTCAGAAGCAAGAGTCAGAACGCAGTTCCTTGCGCTTACTAAGAGTGACTGGCTCAATATCGCCTATGGCTACTACCTGTTCAGACAGGGTTATTTCCAGATGGCTACGGAAGCCCCCATAAAACATGACAACTCGTTAGCCCAAATAAACCTTTCCCGCAGCCTATGGAAGGGAGGGAATGCAGAAGAAGCATTACGCCAGTATAAAAAATTAAAAGAGAGCAACCCCACACTCTTGATTCCCGAACTTGAAGTAGCGGATATCGCTTTTCATCAAGGAGACCTTGAAAAAGCATTGGCTGGGTATCGGGTTGCCAGCGCAAAAGCCCCGGAGTCCCTCGACTTAAAAGGCAGACTAGCAAACTTAGCTTTCTCAGCCGGTAGTTACGAAGAAGCACTAAAGACCTATCAGGAAATGGAAGATAAGCTGCCGGGAAATCCAATAGTCAAAGCCCAAATAGCCCTAAGTTATCTTGCCCTTAATCAGAATCAATCCGCACTAACGTCAATAACCAAGGCTCACCAAATTGCTCCTCAATTTGGGGAAGTAACCAAAATTTACGCCAGGACCCAGTTTCATAATCAGCAGCTGGATAAAGCAATCGAGAACTACCTTGCTTCTCAAGCCCAACACGCATCATTGGAGTTAGAAGATCTTCTCTCGCTTGCAAAGATCTACGAACGCAAAAATAACGAAAAAGAAGAGCAACGTTATTTGGAATTGGCGCTCGACCAAGGACAGCCTTTTGATGAAGAACTTGAAGCTAAGAAGCGGCTTGCTTTTTTGATCAGCAAACAGCCTTTGTAACGGTTTCATAAAACGAAAGCCCCGCACCCAACCCTCTCTCCCCTAGGAAGAGTCGATTACAAGCAACTTGTTTGTATTTTGGTTATCTGCGCGAAGCGCCGCTCACATGGGGGCTTAGGGTGTGCTGTTAATGAAGCGCAGCTTCATACACCCGAAGCGCGAGCGGCTTGCTGCCGTGAGCTGGGGGCCAACGCAGCTCGCTTGCGAGCGCCTGTGGGCTGCATGGCAGAGGTTGCACCTGACATTTGTTCCTTACAGTCCTCTCACATGGGGGCGTAGGCCACGCGGTTAGCAAAGCATCGCTTTGCCGTGGCCGTAGCGCGCAGCAAGCTGTGCTTGCAAGCCGGGAGTCCCTGCGGCGTGGGGTGTTGATAAAGGAAAGGTGTTCATCCCGTAAGGGCTGACCGCGGGGGTAAGCGCCGTCAGGCGCATTAAGTTAAAAGGCTGCCCGCAAGCTGCGAAGGTGTCTCCGTGGTTTTTCAGTACCCCACAACGCAAAAAGGCCACCCTTTCGGGTAGCCTTTTCATTTAATTAGGTGTCTGTCCTACAAACCAAGAGGTAGACGCGTTTCTAAAAGGTTTATCGCTCACATGGGGGTGAAGACAGTGCGCTGACGAAGCATCGCTTCGTGCACTGGCTGAACGCCTGAGGGCTATGCCCGAAGGC